>MKRZ01000121.1:0-14624 GCA_001897075.1 Mesorhizobium sp. 61-13 | reverse complement strand
ACGTTCGGAGTCTGGATTGTCGATATCGACGCCGCCGTTGGCGGACCCGCCGGCAGCCGTCTGGGAATACTGGCCGGTCGTTGCTTCACCGCCCTTGACGAAAGCCTGCGCAAGCTGGCTTGCACGCTTGGCGTCCAATGGCGTCTCGACCGTTCCGGTCAGGACGACGTTGTCGTTCAGCAGTTCGACCTTGATGTCCGAACCCGGGATAAAGCGTTCGAGATAATCTTCGAGGCCGGCAACGTCGCGCTCGACAGCGAGGTCGAGGCTCACGATCTGTTCGCCGTTCGGCCCAAACACGAAGATGTTGGTTTCACCGACCGCCTTGCCGAACAGGTAGATGCGCCGCGAAGTGCGGGTTACTGCATCGGCAACGGAAGGATTGGCCACCAGGATATCGTAGGCGTCGCTTGGCAGGTCGATGACGACGGACTTGTTGAGCCCCAGCTTGACGCGCTGGTTCGCGGACGTGGCGCCAACCCGGGTGCCTCCCGCCGCGTTCGCATCGGTTATCGGAAGCGTGCCCGCTCCGATGAACATCAGAGCCAATGTTGCGGCGAGCGTGGCCGGCAGTTTGCGATATGACATCATTTCCTTGCCCCCACTTCGGAAATTTCGCCTGATCTGATCAGCCGCACCGTGCCGCGGCGACCTGCGCCGTTCACGAGATAGTCGGCCTGATCCAGGTTCGTCTCCTGCGTGTCCTTGATGGATCGCAGCGCCAGCGTCAGCCTGTCAGCCATTTGCTGCGCCACGGTGATGATCTCGGCCTGTTCAGGCGTAAGCTCCAGGGTTGCCGTCTGGCCGACCCTGGTCTTCTTGCCTTCCTCGTCTTCCTGGATGGTCTGATCGATTGCCAGCACGCGAATGTTCTTCAAGATGGTTTCGGTGCTGAAACCAGTGCCCCCGCCGGCGGCGTCTGCCCGGCGGGTCATGATGACGTCGACGAAATCGTTCGGCAGGATGAAGCCGCCGGCGGAAGTGTCTGCTGCAATCGATGTCGCCACGGCGCGCGCGCCCGAGGGCAGCATGGACGACATGAAACTTTGACCCTCGTCGATGAGCTTGATCCGCCTCAGCGGTTCGCCGCTATACATCGACATGCGCGCGACCGAGCCTTTCAGCTTTTCGATCGCGTCGGGTTCATTGGCTTTCGTAATGAAATTGGGGTCGATCGTGCCGGAAGGCCACGCCGCCCATTTTATGTTGTCGCCAAGCGGGCTTCCCATCGCGACGTCTCCCGACAGGACTGCCACTTCCTGTACTGGAACGGAGGGAGACTGCGGGCCGGGGCTAACAGCGACCTGTGCCGGCGGAGGCGCCACCATGTTCTTGGCGACAAAACCCGCGCCGCCCGCCGCGACTGCGGCCACGCCCAGAATTATCAATCGGGATGCAGGCATCTGTTTGAACCTCGCCCTTGGCAATCCATTCAGCCAGGCGAGACATTGCAGCCGCAATCGTCAAATTATGGTTAATGCAATGCTTACGAATGTGATTAATTTAACGTTTATATAAATTGTAGCGAACATGCGTCGGCGCGGCCCGCTGCTGCCTCCTAACAAGCTCCAGATGCGAATTGCGTGGAAATATCAGGCCGCGAGCCGTTCGAGCGCCCAGATCATAAGGGGCGTTTGCGGATAAACGATCAGGCCGCCAACGCCAAGCGCGATTCCATAAGGAACGCCGGTCTTGTCATCCGCGAAGTGGCGCAAGAACATATTGGCCTTGGTAATCGGCGCCAGCATCGAGCTGCGAAACGTCAAAATTGCAAGCGTCAGCAGCCCGCCAATCACGGCAGCGGTAACAAGGTATTGCACAAGCGCCATGTCCAGGCCCATCCACACCGCTGTCGCGGCCATGAGCTTTGCGTCGCCGCCGCCCATGCCGCCCAGCGCGAAGAGCGCGAAGGTTACGGTCAGCATCATTGCACCAGCCGCAAGATGCCAGCCGAAGTCGGTCCAGGCCATGCCGGTCAATGGGGCGATCACTACGAAGGTGCCGAGCAAGAGCAGCGACACTCGATTTGCGATTGTCATGGACAACATGTCCGACACGGCGGCAAACACCATGCAGAACGGGAAAACCACAAAGATCAGTGCCTCGAGCATGGGTCCCACACGAGAATTCGACCAACAATGCCAAGACTCATAGCTTTGCTGCGTTAAGGATCGATGAGCAGAATGCTGAAAATGGCGGATGACCACATGTGAATACGCTGCCGGCCGTGGCTCCAATTGTGCCGCTTAACCGTTGGTTCACCAATCCCGTTCATATTCCGTTGAACACTCGCGGGTCCGGAGATCAGGTGATGGCCATGTCGAAATCTATTTTTCTTGCGGCGGCACTCGTGGTCGGAGCGGCCTATGCCCCCTCTGCCGCAATGGCTACCGGTATCGAAGTCACCATGAACCAGGCCAAGATCGTCAAGCTGGCACGCGCCGCCGACACAATCGTGGTCGGCAATCCCGCGATTGCCGATGCTTCGGTGCAGGATGCCTCTACTGTAGTCCTGACCGGCAGGGGCTTCGGCGTTACCAATCTTGTCATCATGGACAAGGACGGAAACCCGATCATCGACGAGCAGGTTACCGTCGTGCGCCAGACTGCGGCCACCGTGCGCATCTATCGCCGCGCCCAGGTCCAGACAATGTCGTGTTCACCCTATTGCGAGAGCTCGTTCAAGAGCGACGCAGAGCGGGTGTCCGAAGCCGAGATGAACAACCAGTAAGGTGCTAGGAACCGCGTCCGGCACGGTTACTGGAAGGTTAAGCGCCCTCACCGCAATTTAGCGGTCATTCAAACCGGACTTCAACGGCTCTCATATAAGGTTTGCCCGAACCGTAAAGGGTCGAGGCACAACGGACATGGGTAGCGTCTCCAGCATTGTGGGCAGCCGCGGCAGAACCAGGCGAAGCGGTCTTCTGACCAGGTTTCGCCGGGACCGCGAAGGCAGTGTCGCCGTCGAATTCACGATGCTCGCCATTCCGTTCTCCATGCTGGTGTTCGCGGTTCTCGAAACCTGCATCTCGTTCGCCGGTCAGGAAGTACTGGCCAATGCCACCGACGACATCGCCCGCCAGATGCGAACGGGACAGATCCGGACCATCAGCGAAGCCGATCTTCGCAAACTCGTCTGCGGCCGCCTTGAGATCATTGTCACGAGCGGCTGCCCCGGCCTGAAAATCGATTTGCGCACGCTGACAAGTTTCAACGAAGGAACAAAGCACACCTTCACGATCGACAAGGGGTCCAACCAGGTCACCCTGATGTATGCGGGCGGAACCACAGGCTTCACCACGCAACTGGGCGACGCGGGAACGAAGAACATGCTCCGCGTCTTCTACAAGTGGCCGGTCATAACCGACTTCATGAGCAAGTATATCTCCAACATGAGTGACGGGACGACGCTGCATTTCGCCACCATGACCTGGCAGAATGAGCCTTATTGACAACAATCCGCGTATCAGTGGGCAAAGGGACAATAAAATGCTGGGTGCGGGGGCACATCGACCAATAAGCGGCTTGCTGTCGCGGCTGGTCAGTTTCGGGCGGGACCGCAGGGCGGTCGCGGCAGTCGAGTTCGCATTCATCGCGCCGATCCTGCTGATCATGTATTTTATCACCGTCGAAGCGGTCCAGGCGATCGAAACCAGCAAGAAAGTCAGCCGGCTGGGCAGCATGGTCGCCGACCTCGTCGCCCAGCAGGACCAGGTTTCCACCACCGTGCTTCAAGACATCATCAAAATCGGCACGTCGGTGATGCGCCCCTACAACCGCTCCGTTCCGACTATCAAGGTCACCGGCATCAGGATATCGAACGATGCGGGCGCAAATCCCACGGTGGTCTGGTCCTATCAGGGCGTAGGCGACAAATTCACGGTGCCCTACACGAAGAATTTTCCGACCACTGTGCCGCCAACGCTGAAGGTCGCGGGAACGTTCCTCATCAGGGTCGAGAGCCAGCTGACCTACAATCCGATCATCGCGTGGTCGATCAGCGGCAATCAGGCGACGGGACTTGCCGGCATGTTCAACAACACGCCGATGAACGAAGTCTACTATCTGCGGCCCCGCGTCCTGCAGGAAATCGCCTGCTCCAACTGCTGATCAGCTTTCGCAACGATACACTCACTTGCGAATTGCCAAGGGTCAGGCTGATGCCTATGTCTGGGTGACAAAGAAACAGCGCTGCGATCTTTCCTGCCGCAGCGCCGTTTCATTCGATCGCGCCAGGCAAAATCGGAAGCGGTGACGCCTTCCCTAGCCGACGCTACAGTTTGGCAAGGCTTGAATGGCGCGCGCATTCATTTTCGTACTCGATTCATTCGGCATCGGCGGAGCTGCGGATGCCGACCGCTATGGCGATGCCGGCTCCGACACCTTCGGCCACATCGCCGAAGCCTGTGCGGCTGGCAAAGTTGATCGTGCCGGCTTGCGTGAAGGGCCGCTTAGGCTGCCCAACATGATGAGCCTGGGGCTCGGCGTGGCTGCGCGCATCGCGTCCGGATTCTCCTTACAAGGCCAGCCGGGTACTATGCCCCTGGCATCTTCCTTCCAGGGTGCGGCCCAGGAAGTATCGAGCGGCAAGGACACGCCATCGGGCCATTGGGAGATCGCCGCACTGCCAGTCCGCTTCGACTGGGGCTATTTCCCGGACACCGTGCCGGCCTTTCCATCTTCGCTGACAGACGCCATGATCAAGCAGGGCCACGTGCCCGGCATCCTCGCCAATTGCCATGCCTCCGGCATAACGGTCATCGAGGATTTCGGCGAAGAACACATCCGGACCGGCAAGCCGATCTGCTACACCTCGGTGGATTCCGTTCTCCAGATCGCCGCGCACGAAACCCATTTCGGCCTGGAGCGCCTTTACGAGTTCTGCGAAACCGTGCGCAAGCTGTGCGATCCGCTCAATATTGGCCGGGTCATCGCACGACCCTTCCTCGGCGAGACCAAAGCCACCTTCAAGCGCACGCCAAACCGCCGCGACTATGCCGTTCCGCCGCCCGAACCGACGCTCCTCGACCGTCTTGTCGCGCGCGGCAGCCGCGTCATCGCCATCGGCAAGATCGGCGACATCTTCGCCCATCGCGGCATTTCGGAAGTCCGCAAGGGCGTCGGCAACATGGCGATGTTCGACAAGGCTCTTGGCGCAATCGACGACGCCGGTGACGGCGATCTCGTCTTTGCCAATTTCGTCGACTTCGACACCGAATTCGGCCATCGGCGCGACGTCGCAGGCTATGCGGCGGCGCTCGAGGCATTCGACAAGCGCATCCCGGAGGCGCTCGCCCGCCTCAAACCCGGCGATCTTTTCATTTTGACCGCCGACCACGGCAACGACCCGACCTGGCGCGGTACCGATCACACGCGCGAGCGCATTCCCGTCATCGGCATAGCGCCCGGCATGGCCGGCGGTGCGATCGGCCTCAGGCCGACCTTTGCCGATATCGGTGAAACGGTGGCGGAACATCTTCGCCTGCCAGCAGGTCCGCACGGCACATCGTTTTATGCGGCGCTCGGCGGTCCGGTGATCAAACATGCCTGAACTTCCGGAAGTCGAAACCGTCAGGCGTGGGTTGCAGCCGGTCATGGAAGGCGCGCGCATCGTCAGCGTCGAAGCCCGGCGGCCGGATCTGCGCTTTCCCTTCCCGGAAAGGTTCACGGAGCGGTTGACGGGCAGCACCATCACCGCGCTTGGACGTCGCGCCAAATATCTCACCATGCACACCGACGGCGGACCGACCCTGATCTGCCATCTCGGCATGACCGGATCGTTCCGCATCGAGGCTGGCGAGGAGAGCGCCACGCCCGGCATCTTCCACTATGAGCGGTCCAAGGACGCCGCCCACGATCACGTCGTCTTCAACCTCGCCTCCGCGCAAGGCGCACACCGCGTGGTCTTCAACGACCCGCGCCGGTTCGGCTTCATGCTGTTCAGCGAAACGGTGCCCGACGAGCATCCGATGCTTTCCGGCCTCGGCGTGGAACCCACGGGCAACACGCTCGACGGTCCGCTGCTTTCCTCCCTGCTGAAAGATCGCAGGACGCCGCTCAAGGCGGCCCTGCTCGACCAGCGCCTGATTGCCGGCCTCGGCAATATCTATGTCTCCGAGGCGCTGTGGCGCGCGCGTCTCTCCCCATTGCGGGCGGCAGGAACAATCGCCACGAGCGGCAAAAAGGCCAAGGCGCAAAGCGAGCGACTTGCCGAGGCCATCCGCTCCGTCATCGCCGATGCGATTGCCGCAGGCGGCTCGTCGTTGCGCGACTATATGCATACGGACGGCTCGCTCGGCTATTTCCAGCACTCGTTTGCAGTCTACGACCGCGAAGGCGTTGCCTGCCCGACGCCGGGCTGCACCGGCCATGTCGAGCGAATCGTACAAAGCGGCCGTTCCACCTTCTATTGCCGGGCTTGCCAGGAGTAAGCTACAGGCGGCCATACCATCACATCGGGAGACATCGCCGTGACCTACGAAAACATCATCGCCGAAAAACGCGGCAAGGTCGGGCTGATCACTTTGAACAGGCCGAAGGCGCTCAATGCGCTCAACTCGCAGGTTCTGGCCGAACTCCTTGCCGCCACCAAGGCCTTCGATGCCGACGCTTCCGTCGGTTCCATCGTCATCACCGGTTCCGAAAAGGCCTTCGCCGCCGGTGCCGACATCAAGGAAATGCAGTCGAAGAGCTATGTCGAAGCCTATCTGGAGGATTTCTTCTCCGGCTGGGAGGAATTCACGCGCACCCGCAAGCCGATGATCGCGGCGGTCGCCGGCTATGCGCTCGGCGGCGGCTGCGAACTCGCCATGATGTGCGACTTCATCATCGCCGCCGACAGCGCCAAATTCGGCCAGCCGGAAATCACTTTGGGCGTCATGCCCGGCATGGGCGGGTCGCAGCGCCTCACACGCTTCGTCGGCAAGTCGAAGGCAATGGACATGTGCCTGACCGGCCGCATGATGGATGCGGCCGAAGCCGAGCGCTCAGGTTTGGTCTCGCGCGTTGTGCCGGCCAGCGACTTGGTCGAGGAAGCCTTGAAGGCAGCGGCAAAGATCGCCGATTTCTCCTTGCCGGCGGTCATCATGACCAAGGAAGCCGTCAATCGGTCCTACGAGGTCACGCTTGCCGAGGGGCTGCGGTTCGAACGGCGCGTATTCCACTCCATGTTCGCGCTCGAAGACCAGAAGGAAGGCATGGCGGCGTTCGCGGAAAAACGTAAGCCGGACTTCAAGAACCGCTAAATGCGCGCGGCGTGCCGATATCGTCAAAAAGAGCCCGGGCCAACATTGACGGGTCGGAAAAGCTGCACTATAAGCCGCACCAACTGAGGCGGCCCATGGCTGCCCGTTTGTTTTTTGCGCCTCGCGGAACGCCGCTAGCGCTCACCGTTGAGATCAGAAGAGAGGCATCATGGCCAACACCTCCTCGGCCAAAAAGGCAACGCGCAAGATAGCTCGCCGCGCCGCGGTCAACAAAAACCGTCGCTCGCGCGTTCGCTCCTACGTCCGTCAGGTCGAGGAAGCATTGGCCGCCGGCGACAAGGATGCCGCCGCAGCTGCCTTCAAGCACGCAGAGCCGGAATTGATGCGCGCCGCCACCAAGGGCGTGGTCCACAAGAACACCGCATCGCGCAAGGTTTCGCGCCTCGCACAGCGCCTGAAGACACTCTCGGCCTGATCTTCGATATTTAAAAAGTTTGATTTTTTTTAAGAACCCGGTGCCTTCGCATCGGGTTTTTCCGTTTGCCGACATAAATCCCGAATGACCGTCTCAAAGGCGTCGTAACGGCAGTTTTGGAAGCCCCCAAATTTTGCCGGCATATTCAATATGTTGTGCGCGTTAAAGCGATTTCTAACATACAATCTGTCAAAAAAAGACCTTTAATTTCAGCTACTTAATGAAGGTCATCCACAGCTTGTTCATATTGGGTGTGGCGGATGGGGGACAATCGCATGTCAAGCAAAATATTAAAAAAAATGTCTCGCCAGCTAGCCTTTCAGCCGCCCCCAAGGAAAGAGATTGAATCACAACAGCTTTCACGAACAGGCCCTCTGTCGTGGTGCTACTTGGTGGTCTTCCGGTAACCAGATTCGTTAAAAATGAGTTAGACGCGGCCTTGCCCTTTCCACAACGATTTCGGTAGTGTCCCTCCATCGAAAGGGATGGGCCGCACGGCCCTCGACCTAACCAAAAATGGAAACATTTGAGGCCGCGGAGGTTATTCCGCGGAAGGTTGGGTTTGTCCTTTCGGTACGGGTAAGGGGAACGGGGTTTTTGCGAACTTGGTGTTGAAGCCGCGCCGGCGGACTGCCGGACGGTTTCGTGTTGCCTTGTATCGCCGGGCCCACGACCAAGAGCTCGCAAGAGCCGAACAACAGGCGGACGCCTTTGGCCAGCGGCGGCTATATGGCGAAACAGAACGAGGCGACATGGCGCGGGCAACCGCGATCATGGCAGCATGGCATAGGACAGGGGTAGCGAATGCAAAGCGGCATCGACAGGGAGATTGGCAGCGACCTCCCTCTTTCGGGGGATTTGATCAAAGAAAACGACCTGACGATTTCCGCAGCAGTGGATCATAGGTTCGAGCGCATCAAGGCTCAGTTGAAGGCACGCCTCGGAACCGAGGTTTATTCAAGCTGGTTTGGCCGCATGAAGCTGGCGGAAGCTTCGAAGGGCGTTGTGCGCATTTCCGTTCCGACCGCATTCCTGCGTTCCTGGATCAACGGCCACTACCTCGACCAGATCGTCGAGCTTTGGAAGGAAGAAGACCCGGACGTCATCAAGGTGGAAATCATTGTCCGCACCGCCACGCGCCATACGCGCAGCGGCGAGAGCGAAAATGCACCACAGCGCAAGACGATGACCCGGCAGACCCAGACCGTGCTCTCGGCCGGCACAATGAATGCCGGCAAGCCGGAACGCGCTCCCGCAAACCGGAATGGAGCAGCGGAGCCGGAGTTCCGCCAAAGCGTGCTCGGTTCGCCGCTCGATCCGCGCTATACGTTTTCTTCCTTCATCGAAGGCCCGTCGAACCGCGTGGCATTCGCTGCGGCTCGCGCGGTGGCGGAATCGCAGTCGAGCGCCGTGCGCTTCAACCCGCTTTTCCTCCATGCCACAGTCGGCCTCGGCAAGACTCACCTCCTGCAGGCAATCGCGGCGGAATCGCTGCGCCAGAACCCACGGTCGCGCGTTGTCTATCTGACGGCGGAATACTTCATGTGGCGCTTTGCCACCGCCATCCGCGACAACAATGCGCTGACGTTGAAAGAGCAGTTGCGCGACATCGACCTTTTGATCATCGACGACATGCAGTTCCTGCAGGGCAAGTCGATCCAGCATGAGTTCTGCCACCTGATCAACATGCTTTTGGACAGCGCCAAGCAGGTGGTCGTCGCCGCCGACCGGCCGCCATCCGAACTGGAATCGCTGGAGCCCCGCGTGCGTTCGCGTCTCAACGGCGGCGTCGCGCTCGAAATGTCGGCACCCGACTTTTCCATGCGGCTCGCCATGCTCAAGTTGCGGCTTGCCTCGGCCAAGGCCGAGGATTCCTCGCTGGCGATTTCGGAAGACATATTGGAACACGTCGCGCGCACCGTCACGGGCAGTGGCCGCGAACTGGAAGGCGCCTTCAACCAGCTCCTCTTCCGGCAATCCTTCGAGCCGCAGATCACCATCGACCGTATCGACGAGATCCTCGGCCATATCTATCGCACCGGCGAACCGAAGCGCGTGCGCATTGAAGACATCCAGCGCATCGTCGCGCGCCACTACAATGTGTCCAAGACGGAACTTCTTTCCAACCGGCGCACCCGCACCATCGTCAAGCCGCGCCAGGTCGCCATGTATCTGTCCAAGGTCATGACGCCGCGTTCCCTGCCCGAAATCGGCCGGCGCTTCGGCGGCCGCGACCACACCACAGTCCTCCATGCGGTGCGCAAGATCGAGGACCTGTCGGGCGCAGACAACACGCTGGCGCAGGAACTGGAACTGCTGAGAAGGCTGATCAACGATCAGGCCTAGGCCAGCCCGTCATCGAGGCTTTGGCGTTATCCACAAAGCCTCCGATTGCAGCGCGCGGGCTTGCGTTCGGGGGCTTTTTCCTGTCAGTTTGACGAAATTCTATGCCAGTTCAGACTGAGGCAGGTTGCCGATTCGGACACCTGCCCTTTCCTTCAAGTGAGCCTGTTTCATCATGCGTGTAATTCTGGAACGGTCGAACCTTCTCAAGTCCCTTAACCACGTTCACCGCGTGGTCGAGCGGCGCAATACAATTCCGATCCTTTCCAACGTGCTGTTGAATGCGGAAGGCGCCAGCCTGGAGATGAAGGCGACCGATCTCGATCTCGAGATCACCGAAGCAACGCCTGCCAAGGTGGAGCGCCCCGGCGCCACGACCGTGCCGGCGCACCTGCTCTATGACATTGTGCGCAAGCTTGCCGAAGGCGCGGAGGTGATGCTGAAGACCGACGAAGACGGCAACGCTATGACCGTCACGTCCGGACGCTCGAGCTTCCGCCTGCAGTGCCTGCCGCAGTCGGATTTCCCCGAGCTTTCTGCCGGTTCGTTCCCGCATATCTTCCGGCTCGATTCAACGGCGCTCAAGGGCCTTGTCGACAAGACGCAGTTCGCCATCTCGACCGAGGAAACGCGCTACTATCTCAACGGCATCTTCCTGCATGCCCATGAAGTTGGCGGCAAGCTGAAGCTGCGCTCGGTCGCCACCGACGGCCACCGATTGGCGCGGGCTGAAATCGACGCTCCCGCAGGCTCCGAGGGCATGCCCGGCATCATCATTCCGCGCAAGACCGTCAGCGAATTGCAGAAACTGGTCGATGACCCGGACGTGGCCGTCACCACGGAACTGTCCGATACCAAGATCCGCTTCACCGTCGGCAGCGTCGTTCTCACTTCCAAGCTGATCGACGGCACCTTCCCCGACTATCAGCGCGTCATTCCAACCGGCAATGACAAGAAGCTCACCATCGACCGGCAGACCTTCGCCGCCGCAGTCGATCGCGTCTCCACCATCTCTTCGGAGCGTGGGCGGGCCGTAAAGCTCTCGATTGCCGAGGGCCAGTTGACGCTTGCGGTCAACAATCCCGATTCCGGCAGCGCCACGGAAGAACTGGCCGCCGACTACTCGTCCGACCCCATCGAGATCGGCTTCAACGCGCGGTACCTGCTCGACGTGGCGGCCCAGCTTAGCAGCGGCGACGCCGAATTCATGCTTGCCGACGCCGGTTCGCCGACGCTGATCCGCGACACCAACGACCAGAACACGCTCTACGTGTTGATGCCGATGCGGGTGTGAGAATTCGGTTTCCTACCCCTTTACGTCACGTCGCCTGCCTCTGTCCCAAAGGGCAGAGGATCGCGTCATAAGGCACCGGGCCAATGGCGCTCATTACCCATATCAGCCGGATCACGCTCACCAATTTCCGCAACTACGCAGCCCTCTCGCTTGATCTGAAGCCGGGTGCCGTAGTGCTGACCGGCGACAACGGCGCGGGCAAGACCAACCTCCTCGAAGCCATCTCCCTGTTCACCCCTGGTCGCGGGCTGCGCCGCGCTCCCTATGGCGAAGTCGCGCGCGAAGGCGGCGACGGAGGCTTTGCCCTCCATGCCAAGCTCGACGGCCCGAACGGCGCTGCCGACATCGGCACCGGCTTTGCGGGCGCAGATGCCGGCGAAACAGGGCGGCGCGTGCGCATCAACGGTGCGCCGACGCGGTCCGCAGACGACCTGCTTGAGTGGCTGCGCGTCGTCTGGCTGACGCCCGCGATGGACTCGCTCTTCACCGGACCCGCTGGCGACCGCCGCCGCTTCCTCGACCGCATGGTGCTGGCAATCGATGCCAGCCATGGCCAGCGCGCGCTCGACTATGAAAAGGCGATGCGCGGGCGCAACCGCCTGCTCGCCGACAACTCCCGCGACGGCGCATGGTTCGAGGCCATTGAAACGCAGATGGCGGAAACCGGCGTGGCGATTGCCGCCGCGCGCGCCGAACTGGTGCGACTTCTGGCGGCAATGATCGAGCGCCTGCCCGGCGAGGGACCATTTCCGCAGGCCGACATCGCGCTTGACGGCGACCTCGAAAGCCGGGTCGGCAGTCTGCCCGCCGTCGACGTCGAGGAAGAGTTCAGGCATGCCTTGGCAACCGGCCGCGAGCGCGACCGCGCAGCGGGCCGCACGCTGACCGGCCCTCACCGTTCCGACCTCGTCGTTCGCCACCGCCCCAAGGCGATGCCCGCCGACCTCTGCTCCACAGGCGAACAAAAGGCGCTGCTTGTCGGCATCGTGTTGTCGCATGCGCGCCTGACCGCCGAGATATCGGGCATGACGCCGATCCTGCTCCTCGACGAAATCGCCGCGCATCTCGATGCCGGTCGCCGCGCCGCCCTGTTTTCAATCCTCGAAGACCTCAACTGCCAAGCCTTCATGACCGGCACCGACGCCGCCCTTTTCTCTAGCCTTGAAGGCAGGGCGCAGTTCCTCACCGTCGATCACGGCACGGCTGGTCCCACCGATAGCGCCTGACAACCCCTGCCCGCCCGGCTATGGTCTGGCCATGACTTCACAGCCACTCACCGATGAAGAACTGGAGCGCTATGCGCGCCACATCGTGCTGCCCGAGATCGGCGGCGCGGGCCAGCGCAAGCTGAAAGCGGCGCGCGTGCTGGTCATCGGCGCAGGCGGTCTCGGCGCGCCGGTGCTGGAGTATCTCGCCGCCGCCGGCGTCGGCACGCTCGGCATCATCGACGACGACACAGTCTCGCTCTCGAACCTGCAACGGCAGGTGATCCATGACACGGCGTCGCTCGGCGTTCCGAAGGGCGAAAGCGCCAGGACAAGCATTGCCCGCATCAACCCATCCGTTGCCGTGGAACTGCATACGTTCCGCCTTACCGCCGAAAACGCCCCTGCCCTTGTCGCGCAATACGACCTCGTCATCGACGGCTCGGACAATTTCGATACCCGCTATGCGGTTGCCGACGCCTGCGAGCAGGCAAAGCGCCCGCTGGTCCACGCCGCTGTCGGGCGCTTCGACGGCTCGGTTACCGTGCTGAAGCCATTCGAGACGGCAGCCGACGGCACGCAAAACCCGTCCTACCGCGACCTGTTCCCGGAACCGCCGCCGCCCGGCCTCGTGCCGTCCTGCGCGGCTGCCGGCGTGGTCGGCGCGCTCACCGGCGTCATCGGCACGCTGCAGGCGATGGAGGCGATCAAGCTCATCACCGGCATCGGCGAGCCGCTTGTCGGCCGCCTTCTGCTCTACGATGCGCTGGCCGCGCGCTTCGACACCATCCGCTACAAGAGGCGCTGACATGGCCCTCGCGCTCACCGCAGAGGAACGCGCGATTGCCTCAGGCGACCGGGGCGAAGGCGCTGCCGCCGCCATGCGCATCGTTGCCGAAAGTGCTCGCCTGCTTGCCGCGCCGCGCCTCATCCCGATCGCGTCCGCGCATATCGACGGCGCGCTCTATCACGGCGATTCCGGCACCTTGTTTGCCGAGAAACTGGTGGAGGGAAGCGCGAAAGTCGCCATTCGCTCCACGCTCAATGTCGGCGCGCTCGACCTCGTGGGCTGCTCGCGCGTCAGGCTGGAAGAACCGCAGCGCGGCATGGCGCGGCGGATGATGGAAGCCTACCGCAAGCTCGGCTGCGAGCAGAGCTGGACCTGCGCGCCCTACCAGGCCGGCCACCGGCCCGCCTTCGGCAGCGATGTCGCCTGGGGCGAGTCCAACGCCGTCGTCTTCTGCAACTCCGTGCTCGGCGCGCGCACCAACCGCTACGGCGATTTCCTCGACATCGCCTGCGCCATCGCTGGGCGCGCGCCCGACTATGGCCTGCACCAGCCGGAAAACCGGCGCGCCCGGCTTGTCTTCGATGTCTCCGCCCTGCCCCCTGCCTTCCTCGCCTCGGAAATCGCCTGGCCTGTCCTCGGCAGCCTCTATGGCCGCGAGACCGGCACCACCATCGGCGTCGTCGCCGGCATCGCCACGCACCCGGGTGAAGACGCGCTGAAGGCCTTCGGCGCGGCCGCCGCTTCCTCCGGTGCGGTCGGCCTGTTCCACATTGCCGGCGTTACGCCCGAAGCGCCGGATGTACAGACGGCCCTCGGCCACCTCGCGCCCGAACGCACGATCACCGTTACCCCGCAGATGGTCGCCGCCGCACAGCGCGGGCTTTCCACGGCCGAGCACGTCGACGCCATCGACGCGGTCGCCATCGGCAGTCCGCATCTGTCGCTGGGCGAGTTCGAGCGGCTGGAACGCCTGATTGCCGGTCGGCGTCTCGCCGTTCCGATCCACGCCTGCACCGGGCGTCACGTCGTCAGCGAACTCGACAAGACGGCCCGCAGGAAGGCACTGGAAGCCTGCGGGGTCGTCGTTGTCGCCGACACCTGCGTGGTGGTGACGCCGATCCTCAACGAACTGCCCAACGGCGTCCTCATGACCAACTCCGGCAAGTTCGCCCATTATGCGCCCGGCAACACCGGCTATGCGGTGCTCTACGGCTCACTGGCCGATTGCGTGGAAAGCGCCGTCGCTGGCAGACCCGTCTTCGCGGCAAGCGCCACATGAACCAACCGGCTGAAATTCTTGTTAAGGGCAGCG
>MKRZ01000120.1:12766-18530 GCA_001897075.1 Mesorhizobium sp. 61-13 | reverse complement strand
AATGCGCACTGAAACGGCCGTCGTCGGGTTGGCCTTGAGATGGGCGAGATCGACCACCGCCGGGCGCTCCTCAGGCCCCGGTTCGAACTTCCAGAACCATGCCGCCAGCGATCCCGCCTCGTCGGCCAGCGCGCGCGCGCGCCTGGCATTGTTGATGGTGGAAACGATCTTGCCGCGATGGCGGATGATGCCGGCATTGCCGAGCAGGCGCTCCACATCCTCGTCGGTAAAGCGCGCCACGCGGTCGAACTCGAAGCCGTCGAACGCCTCGCGGAAATTCTCGCGCTTCCTCAATATCGTCAGCCACGACAGGCCGGACTGGAAACCTTCGAGGCAGATTTTCTCGAACAGCCGCGTGTCGTTGGCCATCGGGCGGCCCCATTCATGGTCGTGATAATGCAGGTAGTCCGGCAGATTGCCATGCCAGAAGCAACGCTCTATGCCGTCCGGGCCGATGATCAGGCCAGTGTTCTCGCTCATGGGTTTCGCCCGTTAACCTTTGTCGCTTCGCCTTTTACCGGCGCTTTACCAGATTCCTGAACGCGCCGATAACCATACCAAAAGGTTTACTGACAAAACCGCATTTTACGCATTCCGATTCACGTTTCGGTTGCTGCTCGCAGCCAACATCGCCTTATGGCCAACGGGTCTTGCCGTTGGGCCGAGACGATTGAGCTGAGAGCAAATCCCGATGAAACGACTTTCCGTCTCCCTTCTTGGCGCGGTATGCGCCCTTGCCTTTTCGGCGCCTGCGTCGATGGCCAGCGAACGCTATGCCGAACGGCCGCCGGTCATGGTCAGCCCGGACCTGTCCGCGCCGTGGGTCATGCAGCTTGGCCAGCAACCAACCGCGGTGCGTCCGCTGAAGCGTGCGCAGCAGGCGGAACAGAAGCGCAAGCTTCGCGCCGTCGAAGCGCCGGCACAAATCCAGGTCCAGCCGGACCGCATCCGCACCGCCGCCGTGCCGAAGCCACAGAAGCGCGTCGTGGCCCGTCCGCAGATCAACCCGATCTACCTGCCGCAGGAAGTGGCCTATGACGGGCCGCAGAAGCCCGGCACCATCGTCATCGATACCACCGAGAACTTCCTCTATCTCGTCGGCGAAAACGGCAAGGCCCGCCGCTATGGCGTCGGCACCGGCAAGCCCGGCTTCGAATGGGCCGGCACGCACAAGGTTTCGCAAAAGCGCGAATGGCCGGATTGGTATCCGCCTGCGGAAATGATTTCGCGCGAAAAGGCCAAGGGCCGCTTCCTGCCGACCCACCTTGCCGGAGGCATTGAAAATCCGCTCGGCGCGCGTGCGCTCTATCTCGGTTCCACACTTTATCGCATCCACGGCACCAACCAGCCATGGACCATTGGCGGTGCGGTTTCGTCGGGCTGCATCCGCATGCGCAACGAAGATGTCGTCGACCTCTATGAGCGCGTGCCGGTTGGCACCACCGTCGTGGTGATGTAGAAATCCCGCAACAACGGGGGACGGGTCGTGTTGGGGACATGACCGGTCGCAGGAAGGGCAGCCGGCAACGCCGCGCTGCCCTTTTTGTTGCCAATATGCACTTGGCCTGAAAGAAGGCGGCCAACGTGGCCGAAAATCCCGCTTTCGCGTTGCTCTTGGCGGCATTCTCGGCTATCTCCACATGCAAACCATTTTCCATACAGGAAACAACCAATGTCTCTTTCCGATGACACGCGCTACCTGAGGGGCGGCCCGGTCGCCAAGCGCATCATTGCCGAAGTGCGCGCGCAGGCCGAAGCCGCCGCGGCTGACGGCTTCCAGCCCCGGCTGGTCTCGATTACCGTCGGCGATGTCGCCGCGGTCGGCGTCTATGTACGCAACCAGCGCGCCAAAGCCGAGCTTGCCGGCATCGATTTCGAGGAACGCAATTTTCCGGCCGACCTCACCGCCGCTGAACTCGAAGCCGCCATCCACGGCATGAATGCCGATCCGCGCGTCACCGGCATCATCATCCAGCGCCCGGTGCCGCCGCACATTCCGATCAAGGCGCTGCAAGGCGCCATCCATCCGCTCAAGGATGTCGAGGGCATGCACCCGGCCTCCATCGGCAACATCGTCTATAACGACCTCGACCTTGCCCCCTGCACCGCCGCCGCCTCGGTCGAGCTGCTCAAGGAAACCGGCCTCGACCTCAAGGGTCTGGAAGTGGTCATCGTTGGCCACTCCGAGATCGTCGGCAAGCCGATCGCCTTTCTGTTGATGAGCGAGGGCGCCACCGTCACCGTCTGCCACCACATGACGCGCTCCGTCGCTGCCCACGCCCGCCGCGCCGATGCGCTGTTCGTTGCCGTCGGCAAGCCGCGTCTCATCAAGGCGGATATGGTCAAGCCCGGTGCCGCCGTCATCGACATCGGCATCAATGCCGAGACCGGTCCCGACGGTCAAAGCCGTATCGTCGGCGACGTCGACACTGAAAGCGTCAAGGACGTGGCCTCGTGGATCACGCCGGTCCCGGGCGGCGTCGGTCCGATCACGGTGGCGATCCTGATGCGCAACACCATGGTGGCGCTGAACCGCCAGCGCGCGCGCTACCAGTCCACCTACGCCACCGGCAACAAGCTCGCCGCCGAGTAGGGCGAACTTCCGCCCCTCCGCTTCGTCCTGCTTGCCAAAGGGCGGACATCTCTACGCTTCGTCACTTGAAGTGCGAGCGCAACCCCTCCACTGCGCTATCCCGGAATTCGCTCTCGAGCGGAGCAAGAAAGGAATTTCCGGAATTCGCAAGCGGCTGGAAGTTGGCATATCTTTTAAGTGCCAGGTCCGCTTCCGTTTCCGCGGTCTTCTGCCTCGCCCGGGCACTTCCCCACTGTCACGGAATGGATCCCGGACAGCATCGCCTCACTTCGTTCGGCTCGCTTCCGGGATGACGCGGCGGGTGGGTTTCGCGTCATTGGGTGCAAGACCGGCCAAGGGCATGCATCCCTACGCTTGGTCACTTGCAGCAGAAGCGCAACCTCTCCATTTCGTCATCCCGGAATTCGCTTTCGAGCGGAGCGAGAAAGGAATGTCCGGGATCCATTCCGTGACATCACAGCAGAGCGCAAGCGACGCAGAACTTGCTCTCCTCTCCCCGTTCACGGGGAGAGGATGCCGGCAGGCAGGTGAGGGGCAGCGCAGACGTCGCTGAACGTGGATCAAACGCGGGCTACGCTCAGCCCAACCCCTTGATCCCACTCACCTCCGTAAAAATCTTCAACCCCACTTATCCACCCCCTCTGCACCTCCCCCCATACTCAGCCCATCGCCCTTGCGGGAGACCTGGTGCGCACCGGGTATCAGGGAAGGGCGTCGGTGCCGGATTGGTCGCATGACGGTGTGCGGCTGGGTGATGAGCCCCCAAGTCCGGGCCTTGATCGGGGCCTTCGGCGTGAGTGCTGCCCCCGGTGAGGCAAGACCACCGGACGGGCGGCCGCAAGGCCGCACTACTTACTAAACGAGCGACCGAACGGCCGCCCGTCCTCCCGACCTCTCAATCGAGGTCAGTTCTTTGACAATGGCCAGACGCGAATGCGGGCGTGGCGATGATGAAATGCGGCGATCTACCTTCTCCCCTTGTGGGAGAAGGTGTCGAGGCGAAGCCGAGACGGATGAGGGGTGTTCCAGCTAGACAATACCCCTCATCCGCCTTCACTTCGTTCAGGCACCTTCTCCCACAAGGGGAGAAGGGAGGGCGAGCGACGTAGCTCTCTGGCGTCATCCCGGAAGCGAGCCGAGCGAAGTGAGGCGATGCTGTCCGGGATCCATTCCGTGAAGTTGGGGCAATCAAAAGCCGAACCGGAAGCCCCTCGGACAACTTTCTCCTCCGCCCACCCCAGTTCAATGCGTCGTCAGGCCCTCGGGCTTCGGCCCGCCATAGGCCCAGTCGAGCAGCTTGACGGTGTGCACCACCGGCAGATCCGCCGCCGACGCGATCTGCGTGATGCAGCCGATATTGCCGGTCGCGACGATGGCGGCACCGGTCGCCTTGATGTTCTTCACCTTGCGGTCGCGCAGCCGAGCCGAATTCTCAGGCTGCATGATGTTGTAGGTACCGGCCGAGCCGCAGCACAAATGCCCCTCGCGCGGTTCCTTGACCACGAAGCCGGCCTTGGCGAGCAGTGCTTTCGGCTGGCGGATGATCTTCTGTCCGTGCTGCATCGAGCAGGCCGAATGATAGGCGACCACCGTTCCGGGCTTTTGCTTCGGCTCCGGCAGGTCGAGTGTGTCGAGATATTCCGTCACGTCCTTGGCCAGCGCCGAAACCCGCGCCGCCTTTTGCGCATAGGCCGGATCAAGTCGCAGCATATAGCCGTAGTCTTTGATCGTGGTGCCGCAGCCGGAGGCCGTGATCAGGATGGCGTCCAGACCGCCCGCCTCGACCTCGCGTGTCCACACGTCGACGTTGCGGCGGGCGAAATCCAGCGCCTCTTCCTCGCGCCCCATATGATGAACCAGCGCGCCGCAACAGCCTTCGCCCTGGGGCACCACCACCTCGACGCCGAGGCGATTGAGCAGCGAAATCGTCGCATCGTTGATGCCGGGGTCGAGCACCGGCTGGGCGCAGCCGGTGAGGATCGCGACGCGCCCACGCTGCGCCGCTCCATTGGCACCGTGCGTGCCCGGCTTCGCCATCGCCGACTGGGCCGGCACCGTTGCCGGCGCCAGCTTCAGCATCGCCGTCAGCGGCTTCAGCGCGGCGACTTTCTCGAACAGGCCGGCGAACGGCCTGCCGAGCTTCGCCAGTTTCAGCGCGGTGCGGAAGCGTGCCGGATAAGGCAGCACGAAGGCAAGCACGGCGCGGATCAGCCGGTCCGGCAGTGGTCGCTTATAGGTCTTTTCGATATGCGCGCGGGCATGGTCGACCAGATGCATGTAGTGGACGCCGGACGGGCAGGTCGTCATGCAGGCGAGGCAAGACAGGCAGCGGTCGATATGGGTGACGATCTCCTTGTCGGCGGCCCGTCCCCCTTCCAGCATGTCCTTGATCAGGTAGATGCGCCCGCGCGGGCTGTCGAGTTCGTTGCCGAGCGTGACATAGGTCGGGCAGGTTGCCGTGCAGAAGCCGCAATGCACGCACGCACGCAGGATCTCCTCCGCTTCCGCGACATGCGGATCGGCTAGCTGGGCAAGCGAGAAATTGGTCTGCACGTCGGGTGCCTCTGGCTGGGGCAATTCCGGGAAAAGCGGGAAGCGGTTTTCTGTCCGGGTTGCGTGAAAAAGGTGGTCTCAGGTTCCGAGGAACCAGCTTGTCGGGTTCTTGATCGGTTCGTTGCGTTGCAGCGCCTGCAATCCGATCAGGCAGCGCGCGATGATCCAGATGGCAACCGCCAGCATCAACACGACGCCGATTGCGGCGACGATCAGCACGGCTGAAATCAGCGCATAGGCAAGCCCGATCCAGAAGGTGCGGATCAGGAAAGTGTAGTGGGTTTCGACCATGCCGCCAGCCTTGCCGCGGTTGATGTAGGCCATCACCACGCCGACGATTGCCGTGATGCCGACGACGAAGCAGGCGAGGTAGAGGAAGTAGATGACCTGCGCGTTGGTCGGGCCGGGCTCCAGCCAGCGGTCGGTCTTGCGCGGCGCAGTCGGGTCGGTGTCGCTCATGTCGATGCTCCTTCGGTTGCTGCATCGACTTTAACAGATACGTCGCCCGCCATCATGCGGCCCGGATTGAGGATGTGGTTCGGATCGAACTCGGCCTTGAGGCGAGCAGAGAGAGCCGCAAGCGCCGGCGGTTGCGGTTGGAAAACGGGAATGGCCGCG
>MKRZ01000120.1:0-12748 GCA_001897075.1 Mesorhizobium sp. 61-13 | reverse complement strand
CGCACCAGCGTCGCGTGGCCGCCGCCGAATTTCTTGACCAGCGCGCGCACGAGTTCGGCTTCCGGGTCGCCGGCGGCCATGGCCAGCCAGATCAGTCCGCCCTGCCAGTCGTAGAAGGCTTCGACCGCCGCCTGCATGCGCAGCGCCATCACCATGTGATGCCCGTCGGCGGGTGCCATCGAAACACGCCACACCGGCGTGTCGCTGCCGTTAGCAAACGGGATGCAGTCGCGAATCTCCCGCCATAGCGCCTGCGAGGCGGCGCCTGAAATTTCCTCAAGCGGCCCGGCGTTCTTTAAAAGGTCCTTCAGCTTGTTGATGCGGTAGGCGACCGATGGTCCGAACCCCTCGACCCTGAGCAGCGTCGCGCCGTCGCTGCCGAGCTTGCCGCCCGCCACCCGCGTCACCGCCGGATAAGGCAGATGCGCCGCGCTTGAGACTTCCGCGCTCGACCCGAGCGCAAGCGCCATCGCCGCGGCAGCGTTGTCGTCGAGCAGGCCGCGCACCGCAAGCGTGGTCTCGGTTTCCGCCGTGGGCAGCACCTTGAAGGTCACGTCGGTCGCCACAGCCAGCGTGCCCCAGCTGTTGGCCATCACCTTGGACAGGTCGTAGCCGGTCACGTTCTTCACCACGCGGCCGCCCGACTTGAAGGCTTCGCCCCGTCCCGAAACCGCATGGATGCCGAGGATATGGTCGCGCGCTGCACCAGCCTTCAGCCGGCGTGGCCCGGAGAGATTGGCGGCAAGCACCCCGCCGATCGTGCCCTTGCCGGGCGCTTGCGCGAGCAGCGGACCATAGTCCATCGGCTCGAAGGCAAGCTGCTGGTTGTTCTTGGCCAAAAGCGTCTCGATCTCGGCAAGCGGTGTTCCGGCCCTGGCCGAAAGCACCAGTTCAGCCGATTCGTAGAGCGTGACGCCGGTCAGCTTCGACAGGTCGAGCATGTGCTCGCTCTGCGACGGCCGGCCGATGCCGCGCTTCGAGCCGTGCCCGATGGTCTCCAGCGGAGCCTGCTCGCCAGCCGCCCACTGCACGGTTGCAAGTACGTCTTCGGCATGTTCGGGGGTGAAGGTGGTCATCCCTCAAAACCTCGGAATATCGGGAAATGCCACCTGTCCGCGATGGACATGCATGCGGCCAAGCTCGGCGCAACGGCGCAGTTGCGGAAACACCTTTCCGGGATTGAGCAGGTGGTTGGGATCGAAGGCGCATTTGACCCGCATCTGCTGGTCGAGGTCGGTCTGGTTGAACATCTCCGGCATCAGGTCGCGCTTTTCGACGCCGACGCCATGTTCCCCGGTCAGCACACCGCCTACCTTGACGCACAACCGCAAGATGTCGGACCCGAAGGCCTCCGCCTTGTCCAGTTCGCCAGGGATATTGGCGTCGTAGAGGATCAGCGGATGCAAATTGCCGTCGCCGGCGTGGAAAACATTGGCGACGCGCAGGCCGTATTGCTCGGAGAGCTCACGCATGCCGGCCAGAACGCGCGGTAGTTCCTTGCGTGGAATGGTGCCGTCCATGCAGTAATAGTCCGGCGAAATGCGGCCGACAGCCGGGAATGCCGCCTTGCGTCCTGCCCAGAAGGTCAGTCGCTCCTGTTCGCTTTGCGAAATGCGGCAGGTGGTCGAGCCATTGTCGATGGCGATCTTCTCGACCAGCCCGATCAAATGATCGACCTCGACAGCTGGGCCGTCCAGTTCCACGATCAAAAGCGCTTCGCAATCGAGCGGGTAGCCGGCATGGACGAAATCCTCGGCCGCATGGATCGCAGGCCGGTCCATCATCTCCATGCCGCCGGGAATGATGCCGGCGCCGATAATGTCGGCGACGCACTGGCCGCCCTGTTCGCTGGTCGGGAAGGCGATCAGCAGCGCGCGTGCCGTCTCCGGTTTCTTGAGAATGCGCACCGTGACCTCGGTGACGACGCCGAGCAGGCCTTCGGAGCCGGTCATGACGCCAAGCAGGTCATAACCTACCGAATCCAGATGCCTGCCGCCCAGTCGCACCACCTCGCCGTCCATCAGCACCATTTCGATGCCGAGCACGTTGTTCGCCGTCAGCCCGTATTTCAGGCAATGCACGCCGCCGGAATTTTCCGCGACATTGCCGCCGATCGAGCAGGCGATCTGGGAGGATGGATCGGGGGCATAGTAGAAGCCCTCCTGCTCGACGGCGGTGGTGATGCCCAGATTGGTGACGCCGGGCTGCGCCACCACGGTGCGGTTGGGAAAATCGATCTCCAGGATGCGGTTGAAGCGGCTCATCACCAGAAGTACCGCGTCTTCCAGCGGCAGCGCGCCGCCGGAGAGCGACGTGCCTGAACCGCGCGGCACCACGCGAATATTGCGCTCGTTGCAGTATTTCAGGACGCGTGACACCTGCGCCACCGTTTCCGGCAACACCACCACCAGCGGTAGTTGCCGGTAGGCGGTCAGCCCGTCGCTCTCGAAGGCGCGCATTTCGTTGGTGGTATCCACCACGCCTTCGCCCGGCACGATGATGCGCATGTCGGCGACGATCTCGGCGCGCCGGCCAAGTGTCGCTGCATCGGGTTTCGGCATCGCCAGGCCGGTCATTGGCAGTCCCTATCAGTACTGGTAAAAAGCTTTTACCAGTTTGAATGCCTGCTTGCAAATTGTGCTTTGGTGGAGTTTTGGCGTACGACGCGCTTGAAATTCCTCAGCGTCAATCTGACGCTGCGGACCATCGAAATGGCTGGCAATGCCTATTCGCTGGCGGACTTGCCGTGCTCGGAATGATGATGACGGATGCGGCGCACCGCCCACCAGACGAGAAGCAATGCCACCGGCACGGCAGCGGCAGTAACCGCCTCGGGCGCAAAGGCGTGGCCGAACAGCGATGCGCCCTTGGCAAGATAGCTGATCAGGCCGACGACATAGTAGGAAACAGCGGCGACCGACAGGCCCTCGACCGTCTGTTGAAGGCGCAGTTGCAGGCGGGCGCGGTTGTTCATCGAGGCGAGCAGGTCGCGGTTCTGCTTTTCGACCTCGACATCGACCCATGTGCGGAGCAGCGTGGTGGCGCGCGTCAGCTTGCGCGACAGGTTGGCTTGCCTTTCCTCGACCGAACGACAGGTGCGCATGGCCGGAGCGACGCGTCGTTGCAGGAAACCGCCCCAGGTGTCGTATCCGGGCACCGCTTGTTCATCGAGCGCTTCCAGCCTTTCGCGCACGATGCCGTCATAGGCGCGGCTGGCGCCGAAGCGGTACAGGCTTGAGGCCGCATCCGCTTCCAGTTCCGCAGCAAGTTCGGTCAGGTCGGCAAGCAGCGTCTGGCTGTCGCGTGTCTCGGCGTCCTTCATTTCCCGCGTGATCACCGCCAGACGGTCCTCGATGCGGCGCACCCTGCCCGACAGCGAGAGCGCCAGCGGCAGGCCGAGCATGGCAAGCGTGCGGTAGGTCTCGATGTCGATCAGACGTTGCGACAGCGCGCCCGTCCGTGCCGGCGTCAGGCCCCGGTCCAGCACGAGTATGCGGGTCAGGCCGTCGCCGTCCTGACGAAAATCGGTCACGATGGCAGCATTGCCCCGTTCCACCAGCGAATAGCATAGGCTGGTCGGGTCGAAGTCGGCGATCAGCTTCTCGCTTGCCGGCGTCCATTTGCGGATTTCGAGCCTGATGCCGGAAATCACTGTTCCTGGCGGCGAAAAGCCGTTGCCGAACGGCGAATCTTCCTGCGCCTTGCCGGCCTCGGACAGCGGACCTTCCCACAGATAGGTCGAGAATTCCGTATGGCGTTCCCAGCGCAGCGTGCCCTTGCCCCAATTCATCGCATGGTGGCGGGCTTGCCGGTCGGGAGCTGCGATGCCAAGGCGACGTGATAGTTCCGACAGCACGGCATGGTCGACGCTCGATCCGCCTTCGGTCATGAAGGAGAGTTGCACCAGCACGCGTGGCTTCTCGACCAGCGGATGCGGGCGGGAATGGACCTCGCCAAGCGCACCTGGCCGGCCTTCGTGCGCAGGAAACCCCATGACGGACCCCGTCGGGCGCGGCTTGAATTCCAGGTTAGATGGATCGTCCGACACGGTTGGGGGCCCCTGGGTCGTGGCGCTTTTCAGCTAAGCGTCCCTCTAGTGCCAATCACCGATCGACGCAAACAAGAACTTGCCACTCATGACCGTCCGGGTTGCACGAGAAATCGGCTTGAGCAGACCAAATTGGATAAATTATTTGACCAGTATGGGTGGTTGCCTTAATGCTGAGCTCTACAGGCTCTTTAGTTGGGCACTTCGTTGACGGACATTTTCTCAAGGATCGAACATTCGCGCACCGCCGACGAGGTGGTGCAGCAGATCGAGATCCTTATTCTGGAAGGCGTGCTGCGAACCGGCGACCGTTTGCCCGGCGAGCGCGAACTGGCAAAGCAATTCGAGGTGTCGCGGCCGATCTTGCGAGATGCCTTGAAGCTGCTCGAAGCACGCGGCCTTCTCGTCACTCGCCACGGCGGCGGCACCCATGTCGCCGATGTGATCGGTCAGGTGTTTTCAAAACCGGTGATCGAGCTCATTTCCAGCCACCGCAAGGCCGCCGCAGACTATCTTGAATATCGCCGCGAGATCGAAGGCGTCGCCACCGAGTATGCAGCGCGCCGTGCGACCGCCGACGACCTCGCTCTTCTGGGTGCCATCATCGCGCGGATGGACGAGGCGCATCGCAGTGGCGACTTCGTCGATGAAGCAGAAGTCGATGTCGAATTCCATCACGCCGTCGGCGAATGCGCCCACAACATCATCCTCCTGCACACATTGCGCTCCTGCTACCGGTTGTTGTCGGAAGACGTTTTCCAGAACCGGCTCACCGTTTTCGCACTCCCCGGTGCACGTGAGAAACTTTTGGCGCAACATCACGATATTTACGACGCGATCAGGGCCGGCGACCCTGCCGCCGCCCGCAAGGCGGCGATGGACCACATCACCTATGTCGAGCGTGCCGCAAACGAGGCGGAGCGTCATGGCGACTGGCAGCGCGTGTCGCGGCTGAGGCTGCGGCAGCGCTCCGACGTCAACGACAACTGACGGACCTAGCGGTCCAGCATCAACCCAAACTGCTTCTTCTTGATTGGAACATCCATGGGCGAAATCCTCACCATCGACGATCTCAAGCAGCGTGCACGCCGGCGCGTGCCTAAGATGTTCTTCGACTATGCCGATTCCGGCGCGTGGACCGAAAGCACCTATCGCGCCAACGAGGAAGATTTCGGCAAGATCAAGCTGCGCCAGCGCGTGCTGGTGGACATGACCAACCGTTCGCTAGAAACCACCATGCTGGGCGAGAAGGTTTCGATGCCGGTTGCACTGGCCCCGACCGGCCTGACCGGCATGCAGTATGCCGATGGCGAGATGCTGGCCGCGCAGGCGGCAGAAGAATTCGGCGTGCCGTTTACATTGTCGACAATGAGCATCTGCTCGATCGAGGACGTTGCGTCGGTCACGAAGAAGCCGTTCTGGTTCCAGCTTTACGTAATGCGCGACCGCGATTTCGTCTACAATCTGATCGATCGCGCCAAGGCCGCGAAATGTTCGGCGTTGGTTCTTACGCTTGACCTGCAGATACTCGGTCAGCGCCACAAGGACCTGCGCAACGGCCTGTCCGCGCCGCCCAAGTTTACGCCCAAGCACATCTGGCAGATGGCGACGCGGCCAGCCTGGTGCCTCGGCATGCTGGGCACCCAGCGGCGCACCTTCCGCAACATCGTCGGCCACGCCAAGGGGGTAGGCGACCTTGCCTCGCTGTCGTCATGGACCAGCGAACAGTTCGATCCGCAACTGTCGTGGAGCGACGTCGAGTGGATCAAGCAGCGTTGGGGCGGCAAGCTGATCCTCAAGGGCGTTCTCGACAAGGAAGACGCCGTCATGGCGGCCAAGACCGGGGCGGACGCCATCATCGTCTCCAATCATGGTGGCCGCCAGCTCGACGGGGCGCCGTCCTCCATCTCGGTCCTGGAAGACATAGCCACAGCCGTGGGCGACAAGCTGGAAGTGTTCATGGATGGCGGCATCCGTTCCGGCCAGGATGTGCTGAAGGCGCTCTGCCTCGGCGCCAAGGGCACTTTCATCGGCCGTCCGTTCCTCTACGGCTTGGGCGCCGGCGGCAAAAAGGGCGTCACAACAACACTGGAAATCATCCGAAAGGAGCTCGATACGACATTGGCGTTGTGCGGAAAGCGCGACATAAGGGATGCCGGCAAGAACCTTCTTCATCGGTGACCCTGGAGAGCGCGTGGCGGAAACCGGCATCCACTTCAACGAGGCGAAATCTCCGCAAGGCATGCGCCTTTATGCGATCGGCGATATCCACGGCCAGCTTGATCTGCTTGAAATTATGCATCGCCATATCGCGAACGAGTTGGCTTCGGATCCGTCGTCCGATTGGCGTATCGTTCATCTCGGCGACTATGTCGATCGGGGGCCGGATTCGAAGGGTGTCCTCGATTTTCTGATCGCGGCGAGGGCCCGCGATCCGCGTAATGTATTGCTGGCCGGCAACCATGATGTGGGCTTCGTCGATTTCTTGGAAAACCCCGATCCCAATGGCCTCTTCATGACATTCGGCGGCATCGAGACGGCGCTTTCGTACGGCGTCAGCATGCAGCGCAAGGGGTTCTTCAAAAGCGCGGAACGTGCGGTGCAGGAAGGCCATGCGGCACTTCTGGAAACGGTGCCCGCCTCGCATCTTGACGCCTTGCGCGCCCTGCCGCGTTCATTCGCGGCCGGCGACTTCTTCTTCTGCCACGCAGGCATCAGGCCAGGTATTCCGTTGGCCGATCAGCTTGAGCATGATCTGATCTGGATACGCGGCGAGTTTCACGCGCACGCGGCGCTCTACCCGAAGGTCATCGTGCACGGCCACACGCCCGTCGCGGAGGTCGATGTGCGGGCAAACCGCGTCAACCTCGACACCGGTGCCTACAACACAGGAAAGCTCAGCGCGCTCGCCGTTGACGGCGCGTCAAAAAATATCCTGACCGTGACGGAAGCAGGTGTTGTTCAGCGCAGCGTGGCGGTTACGCCGTAGCCGTCCACTGCGTTGTGGTCATTGGCTGCGTCGGCGGCGTAGATGCCGAGGCCACCGAATACGATTGCCGACAGCATGGCGAAGGTCAGGAGGGCTGCTTTCACGGATGTCATCTCAGATTGAGCCTTCCGAACGTCTTGCATGGACAGGTTACCGTTGCGTTGAAACGCGTAATTTTCTGAAAAGTTTCGTGACTGAGAGTTCGCGCGGCGCAACATTCCGGCTCTGTGTTGCCGAATGGTGACAGCGACATCGCCAGCCCCGGCAGCGACGTCGGCGGGCTTCTAGCTTCACTGAAGCACACAAGCCAAGGTGGAAAATTTCAATCCACAGCGGATTCCAAGAGGCGTGCCAAAATTGTCACTTGTGGCACGCTCTGGATAGAAAATTCGCCCGCTTCCGGCCCGAAAAACCGAGACGCTTTTTCAGATCGTTGCAACCCATGCGCGCGCGATCGTCAGCCCCGCCGCGTCGGCTTGCGAGCCGTGCTGCGCCATCTCTTCCTCAAGCCGGCCGGCCCAGCCGGGCTGCTTCCTCGCTATCAGTTCCGCGAAGCTTTCGCTCCACTGACGCACCATGGGCCGGTCCGCCTCGAAGTGGAACTGGAAGCCGTAGGTGGCGCGACCGATCCGGAACGCCTGGTTCCCGGTGACCGAACTGGCGGCCAACCGTACAGCGTCCGGCGGCATCGAGAATGTGTCGTCATGCCACTGGAAGATTGGAAATCTCTCAGGCAGCTCGTTTAGCACGCCGTCTTCGCTTGCTTCTTCGGTCAGCGATACTTCCTGCCAGCCGAATTCCGTCGAGCCGCCGATCCGGTTGTGTCCGCCAAAGGCCCGCGCGATCAGTTGGCTGCCAAGGCATATGCCAAGCACGGCACGGTCCCTGGCCTCGAAGTCACGGATCAGATCGAGCAGCGCCGGGAAATAGGGATAGGCTTGGTCTGCCAGCGCGTTCTGCCCACCGCCAAGTACAACCAGTGCATGATGGTCGCGGGAATCGCCGGGTAGCGCATCGCCGAGATACGGCTTGCACAGGTCGATCTCGCCTCCAACCTCGGAGATTGCCGCGCCGACTTGGCCAAGGCTGGGATTTTCGTAATTCTCGACGACCAAGACCCGCATCGAAACCCCGCCGTTCAGCCAATACGATGACAATGACAGTGCTTGCGTTATCATGTCGGCGGCGGAACAGCCAATAACCGGCTGGGTGTAGAAATCGGAAAAAGCGCTATGCCACTGCAGAACCGGGTCGATCCGTTCGGTGCGATCCACGCCGTCCCGGATAGGGGCCTGTTCACCGGCAATCGCGGCATCATCCACGACCCCGGCACCAGGACGCTGTTGAAAAAGCGCTGGGCATTGCGGGCGTGGATCATCTGCGTGTGCGAATTCCGCAATGTCCAACGCATACCGATGGGCCGCAATCGGCCGGGCGGCCCTGGCGAACCTGACAGAGCCGGCTGGACCGAATTGTTCTTCCTGGACGAGGTCACGGCGCTTGCCGCCGGTCATCGCCCCTGCTTCTACTGCCGCCGCGAGCGGGCCAAGGATTTCGTCGACCGCTTTGGCGAGGCATTCAAGATTGCCGAGCCTCGCGCCCCGCAGCTCGACCAGCGCTTGCACAAGGAACGGTTGGCGTCGGGAGGAAATCTGGTGCCGACTACTGCCGCACAACTTTCGGCCTTGCCGGAGGGCACGATGGTGACAGACGGGGCAGGCTGCTACGCCTTGCGCGGTGGCGCTGCCCTGCGCTGGTCCTTCGCCGGCTACGACAAACCTATGGCGTTCGCAAAACTGTCCGGCCGAGCCATTGGCGTCCTCACCCCTGTGGCCACGCTGGCGGTGCTTCGGCTTGGCTACCGGCCTGTCTGGCATCCGTCAGCACCCGCTTGACGCTCCGCTCAGGCTGCCGCATGTCTGACAGATGCGCGCAAACTATCGACTGCAACGCCTGTTCGTGCCGAACGACCTGTCTGCCGGAGCCGAGTTCGAGGCCGATCCGCAGCAGAGCCATTATCTTGCTCACGTGCTGCGCCTTGGCGACGGTGCCGAGCTTCTGTTGTTCAACGGGCGCGACGGTGAATGGTTGGCTTCAGTTGCCGGCAAGACGAAGAAGGCCGTACGCCTTGCCGTTGGAGCCTTGCAGCGGCCGCAGCCGCCTTTGCCCGATCTGGTCTACTGCTTCGCGCCGCTGAAACAGGGGCGTCTGGACTACCTTGTGCAAAAGGCTGTCGAGATGGGCGCGGGCGTCCTGCAGCCGGTCATCACCCAGCACACGCAGGTGCCGAAGCTTGGCATCGACCGGCTGAAGGCCAATGTGGTCGAGGCGGCCGAGCAGTGCGGCATCCTTGCCATTCCAGAGTTGCGCGAAGCTGAAAAGCTCGAACGTGTTCTGACCGTGTGGGATGCCGGGCGACGCCTGGTCTTTTGCGACGAGGATGCCTCCACCAACAATCCGATGCCGGCGCTGAAAAACATTTCGGAGCGAAAACTTGCTCTTCTGGTCGGCCCGGAAGGCGGCTTTTCCGAGGACGAGCGAAAAATGCTGCGCGCCTTGCCTTTCGTGACAGCGATCCCGCTCGGGCCGCGCATCCTGCGTGCCGATACGGCGGCGGTTGCAGCACTTGCCGTTATCCAGGCCAGCATCGGCGACTGGTAAAGCTATCAGGCTTTCGCCGTCTCACGCGCCTTCGGCCGGGTTCGCTTGCGCGAAAGGCGGTTCGCCGTTGCCTTCAAGGGAACGGCCTTCTTGTCGGAAAGGCCTGAAATCACGGCTTCGGCAATGGATTCAGCTACGAAATCCGCATTGACGGTCTCCGCCGTCAGCGGCTTGCCGTCGTCATCCTCGAGCCGAGGAAGCAGGATGCCGACACGCAGCCCGCGCTTGGCTCGCTTCAGGCGGCGCACGGCATAGCGGGCATGCGCGGCCGATCTCGAATTGAGAAAGGCGACAATTGCAGTATCGGCGTTCTTGAGGTCGAGCATGGCGACATTGCCGGGTTCCAGCGCAGCATGGCTTGCACTGGTGGCAATCGCGCCTTGCACTTCCAGCACCTGAGCCAGCATCGCGGCGGCGGCATCGTCGATCTCGCCGCGCCCGCCGAGGCAAAGCAGTGTCCTGCCCTCGCCGTCGGGTAGGTCGGGCGTTTCGTCTTTCTCTGCCTGTTCGTCGAGCAGATCCGGCTCCTCCTTGGAAGAAGGCTCGTCTTCCTCCTCGCCCTCTTCCTCTTGAGCCACTTCCTCGAGGTTGGAAACGAGTGCCCGCGCGCTGGCGGCCAGCTTGCGACGTTGCTCGTCGGACATCACGCCTCGCTGGCGGTCCTGTTCGCCAAGCTGCAGGGCCGGAATGCCGATCCGGTCGTAGTAGTCGACCAGATAGCGGTCCTCGAGAAATTCCTCGGCATTGTCCGTCGCCTCGTCCGGATCACCGGCCAGCAGGCGTTGGTAGAGCCGCGTATGCGGCTCCAGCACCGGTTCGTTGCCCAACAGCACGTCCAGAAACGCAAATTGCGGCACGTGCCGCCCGAGCACCACAAGGCACACGGTCAACGGCGTCGACAGGATCAGGCCGAGCGGCCCCCACAGCCATGTCCAGAAGATCGCCGACACGATGATCGCTAGCGGCGACAGGCCGGTTCGCGAGCCGTAAAGCCACGGCTCGACGATATTGTTGATGATGAGTTCCATCACGATGAACAGCGCAGCCGTCCAAAGCACCAGTGACCATCCCGGCGCGATGGCCAGCGCCAGAAGCAAGGGCAACAGCATGGCGATGGCTGGGCCGATATAGGGTACGAAGCGCAACACCAGCCCCAGCAAACCCCAGAGCGGCGCATTGGGAATGCCGATCAGCCACAATCCTATGGCAACAGGCACCGCGTAGCTGGTGTTCACCACCAATTGCATCAGCAGGTAGCGTCCCACCCGCTTGCCGGCATCCTGCAGCGCCTCAGTGGTTCGATGAAGGTCGCTATAGCCGACAAGCCGGATGAAGCGGTCGCGCAGATCCTCGCGCTCTAGAAGCATGAAGATGACGACCACGATGATCAGGCCGGCCGTGGCAAAGGGGCTGGCCAGCGGCACGATCACGTTCTTCAGTGTATCGATCGTGGTCTGCCGCGTCACGATCTCGACCGGCATCGGCTTTTGCTGTTCGGTTTCCGCAGCCGGTGCGTAGGGCTGTTGCGTTCCCTTCTCCAGCTCGGCGCCGACACGTTCGACCGCACCGCTCAGCCGTTCGATGATGCCGCCATTGGCGCCCATCTCTTTTAGCGAACGGACCTTTTCCAGAATGTTGGTCTGGTAGGTGGGAATGTTTTGGGCGACTGTGGTCACCTGCGATGCGACGACGAAGGAGAACAGCCCGATCGCCATGAATGCCAGCGCCACTGTGAGAATGACGGCCGGTATCTTGGGAAGCGAGCGTTTGCGCAGCGCCGACACCATTGGCGCTAGCGCAAACGTCAGCAGGAAAGCGACAGCGAGCGGTAAAAAGACCTCCCGACCCAGGTAAAGCACGGCGGTAACGCCAACCAGCGTGAACGCAGTCGGTATGGCAGGCCGCACCATGTCGGCATTGTCTGCCGAGCCGGACCCGCTCCGTACAGGCCTGTCGCGCGCATCGTCCGTGGCAGCCATGAAAGCCCCTCTCGCCAGTGAAATCACGCCGGCAACTGTGCGTGACGATAGTCTGTTTCCCGGGAAGACGCGACTGCAAGCATCGCATCGGTGCGGTCATCTCGAAAATGCCGGTGGGGCTGCAAGGTTCCGGTTGGGTACCTGTTTGACAGGGCGCAACGAGCAAACCTTGCTGCCGGTGTCTCTATGCGGACGATGGCTGGCGCGCAGACGCGATACCTAAGTGAAGTTTCCTTGAGGCGACGCTTAATAGTTTTTGCTTGATCGGCCGCTGACATATCGTCCAAGTAGCGCGGCGATTTTCCCCAATCGCCTCCGAAGAGGTTTTCATGGCGCGCGACACCACCGATTTCAGGCCGATAGAGGGCGTAGACGAATTGGTTGCCTATCTGGCGGCCGGCTGCAAGCCGCGTGACAAATGGCGCATCGGCACGGAGCATGAGAAGTTCCCCTTCTATGTCGACGGCAACGCGCCAGTCCCTTACGGCGGCGAACGCGGCATTCGCGCAATTCTGGAAGGCATGCAGCAGAAACTCGGCTGGGACCCCATAATCGACGCCGGCCGTATAATCGGCCTTGTCGAACCGACGGGTCAGGGCGCGATTTCGCTGGAGCCGGGTGGTCAGTTCGAGCTTTCCGGCGCGCCACTGGAAAACATCCACCAGACATGCCGCGAGGGCAACGCCCACTTGTCGCAAGTCCGCGAGATCGCCGAACCGCTCGGCATCCGCTTCCTCGGCCTTGGCGGCAGTCCAAAATGGACGCTGGCCGAGACGCCGAAAATGCCCAAGTCGCGTTACGAGATCATGACGCGCTACATGCCCAAAGTCGGCACCAAGGGCCTCGACATGATGTACCGCACGTGCACCATCCAGGTGAACCTCGACTTCGAGAGCGAAGCCGATATGCGCCGCAAGATGCAGGTGTCGCTCAAGCTGCAACCCTTGTCGACGGCGCTTTTTGCCAATTCGCCGTTCACCAACGGCAAGCCGAACGGCATGCAAAGCTGGCGTGGCGACATCTGGCGCGACACCGACAACCAGCGCGCCGGCATGCTGGAATTCTGCTTCT
>MKRZ01000119.1:0-7902 GCA_001897075.1 Mesorhizobium sp. 61-13 | reverse complement strand
TCGAGAGACGGCACATTGGTTTTGTCGATGATGGTCACATGCGGGCCGACATGCTTGTGCTGCAACGTCCCTTCAATCGCCCGGATTGCCTGATCGATGGCGATGCGCCCTTGCATCGGCGGCGAATCCGTAGGTGCGGCCAGAACCTTGGACCGGGTAATCTCGCGGAATGTGCCGTGGGTGAAGTAGTCAGCCAAAATACTGATCTGGCCTTCGCGGTTCTGCGCGCGCAGCACGCTTACGGCAGCGTCGGCCGTCGGTGCGCTGCCAACGATGTAGTCGACGTCCGGCTGCGATTCGAGCAGTTCCTCGATGAGCAGAAGCTGTATCTCAAGGCCCGTGTCGCCCCATTTGACGGCGGCAATCCTGGCTGAACTGTCCTTGATGCCCTTCTGGAAACCTGCCTCGATGAACTGGACCCAGCCGGCGCCTTTCGGACCGGGAAACCAGGCAACCTTGACAGGTGCCGAGCCGGCAGGGTGAAGGCCGGCAAGATACGCGCCGATCGAACGGCCCATTTCTTCCCACGACACGCCGGTTTTCGCGGTGATGCCGGTGTTGGCGATGTCGTTGACGGCAGCGATCACCGGCATGCGTTTCGAAATTTCCAATATTGTGGGGGTGAGGCCGTCATAGGACACCGTGCCGACGATCAACGCATCGGCTTCGGCGCTGCAGGCCTTTATCTGCTCAATTTGCCGGTCGAGATTGGGATAGCCGCCGGCTTCCACGACGGTCAGCCCGACGCCTGCAGCCTTCGCCTGTTCGACCATGCCGTAGTTGACGCTGACCCAGTAAGAGTCCTTGAGGTGCGGATATGAGGCGCAGATCTTCCAGTGCTTCGCGGCCTTGGCGACGGGTTGATAGTCGATAGTTGTTGGAGGCCGGGAGTAGTCGAAGGGCGGGTCCCATGCGTCCAGCTGCCAAGCAGCAGGTGCGTCTTCGGCACTTGCGGGCGCTGATGCCGACACCAGAATCGCCGTGCAAAAAAGACAGCTTTGAAGGAGGCTTGCGAACCTGATCATGCCTCAAACGCTAGACGGCTTACGCTGACAGTGCAAACCGTGGTTATATTGAACGATGCTTCGTAAGCTCGGCATCGGTGGAAGGCTGTTTCTCGCCTTCCTGTGCATTTCTGGTCTGTCCCTGTCGTCCGGCATAGCAAGCTGGCTGATCCTGCGCCATATCGCGGCCGCCCAGTCGGTGGTGAACACGAAGGCGCTGCCGGCTGTTGCGGCAACCCAACACACGGCGGAACTCAGCGCCAAGCTGGTAGCCACCGCGCCGGTGCTCGCCGCCGTCCAGTCGAGTGCGGAGCTGTCGAACGAACAGGCCAAGCTTTCGCGTCTCGCGCAGGAGATGGTGGCCTCGCTTGACGAGGCGAGGAAGCTTGCCATCGACACCCAGCTTGTCGAGGAGTTTGCTGGCGCGGTCGAGAAGATGCTGGCGAATCTGAAAAGCAACTACGAGCTCGTGCGCCAGAGGTTGGAGGAGGAGGCCGCCTATCGCGACAGCGCCGAGAAGGTAGCCGATGCAGCGCAGTCCATCCTGCTTTTGTCCGAGACGTTGATCTCCAATGCTTCTGCCGGCGCTTCCGCCGTGACCGCCAATCTCTACGGTCTGATCAACGATCCCGCCCGACGCGAGGATGCCTACAGCGCCATCGACCGGCTGATCGAGCACGACATCTTTCTGATGGAGCGCATGTATGAACTGCGTCACCGCAGCGCCCAGATCAGCTTGCTTATCAACCGCCTGAACCGGGCGGAATCGGTGACTGAAATCACCGAAATCAGCCGCATCTTCCAGGACCACATGAAGGTCATACGCCGGCGCATCCTCGGCATAGACGATCCGGTGCGGCGCGCGCAGGCGCTCGAATCCTTCAACACGATGGAAGCCGCGGCGGGCGATGCGCCGGTTGCCGGTTCGCTGTTCGGGCGTCGGCAGCGCATCGTCGATCTGATCGGCAAGCTGGACACGATGGCGGAGGCCAATCGCGACCTTTCGGTGAAGCAGAATGCTGTCGCCCGAACCATTCTCGACCGGTCCGGCGAGTTTGCCCGCACGACCGCGGAACGGGCCGACCACGCCGTGCAGATCGGCGTCTTCGTGCTGATCCTGACCTTGCTCGGTGCCGTCCTGGTGTCGGGCACGATTGTGTGGCTTTACGTCGAACGCAATCTCGTCAGGCGGCTGGGTAGCCTGTCACGCGCCATGCAGCGGCTGACTGCCGGCGATCTCGCGGTTCAGGTGGCTGAAGACGGCGACGATGAGCTTCGCACCATGGCCGTTGCCGTGAACAGGTTCCGTGACGAATCGCAGCGGCGGCTCGACCTCGAGCAGGAGCGCGAGCGCATCACCGTCGAGTTGAAGCGCCACCGCGAAGAATTGCAGCAACTGGTCGAAGAGCAAACCGAGCAGATAAGGCTGGTCAATACGCGTCTTCGCCAGGAGGCATTGGATCACGCCGAAGCGCGGGAAAGGGCGGAACAGGCGAGCAGCGCGAAATCGGCTTTCCTTGCGACGATGAGCCACGAAATCCGCACGCCGATGACCGGCATGCTCGGCATGATGCGGCTGCTTTCGGACACCAAGCTGAGTTCTACGCAACGCAAGCATCTCTCCATCGCGGCCAATTCCGGCGAGGCGTTGCTGGGCATCCTCAATGCCATACTCGACTACTCCAAGATCGAGTCCGGCAATGTGGTGCTGGAACAGGTCGACTTCGACATGACGACGCTGGTTGAAGGCGTCGTCGCTTTCATGCGGCCGATCGCGACCGAAAAGGGACTCGATTTCAACTTGAAGGTCGACCGCAAGCTCGCGCCGGCGTTTTGTGGCGACGCAACGAAGATCAGGCAAGTGCTTTTCAATCTGGTCAGCAATGCGATCAAATTCACGGAACTCGGCGAGGTGAGGGTAGAGATCAGCAAGGCGGAAGCTGACAAGGGTTCGCAGCGTGTTATCGTGACCATCGCCGACACTGGAATAGGCATTTCCCCGGAGCAGCAGGAACACATCTTCCAGGCCTTCACGCAGACCGATGCCTCGATCACGCGTCGCTTCGGCGGCACGGGGCTTGGACTTGCAATCAGCCGCGAACTGGCGCGGCTGATGGGGGCAGAGCTGAAAGTCGAGTCCGCCCAGGGTGCGGGAAGCAAGTTCATTTTCGAGCTGACGATGAAAACCGCGCGCCGCCCTGGCCGTGCACAACAGCGCGGACCACGGGCGGCCAAGGCGAAGCTGGCGCTCAACATTCTGATGGTGGAGGACGACGAAGCGACACGGCTCGTTGCCGACACAGTGTTGTCAAAGGCGGGCCACCGCGTGATGGCGGTCAGTTCCGGCTACGCAGCGGTCGAAGCCGTTGCGGACTTCAAGCCGGATATCCTCGTGATGGATATCAGCCTGCCGGGTATCGACGGGCTTGAGGCCATGAAGCGTGTGCGCAAGGCTCTCAATGCGCCGGGCCTGCCGGTGATCGCCATGTCGGCGCATGTCTTCACATCCGAGGTCGAGCGCTATCTGAATTCGGGCGTTGATGCCTTTGTCGCCAAGCCCATCATCGACGAGCAGTTGCTCGAGGCCATCAGTACGCTGACGGATCGGGTTCCGGCAGGGACCGTGCTGGCCGCTTTTGACGATGCCGCGTGCAAGGCCGATGTCGATGCGCTGGGGCTTGAGGTTGTCCGCCGGCTGCACCGGATCGCGCAAGACAGCCTGCCGCGTCGCTTCGAGGCGATGCACGACGCGCTGCGCACCAACGACCGCAAGGCACTGCGCGATCTCGCCCATGCCACGAAAAGCTCGGCCGGATCACTTGGCTTTCCGAGATTGTTGGCGGCTTCGGTTGCGCTGGAGACAGCGGCAGCCTCCGGCGCTGCGGCCGAGTTGAAACACATTGTCGGCGAGTGCGAGGCGGCGTTTGTGGCCGGTTTTGCCGAACTCGATCAAATGCTGCCGACGGATGCATCTGCGGAGCGCACAGCAGCAGAATAATCAGGCTTTCAGTAGCGTGGCATCTCCCGCTCGGCGGGCTGAGTCGCTTCAGGCGTGAAAAAATAGCCTTCGCCATGCGCGGTGACGATGATGCGCGGCGCGCGCGGATTGTCGTGCAGTTTCTGCCGCAGACGCCGGACAAGTACGTCCACAGTGCGGTCGCTGGCGTCCCATTCGCGCCTCGATATCTCATGCAGCAAACGCTCGCGTGACAGCACCTGGCCCGGATTGGCGGTGAGCACCGCCAACAGCTTGAATTCGGCCCCGGTCAGATCAACGAATGTGCCGTCTGTTGCCTGCAGCGTGCGGCGGGCAATGTCGAGCGTCCAGCCATAGAAGCTGCGCGTGGAAGCATTGGCGTTCGGCTGCCGGCTCTTGCCGACACGCCGCAACAGCCCCTTCACCCTTGCGAGCAGTTCGCGATGCTCGAATGGTTTGGTGACGTAGTCGTCGGCACCGATTTCCAGCCCGACAATGCGGTCAACCGTGTCGGTGCGGCCGGTGACGAGGATGATGCCGGCATCGGACCTTTCGCGCTGTTCGCGGGTGAGCTTGAGTCCGTCCTCGCCCGGCAGGTTGATGTCGATCATCAACAGGTCGGCGGGATGGCGACCGACAATGCTGCGCATCTGTTCGCCGTCGCCGGCTTCACTGACCTTGTAGCCCTCGGCCAGAAAATAGCCGGCAAGCTTCGCCCGCGTAACCGGGTCATCCTCCACGATCACGATGTGATGCTGGAGCCGCATGCCGAATTCCTCCCGGCATCCGATTAACATCTTTTCACATGGCAAGCCACGACTTTTACACCGACGACGACACCGGTTCACGTCTCGCCGTTATTCTGGCTGGGCTGAGCGTATCAGAACTACCCGCAGAGGTGATTTTCCGCTCGTCGGGAACAACTAACTACAAAAGGGAGAAGAAATGAGAAGACTCACCAAATCCGCAAGCGTGGCCGCGATCCTGGCTTTCACCGTGTCCACCGCTTTTGCCCAGGACTCCACCGACGTCATCAAGATACCCACCCACAACTGGTCGAGCCAGATCGTCGGCGCGCACATCGTCGGCAAGCTGCTCGAAAAGACCGGCGCGAAGGTCGAATATGTCTCGGCCGACAGCCAGGTCGTCTACACCGCGCTTTGCGAGGGCGACGTGCATCTCGTCCATGAAGTCTGGGAAGGCGCTTTCGGCGTTGCCTTCGAAAAGGTTGTCAAGGAAGGCTGTGTCGTCGACGCCGCCACCCATGACGCAAAGACCCGCGAGGAATGGTGGTATCCGAAATATGTCGAGGAAATCTGCCCCGGCCTGCCATCATGGGAAGCTCTCAATGCGTGCGCCGACAAGTTCGCAACGGCAGAGACATCTCCAAAGGGCCGTTTCCTTGGCGGACCGGTTGACTGGCTGAAGCACGATTCCGAGCGCGTCGAAGCACTCGGCATGAACTTCGAGGTGGTCAATGCCGGATCGGCAGCAGCACTTTGGGCCGAGCTTGCCTCGGCCGAGAAGCGCAAGGAGCCTATCGTTCTCTTCAACTGGACGCCGAACTTCATCGAGGCCCTCTATGAAGGCGCATTCGTCGAGTTTCCGGCCTTCGATCCGAAGTGCAAGGACGATGCTTCCTGGGGAACCAACAAGGAGCTGACCTACGACTGCGGTAACCCGAAGGACGGCTACCTGAAAATCGGCGCGTGGAAGGAATTCCCGAACAAGTGGCCGAAGGCCTATTCGGTTCTTCAGAAGATCAACTTCACCAACATGGATGTCGCAGTGCAGGCCAAGCTTGCCGACATCGACAACATGGAGCCGGAGGCGGCAGCGGACAAGTGGTTGTCCGACAACGAAGCCCGCTGGAAGGAATGGCTGGGTTCCGCCAGCTGATCCCGACTTCCAGCCTTCTGCCTGTTTGACTGGTAGCGCCCGCTTGATTGCGGGCGCTCCCTCTGGCGCAGGCACGATGTTGACCCGCAACGGCAAAGGGAATTTCCATGAGCGACCCCAAGATTGCATGCCGAAACCTCTGGAAACTTTACGGCCCCGATCCGGCCGGTTTCCTGAAGCGACATGACGGCCAGCCCACAATCGAGGCCATTCGGGCGCAGGGCTACATTTCCGCCGTTCGCGACGTGTCGTTCGATGTCATGCCCGGCGAAATCCTCGTCGTCATGGGGCTTTCGGGCTCCGGCAAATCGACATTGCTGCGCTGCCTGTCCCGGCTCGTCGAACCGACGGCAGGCGAGGTCATGTTCGAAGGCCGCGACATGCTGCGCGCCACCGACAATGAACTGATCGACTTGCGCCGCCACAAGATGGGCATGGTGTTCCAGAACTTCGCGCTTTTGCCGCACCGCACCGTTCTCGACAATGTCGCCTTTCCCTTGCAGGTTCGGGGAACGGGCCGGCAGGAACGGGAAAGCCGGGCACGCGATGTCATCGAGCTGGTTGGGCTGAAAGGGCGCGAAGGCTACTATCCGCGCGAGCTTTCAGGCGGCCAGCAGCAACGCGTCGGCATTGCCCGCTCGCTCGCGGTCGGGCCGGACCTCTGGTTCCTCGACGAACCGTTTTCCGCGCTCGATCCTTTGATCCGCAAGGAAATGCAGGACGAGTTCCTGCGGCTCCAGAAGGTGCTTAACAAGACCATCGTTTTCATCACGCACGATTTCGATGAAGCCATACGCGTCGCCGACCGCATCGCCATCATGAAAGACGGCGCCATTGAACAGCTCGGCACGGCGGAACAACTGGTCACCCGTCCGGCCACGCCCTATGTCGCGAAATTCACCGAGAACATTCCGCGAGACCGGTTGTTGTCGGTCCGAAGCGTCATGGAGCCGTCGGCTCCGCGCAAGCCGGCCAAGGACGCGATCCGGGCAGATGCGCTGCTTGCCAGCGTCGCACGCCGGATCGTAACCACGGAACACTCGATCGACGTGGTCGATGACGAGGGCATGCTGGTGGGCACGCTCGACCGGGGCAGCTACATCGACGCCCTTTACGATCAGGAACCGGCCCGATGAGCGCGGTGGCCATGGAGCGGCCGACCAAGGCTGACACGCCGGGAGCACTCGCCAAGGCGGCGAAACCGGTGCTTTCGGTACTGCCTTTCCTGATCCTGTTCCTGTGCGCGCCGCTGTTGCCGGGCTGGATGATGAAAGTGCCGCAGGCATGGGCGATCCCGTTCATCGACTGGACGAACGCTTTCATCGATCATCTGCGTGAAGACGCCATTTTCGGGCTTTTCTCGTTCCGGGACATTACCCGCTGGATTGCCGAGCTGATCACATGGCCGCTCGCCCTGGTCGAAGGCCTGCTTGTGTCTGGCTTTCCGGATGCCGGCCTGCCGGCGATGCCGTGGGTGATGACAGCCGGCCTCTGCGGCGTTCTGGGCTGGTCCTTGCGCGACTGGCGGCTTGGCGCGCTGGCGGCGGGTTGCGTCGCCTATATGGCGATATTCGGCAAATGGGAACTGTCGATGATCACGCTGTCGGTCGTGCTGGTCGCAGCGCCGATTGCAGGTAGCATCGGCTTCCTGCTGGGCATACTGGCGGTCAAGAAGCCGTGGTTCGAGGCGGCCATAGTGCCGGTCCTCAACGTGCTGCAATCGTTGCCGCATTTTTCCTATCTCATCCCCATCGCCGTTTTTATCGGCGTCGGCCACAAGGCTGGAACAATCGCCACGGTCATCTTCGCCATACCGCCCATGGCGCGGCTGACGATCCTTGGTCTCAAGGGTATAGCCGAAGAGATCCGTGAAGCCGGCAAGATGGCGGGATGCACGCGCTTGCAGATGCTGTGGATGGTCGAGATTCCGGCCGCTCGCCAGGCTCTGCTTGTGGGCGTCAACCAGGTCATCATGCAGTGCCTTGCCATGGTCGTCATCGCGTCATTCGTAGGCGCGCGCGG
>MKRZ01000118.1 GCA_001897075.1 Mesorhizobium sp. 61-13 | reverse complement strand
TCCTTCTCGGGGCGGATTCGAATCTTCTCGAAATATTTCGGGTACGCTTTCATTTGACCGATGTATGAGCCGATCGCCGGTGCGAAACAAGAATTGACATTTTCGCGATTGTTCCCCCTAACCGCTGAATCACGGCTTAATGCTGGCAGCGGCGGATTCTTTTTTGGCGGTAACGCCTATGTGGTGAGGGATAACGGCGATGTCCATACAGGCGACCATCGAAGCGAAACTGGCCAAGGCTTTTTCGCCGGATCGGCTGGTGGTGATCAACGAAAGTCACCTGCATGCGGGTCATCACCATGTCGAGCATGGCCATGTCGCCAAGTTCGACGGCGAGGGCGAAACGCATTTCAGGGTACGAATTGTCGCACCCGCCTTTGCCGGCATGAGCCGGGTCGATCGCCACCGCGCCGTGAACGCCACCCTTGATGCGGAATTCAAGGCAGGCCTGCATGCGCTGGCCGTCGAGGCGGCAGCGCCCGGCGAAGCGACAAGGTGGTGAGGCGATGAGCGAACCGCTTTTCAAACGGCTGGTCGCCGAGGCGCTTGGATCAGCCTTCCTGCTCGCCACCATAGTCGGCTCCTGCATCATGGGTACTGAACTGTCGCCCGGATCGGCGGCACTTGCCCTTTTCGTCACCTCGACCTCGACGGGCGCGATGCTGGTGGTGCTGATCTGGCTGTTCGGCCCGGTGTCGGGTGCGCATCTCAACCCTGCGGTCAGCCTCGCCTTTGCGGCAAACGGCCAGTTGAAATGGCGCGATGTCGCGCCCTATTGCATCGCCCAGCTTGCCGGCTTCTTGGTCGGAGTATGGGCGGCGCACGCCATGTTCGACCTGCCGGTCCTGCAAATCGCGGTCACGGCCCGAACCGGGTCCGGCCAATGGTTGGCGGAAGGCATCGCCACTTTCGGGCTGATCCTCGTCATTTTGGGCTGCGTTGCCCGCACGCCAACCGTGGTCCCGGTGGCCGTCGGCCTCTATATCGGCGCTGCCTACTGGTTCACCGCCTCGACCGCCTTCGCCAATCCGGCGATGACGGTCATGCGCGCATTTTCGGCAACGCCTGCCGGCATCCTGCCGCAGCATGTCGTTGGCTTCGTCATCGCCCAGTTGATCGGGGCGGCGGTCGCGATCGCCGCGGCGCGCTATTTCTGGCCGCGGACTACTCTTTCCGCAGAGGCTCGGCCTCAACGCTCACCGGCCTGATTCTCAGCCGCGCGATGCGGTTCTTGTCGCGCTTCATGACCACAAAACGCTTGCCGTGGAAGGTGAAGGCCTGCTTCTCCTCCGGGATCGATTGCGTTTCGTGGATGACGAGCCCGGCAATCGTGGTCGCTTCCGCGTCGGGCAGGTCCCAGTCCAGCGCGCGGTTGAGGTCGCGGATCGCAACCGTGCCTTCGACCACGACGGAACCGTCGGCCTCCTGCTTGACGCCCTGCATGTCGATATCGTGCTCGTCGGCGATTTCACCGACGATTTCCTCGATGATGTCTTCCAGCGTCACCAACCCTTCGACCTCGCCATATTCGTCGACGACGATGGCGAAATGCGCCTTGCGGCGCAGGAAAGCGTTGAGCTGTTCCTGAAGCGTGGTGGTGTCGGGCACGAACCACGGCTTGTCGGCCACCTTCATCACGTCGATGCGGGTGAAGTCGTTGCCGACGTCGTTCAGCGCGCGCAGCAGGTCCTTGGCGTGCAGCACGCCGACGATGTTGTCGAGCGAGCCTTTCCAGAGCGGCATGCGGGTGTGTGGGCTTTGCAGAATTTCGCGCACCACGATCTCCGGCGCGTTGTCGGCGTTGACCGAGCGCATGTTGGTGCGATGGACCATGACGTCGGAGACTTCGAGTTCATCGAGTTCGAAGCGGTCGTCAAGCTTGCGTTCTTCGTTCCGATTGCCGTTGACGGCGCGCTGGATTTCCTCGCGCCGCTCGCCATTGGTTGCCGTGGTTTGCCCGAGAGGAACATAGCCTGCCGCCCGTGCGAGCCGGTCGCGCAGCAGGAAAGCGGCGAGGCCGGTGACCGCGAGCACGCCTGCAACGATCCAGCCAGCGTCGCTCATGCCGGATGGTTCTCCTTGAGGAAGGAGAGCACTTCGGAGGTCGGCACGTCCTTTGCGATGAAGGATTGGCCGATGCCGCGCGTCAGGATGAAGGTGAGCGCGCCGCGCTGCACTTTCTTGTCCTGGGCAATGAAGCCGAGCAGGGCCTCTGCATTCGGCAATTCGCCCGGAATATCGGCCATGCGCCAAGGCAGGCCGACGGCCTTGAGATGGGCTTCGACGCGGGCCGCATCATCGGGGCTGGCAAGGTTGAGACGGCTGGAGAACCGGTGCGCCAGCGCCATGCCGATGGCAACGCCCTCGCCATGGACAAGGCGGGCGCTGTCGTAGCGGGTTGCTGCCTCGAGCGCGTGGCCGAAGGTGTGGCCGAGATTGAGCAGCGCGCGGTCACCCGTCTCGAACTCGTCGCGCGCCACCACGTCGGCCTTGGCGCGGCAGGCCTCGGCAATCGCCTCGATGCGGGCCGGGCCGCCGGCAAAAATGTCCTGCCAGTTGTTTTCAAGCCAGTCGAAGAACCGAGGGCGGTCGATCAATCCGTATTTGGCCACCTCGGCATAGCCGGCGCGGAATTCGCGCAAGGGCAGCGTGTCGAGGACGGCGGTGTCGGCCAGCACCAGCTTGGGTTGGTGAAAAACGCCGACGAGGTTCTTGCCGCGAGGGCTGTTTATGCCGGTCTTACCGCCGACGGAAGAATCCACCTGCGCCAGCAGCGAGGTCGGAAGCTGGACGAAGTTCATGCCGCGCCGCACGATGCCGGCGGCAAAGCCGGCAAGGTCGCCGATAACGCCGCCACCAAGCGCGATGACGGCATCGCCCCGCTCCAGCTTCGCGGCCAGAACGCCGTCGACCACTTCTTGCAGGGCGTCAAAACTCTTGGTCTTTTCGCCGGGCGGCAGCGTGATGACCGCCGGCGTGACGCCGCTTGCCGCAAGGCTTTCCGTCAGCGTGTCGAGATGCGCAGCGGCAACATTTTGATCGGTGACGATGGCGGTGCGCGTTCCCGGCAGGCGCTTGCCTATCTCCACGCCGGCACGCCCAAGCAGGCCGGGGCCGATGAGAATGTCATAGGCGCGCTCGCCCAGACCTACTTCGACGGTGACGGCTGCGCTCATGGTCTGATCTCGTTCGGCTCGGCTTCATTGGCCGCTGAAAGATGCCTGTCGAGCGCCTCGATGACTTCGGCTGCGATGACTTCCTTGCGCTCGTCGCGCGTCACCACCGTCAGGTCGGCAAGGGCATAGACCGGATAGCGCTCGTTCATCAGGCGCTCCAGCACGGCGCGCGGGTTGTCGTTCTTCAACAGCGGCCGGTTCTGCTTCTTCGACACCCGTTCCATCAACAGGTCGAGGTCGGCCTTCAACCAGACCGACACCGCGCTGGACGCAATGGCCTCGCGCGTATGGTCATTCATGTAAGCGCCGCCGCCGGTGGACAGGATCTGCGGACCGGCTTCGAGCACACGGGCGATGACGCGCTGCTCCAGCGCGCGGAATTCCGGCTCGCCGTAAAGCTCGAACAGCTCGGGGATCGACATGCGCGAGACGTCCTCGATCTCCTGGTCGCTGTCGATGAAAGTCAGGCCAAGGGCGGTTGCGACCTTGCGGCCGATCGCTGTCTTGCCGGCACCCATGAGGCCAACCAGCACGATGGAGCGTTGCCCCAGCTTTTCCAGCAGGGCAGCCTGATCGACATCGGTTTCGACTGCGGATTGAGCGTTCATCGCTGGCGTATCGACATGAAAAGCCCGGTTGCGTCAAGCTTGCGTGTTGCTTTGCTGTAGACTTGAAATGCCGGAAACGGCGTCCCATAAGGAGACAGATTCGGGCGGCAAGCAAAAACAGGGTCAGGATTCACCAGAGCTCATGCCGACACTGTTCCGCTTCATCATTACCCTCGCTGTGCTGGCCGGCATCGTCTATGGCGCGATGTTCGCGCTGGTGATCTTCGTCGAGCCGAAGCAGGCTGAACTCAGCGTACGCATTCCGGCGGAAAAGCTGCTGCCGCAAAAGTAGGGCGGAACCGAGGGTCGGGACCTATTCATATGAACAGCGCGGCCCGCATCGAAGCCTTCCTCGAGATGATGAGCGCCGAACGGGGTGCTGCGAAAAACACACTGGACTCCTATCGCCGCGACCTGGAAGACGCCTCTGGCGAGATGACTGGCGGACTGGCCGAAGCCGGTACTTCCGACATACGCGCCTATCTCGACGGCGTGGCCGCGCAAGGCTTTGCGGCGACCTCGCAGGCACGCAAGCTTTCGGTGCTGCGCCAGTTTTTCAAGTTCCTTTATGCCGAAGGTCTGCGCGCCGACGACCCGACCGGCACGCTCGACAGCCCGAAACGGGGGCGTCCGCTGCCCAAGACGATGAGCGAGGCCGAGACGGGGCGGCTTTTGGATCGTGCGGCAGCGGAAGCTGCCGACACTTCGTCGGGCAAAGCCGAACAAGCGGCTGCGCTGAGGCTCCACGCGCTGGTCGAGGTGCTTTACGCGACGGGCCTGCGCGTCTCCGAACTGGTCAGCCTGCCGGTGACGGTGGCGCTGCGCGACGAGCGTTTTTTCGTGGTGCGCGGCAAGGGCGACAAGGAACGCATGGTGCCGCTGTCGGGCAAGGCGCGCGAAGCGATGCAGGCGTGGCTGGCGGAACGGAGGAATTTGCCCGCCTTCGCCGAAAGCCCGTTTTTGTTTCCGGCGGCATCCGGTACCGGATTTCTGGCCCGGCAGGTGTTTGCCCGCGACCTCAAGGGGCTTGCCGCGCGCGCCGGCATATCGGCTGCGAAAGTCTCGCCGCACGTGCTGCGCCACGCCTTTGCCAGCCATCTTTTGCAGAATGGCGCCGACCTGCGCGCCGTCCAGCATTTGCTTGGCCATGCCGACATCTCGACCACGCAGATTTACACCCATGTGCTGGAGGAGCGGCTTGTGCGGCTGGTCAATGACCACCATCCGCTTGCCGACTAGCCCTCATACGGCTATGTGAGGACGATGTTTAGCGCCCGCTCATCCAGCGGCGGGCATCAACCCTCGTCGTTTCCGGCGCACTGGTCAGCTCACGAATGTACAATTATCTCGACTTCGAAAAACCGGTTGCCGATCTCGAAGGCAAGATCCTCGAACTGAAGAAACTGGCGGAAAGCGGCGAGGCGGTCGATGTCGCCGACGAGATCGCCCGGCTGGAAAAGCGCTCTCGCGACGCGCTGCGCGACGCCTATAAGGCGCTCACCCCGTGGCAGAAGGTGCAGGTGGCGCGTCACCCCGACCGGCCGCACTGCCTCGACTACATCAAGACCCTTTTCACCGACTTCACCACCATGGCCGGCGACCGCCTCTATGGCGAGGACCAGGCCATTGTCGGCGGCTTTGCCCGCTTCAAGGGCGAACCGGTGGCCATTATCGGCCAGGAAAAGGGCTCCGACACGGCAAGCCGGTTGAAGCACAATTTCGGCTCGGTGCGGCCGGAAGGCTACCGCAAGGCGGTGCGCCTGATGGAGCTGGCGGACCGCTTCGCCATTCCGCTGATCACGCTGGTCGATACGGCAGGCGCCTATCCGGGCGTCGGCGCGGAGGAACGCGGCCAGGCCGAGGCCATCGCCCGCTCCACGTCGGCCTGCCTTGCGCTCAAGGTGCCGTCGATTTCGGTGGTCATCGGCGAGGGCGGCTCGGGCGGCGCGATCGCCATTGCCACCGCCAACAAGGTCTACATGCTGGAGCACTCGATCTATTCGGTGATTTCGCCGGAAGGCGCCGCCTCGATCCTGTGGCGCGACACTACGCGCTCCAAGGATGCCGCCACCAACATGAAGATCACCGCGCAGGACCTGCTTGGCCTCAAGATCATCGACGCCATCATTCCCGAGCCGCTCGGCGGGGCGCACCGCGCGCCGGAGACGGTGATCGCCTCGACCGGCGACCTGATCGCGAAGACGATGAAGGAATTTGCCGGCACCAACACCGACTTCCGCGAGCAGCGGCGGGAGAAGTATCTGGCCATGGGCCGCAGCCTCTAAAGTACGCTCCGGTTCTCGAAAACCACACCATTTGCCTCGCCAGAGCGAATTTCCAGATGGTCTGAGCTGTGAATGCGCCGAGAGTGGTGCGCAGTTGCGCCACAAAAATGCCGCCGGTTTGGCCCAGTGACAAAGCAGTGAGAGGTTTTTCGCCCCACTTGCGGTAAGGAATTTTCAAGGTTAACGGGCTTAGGGTCCGTCAATGTTCAGTGGGTCGGCCCGGCTTGAAGCCGGGGCATGGGAAAAATGACGAAAACGGCATCCTTGTTCGCCAAAATTGCTCAGGCTGGACTTCTGGTGGCAGCGCTCGGCGTAGCCGGCTGCACCGAATCGTCCGTTGGCGATTTCGCACCCCAGCACGCCAACCGCCAGCTTTCGCCGAAAATCCTTGCCGAGATGAGCAAGAAGGGCATGAGCCGGACGTCGCCGGTAATGGCCCGCATCTTCAAGGAAGAGGGCAAGCTCGAAATCTGGAAGCAGAAGAGCAACGGGCGCTACGATATCGTCGCCAGCTACGACATCTGCAAATGGTCGGGCAAGCTCGGGCCGAAATACACCGAGGGCGACCGCCAGGCGCCGGAGGGCTTCTACACGGTGCGCCCGGCGCAGATGAAGCCGAACTCGCAATATCACCTGGCCTTCAACATCGGCTATCCCAACGCCTATGACCGCGCCAACGGCCGCACCGGCTCGAACCTGATGGTGCACGGGGCCTGCTCGTCGTCCGGCTGCTATTCGATGACCGATCCGCAGATCGAGGAGATTTATGCGTTCGGCCGCGACGCCTTCAAGGGCGGACAGACCGAGTTCCAGATCCAGGCGTTTCCGTTCCGCATGACCGCCGCCAACATGGCGCGCTACCGCAGCGACCCGAACTACGAGTTCTGGAAGATGCTGAAGGTCGGCTACGACAATTTCGAAGTGACCAAGGTGCCGCCGAAGGTGGACGTGTGCGAGAAGCGCTACGTCTTCAACCAGGTGGCGGCGGAAGGCCAGAGCTTCAATCCCTCCGGCACATGCCCCGCAAGCACGCAGCCCGATTCGCTGAAGATGGCCTACGGCGCTTATCAGAGCACCTATGAGGCGGCCTTCAACAGCGCCGTCAATTCGTCGATACCGGCACCGAAGCCGACCATTGCCGGCATCAAGGAAGCAAACATCGTCTCGGACTGGACGCGCAAGCGGGCTCGCGGCGAGCGCGTGACGATGGAGCCGCCGTCGCTGAATTCCGACGGCTCGATTACGGAAACGACAACGCGCATGGGGCGCATCGATTCACCGGCAGGGCGAAAGATGGCAGCACTCGACGCCGAGAAGGCCGCAAAGCAAAAGGCCGAGGAAGAAAAGATTGCCGCCGCTGCGGCAGCTAAGGCCGCCAAGGAGCTTGCGCAGCAGCAGCTCGCCGCCGAAAAGGCCGCAGCCAAGGCTGCCAAGGAACAGCCCGCCGCGGTGGCTGCCCAGCCGCCGGCCGAAGCAGCACCTGCCGCCGAGGTGCAGACCGCGCAGTCGGACGGCACGGTGTCCAAGCTGAAGAAGCGCCTGCTCGGCATGTTCGGCGGCTGAGTTTCCAGCCCAGGCCAGACCTGATTGGTGATTGCACCTTGTCGTCACCACTTTGGCGCTTGAGTGAACGCCACCCTTCCGCCCCGCCGCCCCGGTCGGGGAGCGCGCAAGTCCTCCGCTTTGTCATCCCGGAATTCACTTTCGAGCGAAGCGAAGTCGGATGGGAGGTTGAGCGCAACCGCTGACGTCTCCCTCTCCCCGTTTACGGGGAGAGGGTAAGGGTGAGGGGCAGCGCTGAGCTATCCGGGTGTGGATCAAACTCGGGCCACGCTCCACCCAACCCCTTGATCCCGCTCATTCTCCCAAAAATCTTCCACCCCACTTGTCCCCACCCTTTCAGCCTCCCCCATACTCAGCCCCATCGCCCTTGCGGGAGACCTGGTGCGCACCGGGTATCAGGGAAGGGCGTCGGTGCCGGATTGGCCGCATGACGGTGTGCGGCTGGGTGATGAGCCCCCAAGTCCGGGCCTTGATCGGGGCCTTCGGCGTGAGTGCTGCCCCCGGTGAGGCAAGACCACCGGACGGGCGGCCGCAAGGCCGCACTACTTAACTAAACGAGCGACCGAACGGCCGCCCGTCCTCCCGACCTCTCAATCGAGGTCAGTTCTTTGACAATGGCCAGACGGCTCTAGCCGGGCGTGGCAACCATGATGCACAACCTCCGTCAGCCGTCGGGCCATCCGGGGTCCCCGCCAGCGACGAGCGTAGCGAGAGAGCTTAAAGGCGGGGCAAAGAACTCCAGACGGCGTTAGCCGGGCGTGGCAACGAGGAAGTACGACTCTCACCAGTCGCTGAGCTTGGTCTCTCCGGCCACATATTCCTGGCCTTCGATGTCCTTCACCACGGCCTGGCCGCAGCGCATGATCTTTTCCTTCTTGTCATAGGCATAGGTCGGCGAACCGTAGAGGTGCCAGCCCTTGTTCAGCGCCGCCGTCACCTTGTGGCAGAAAGTGGCGTCGTCGATGGCGGTGAGGAAACGGTAGAGTCTCATGTCTTTTCCCTGATGGAAATGGATAAGGACGTTGCTGCGGCAATCATGCGCCGATGCCGACGGCTTTCGCCAGCAGTTTTTCGGCCTGCGCCAGATGCAGCCGCTCGACCATCCTGCCGCCCAGCACGACCACGCCCTTGCCGGCGTTTTCGGGCAGAGCGAATGTTTCGGCAATCGCCTTGGCTTCCGCCAGCGCCGCAGCCGAGGGCGAAAAGGCGGCGTTGGCCGCTTCGATCTGAGCCGGATGGATGACGGTCTTGCCGTCAAAGCCCATGGCGGCCGCTTCCGCGCATTCGCGGGCGAAACCGACGGCATCGCTGAAATGGTTGAACACGCCGTCGACGACATCGATGCCGCCGGCCCGGGCCGCCAGCACGATCTGCATCAGCCAAGGCACCAGATAGCGACGGTCGGGCGTGGCCTGGATGCCCGTTTCCTTGACCAGATCGTTCGTTCCGGCAACGAAACAACTCAACCTCGAAGCGGGGTCGCGGCCAAGCTCGGCAATAGCGCCGATGTTCATCAGCGCCTTCGGCGTTTCGACCATCGCCCACAGCTTGACCTCGTCCGGCGCGAAGGCATCGTCGAGGACATCGCCGGCTTCAAGAATATCGCGGGCGGTATCGACCTTGGGCAACAGGATGGCGTCCGGCTCGCAGGCGGCGGCAGCGGCAAGGTCGTCGGCTCCCCACTGGCCACTCAAAGCGTTGATGCGCACCACCATTTCGCAACGCCGCTCCGGCCGATTGGCCATGATGCCGGCAAGCTTTTCGCGCGCCGCCACCTTCTCGGAAGGAAGCACCGCGTCCTCCAGGTCGACGATCACGGCATCGCAGGCGAGCGTTGCGATCTTAGCCAGCGCCTTGTCATTCGAGGCTGGAACGTAAAGAACGGAACGGCGCGGGCGGATCGGGTTCTGGGGCATCTGGTCTTCTTGCCCGGCAAAGCTGGCCCTTGCAAGAGCTTGCAGCAAAGTGGCGAAAGCTGTTTCATCAGTGGCACAAACGGGTCCAGCGGCATGGCGAACTACGATATCGTGATCATCGGCGGCGCAATCGTCGGTGCCTCGCTTGCCTATTATCTCCGCGACGAGGGTTTTTCCGGCTCCATCGCACTCGTCGAGCGCGACCCGCAATTCACCCATTCGGCGACGACGCTTTCGGCGGCGTCCATCCGCCAACAATTCTCGATCCCGCAAAACATCCGCCTGTCGCAGTTCACGCTAAAACTGTTCCGGCGGCTGAAGGAAGAATTCGGCCCCGACGCCGAGATCGACTTCCACGAGAGCGGCTATCTCATCCTCGCCAGCGAAACCGGCCTGCCCGTGCTCAAGGCCAATCACGACGCGCAGGTCGCCGAAGGCGCCGACATCGTGCTGGAGGATACAGGCGCTCTGACGCGCCGCTTTTCCTGGCTGTCGGGCGAAGGCATCAGCGGCGGCGCTTATGGCCTGAGCGGCGAAGGCTGGTTCGACGCCCACGCCTATCTGCACCTGTTCCGCAAGGCGCTGCGCAGCAGGAAGGTGGATTTCATCACCGCTTCCGTCACCGCAATTTCCCGGCAAGGCAACCGCGTGACCGGCGTGACGCTCGACAATGGCGAAACGCTCGAGGCAGGCATCGTCGTCAACGCGGCCGGGCCGAATGCCGGCAAGGTGGCGGCGATGGCCGCACTTGAACTGCCGGTCGAGCCGCGCAAGCGCAACGTCTTCGTTTTCGAGGCGCACGACCGTTTCGCCGACATGCCGTTGATCGTCGATCCGAGCGGCATCTGGTGGCGGCCGGAAGGCTCCGTCTACATCACCGGCGGGGCCGAATCGGAAGACGGCGAACGGGCTGCCGATCCGGCCGATTTCGAGCCGGAATGGGGCCTGTTCGAAAACGAGATCTGGCCGGTGCTGGCCACCCGCGTCCCGGCCTTCGAGGCGATCAGGATGACGCGCGCCTGGGCCGGTCACTACGACTACAACACGCTCGACCAGAACGCCGTGATCGGTCCGCATCCGGAAGTCGGCAACTTCATTTTCGCCAACGGCTTTTCCGGCCACGGCCTGCAGCAGGCGCCGGCAGTCGGCAAGGCGATGGCGGAACTGATCGTGCATGGCGGCTATCGCACGGTCGATTGCTCGGCCTTTGCCTATCAGCGGGTTGCGGAAGGCCGGGCGTTTCGGGAACTCAACGTGATTTAGAAGGCCGGGTAATCCAGAGGGCCGGAAGCACTATCCCGCAGCCGTTTCGATGCGCTCCATGTCGTCATCGGAGAGGCCGAAATGGTGGCCGATCTCGTGGATGAGGACGTGGTTGACGATATCGCCCAACGCTTCCTCGTTCTCCGCCCAGTAGTCGAGGATGGCGCGCCGGTAGAGCGTGACGCGGTTCGGACCTTCGCCGGTCGCCGGGTTCCAGCGTTCGGCGATGCCACGGCCCTCGAACAGGCCAAGCAGGTCGAACGGCGTTTCGAGCGAAAGGTCGTCCATGATCTCGTCGGTCGGGAACTCGGCGATCTGGATGACGATCTCGCCGGTCAGCTTGCGGAATTCCTCGGGAAGATGCGCGTAAGCCTCCAGCGCCAGCAACTCCAGCTCTTCGATGGAAGGCGAAAGTTCGCCGTGCCAGTTGCGGGTCTTGTAGATGCGGGCCATTCTGTATCCTTTGCCCGGCGCATATAGGCTTTTGCGCGCCACTCGGCAAACGGCAAGCTCGTCCACGGACGCAGCCCTCTCGCCACAAGAGGAATAAATTCCGCTTCAGCCTGCTTGACTCTTACATCAAGCTCTGGAATCCATAAGAACATAACAGGAACAATTGCTCTGGAAATCGATCGTCATGACGACAGGCGTCATGGCGCGGGAGACCATTTTTTCCCTGCGCCGCCAGATAGCGAGGATTGAAGGAACGCTGCCGGAACGCTTCGACGTTCCGGCCGGCGCACCTTCCACCGCATCTGGCACCGGCGACCGGATTCTTGTACGGCACGGTGGCTCGGCGAGAAGCGAAGCCCTGCTTGCCACTGGTGTAGAGAGCCTTGATGACACATTGGGCGGCGGGCTTTTGAAAGCCGCGCTGACCGAAATCCATGGCCCTGAAACACGCGACACCGGCGCCGTATCAGGCTTCGCGATGGCGCTTTTAGGCAGGCTGGACTATTGCCAACAGGCTGCTGGTCCGGCGCTATGGATCGGCACCGCGCAAGCATGGCAGGAGGGCGGCTTTCCCTACTCCAGGGGCTTGCAATGTCTGTTCGGCATGGCTCCGCAAAGCCTTCTCTTTTGCGAGGTGCCCAAGCTAGCCGATGCCCTTTGGGTGGCGGAGGAAGCGGCGCGGCTCACCGCGCTTTCGGCGGTGGTGCTGGAAATCCGCGGCAATCCACAACGCCTCGACCTCACTGCAAGCCGCAGGCTGCACGCCCGGGCGCAGCAAGCCGCAAAGCCGGTTCTCTTGCTGCGTCAGGCAGCATTGGCGGAACCGACGGCCGCGCCCATCCGACTGGTTGTCGAGCCAGCGGCTTCGGCACCGCGCAGCACGCTTGATGGCCCTCTCGACGGATCGATCGGCCTGCCTGCCTTTGCGGTTTCGGTGAGCAAGAGCCGCACGGGCCGTTGGGGAAAATTCATATTGGAGTGGAACTTCGATGAACGCTCATTCAACGAAAGACACGGCAACGAAAGACACGGCGACGAAAACCGTGACCCTGTTGGACGGCGGCATGGTGAAAGGGCAGAGAATCCTGTCCCTGTGGTTTCCCTACCTCGCCGCGGAGCGAATATGGCGACAGCGTCTGGGCCGCGCCTGGCGGTCTCGGCCACCGGTTTCGCGCCCGCCGCTGGTGCTCAGCCATCGCCAGCAGAACGCACAACGCATCGCCGCACTCGACAAGCAGGCTGAGGCGCTTGGCCTGAAGCGTGGCATGGGGCTGGCCGACGCGCGTGCCATGCATCCGGCGATCGATGCGGTCGAGACCGATCCTCAAGCCGATCACAGCCTGCTTGAAGGGCTGGCCGACTGGTGCGACCGTTATACGCCACTGGTGTCGCTGGACGGCGAGGACGGCCTGTTTCTCGACATCACCGGCTGCGCGCATCTGTTCGGCGGCGAGCGTGCGATGCTGGACGATATGTCCGTGCGCTTTTTCCAGCAGGGTTTTGACGTTCGCATCGGCATCGCCTCGACAACCGGAACGGCCTGGGCGGCAGCACGCTTTGCAAGCGGACGCATCGTTAGCGCCAGTGACGAGGCGGCCTTGCTAGCCCCGTTGCCGTTATCTGCCCTGCGCATCGAGCCTGCAATCCGCACCAGCCTGGAGAGCGTCGGCCTATGGACAGTCGGGGCGGTCATGGGTCTGCAGCGCGCGCCATTGATGCGCCGCTTCGGCTCGAAGCTTCTCCTGCATCTCGACAGGGCGCTGGGACGCCTGGAAGAGCCGGTATCGCCACGAATGCCGGTCCCGGCCCTCTCCGCCGAGCGCCATCTCGCCGAGCCGATCATGCTGGCCGAGGACATAGAACTGTTGGTGAAAGCCCTCGCCGCAACCTTGCAAGCCGATCTGGAGAGGCGCGGCGAAGGTGTGCGTGAGCTCGAGCTTTTGCTGTTCAGGGTGGACGGCGCGGTAACGCGGTTGAGGGTGCGCACATCGCAACCGGTTCGGGAACCGCAACTGGTCCACAAGCTGTTCCACGAAAGGCTGATCGCGGTCGGTGACGGCTTTGACGCCGGTTACGGTTTCGACCTTGTGCGACTGTGCGTCCTGACAAGTGCCGCATATGAAACCAGCCAGATCGACCTTGCCGGGGAGATGCCGGACGAGGCTGCGAGCATTGCCCTGTTCACGGACCGGATCAACGCCCGGCTGGGACAAGGCACCATTCTGCAAGCCGCCAACGTGGCGAGCCACAGCCCCGAGCGTGCGGTGGCAATGGTTCCTTTCGAAGCGTCCGGAAAGTCCGCGGCCGGGTCGCGTAGTGACGCAACGCCCCCCATTCCTTCGTTGCAGCGCCCCATACGTCTTTTCCGGTCCCCCGAGCCGATTGACGTGCCGGTCACCGAAATGCCGGAAGGTCCACCACGGCAGTTCCGTTGGCGGCGCGCGCTGCACAAGGTCGTTCGCGCCGAAGGGCCGGAACGGATCGCTTCGGAGTGGTGGTTGAAGGAAGCCCCGACGCGCGATTACTTCCGCATCGAGGATGTCGACGGCCGCCGCTACTGGCTCTACCGCCAGGGTCTCTACGATGGCATGGAGCCTGCGCCGCGCTGGTTCATGCATGGGATCTTCGCATGAACGCACGCATCACCCCCGCCTATGTGGAGTTCGGTGTGCAATCGAATTTCTCATTCCTGCGCGGCGCGTCTCGCCCGGAGGAACTGGTGCTGGCGTCCTGCCTTCTCGGCCATGCCGGCATGGGTCTGGCCGACCGCAATACCGTTGCCGGGGTGGTGCGCGCATGGAGCCAGTCAAAGCATATAAAGCCGTCGCCCGACGCAGATGAAATCGAGTACCTGTATCATCCGGGCTGCAGGCTGGTGTTTGCCGACGGTACTCCCGACATTCTCGCTTATCCGCGGGATCGCAAGGGATGGGGGCACCTGTGCCGCATGTTGACCCAGGCCAATCTGCGTGAGGAAACCGAAAAGGGCGCGACCCTTCTTCATCTCGACGACCTGCTGGAATGGGGTGAGGACATGTCACTGGCCATCCTGCCGGAACTGGTCGCGCCGACGGACGATCTTGCCTTGCTGCACCGGCTGAAGGCCCGCTTCGGCAAGGCGCTTCGGCTGGCTGTCGCACCCGACTATCGAGGCAATGATCGCTTCCGTATCGAGCAGGCCGCCGCCGTCTCTGCCGCTGCCAAGCTGCCGTTGATGGCTACGAACGACGTACTTTACCATGCGCCGGAGCGTCGCCCGCTGCAGGACGTGATCACCGCGATCCGGCTGAACACACCCGTCGCGGAAGCCGGATTGGCGCTTGAAGCCAATGCCGAACGCCACCTGAAGCTACCGGGAGAAATGGCGAGGCTTTTCCGCCGGCACCCGCAGGCGCTGGCCGAAACGCTGCGCTTTGCCGGAGAACTGTCCTTTTCGCTGGCTCAACTTCAATACAATTACCCCGACGAGCCAACGCAATCAGGCCTCGGGCCACAGGAAGAATTGGAGAGATTGGCCTGGGAAGGTGCGGCCAGACGCTTTCCAACGGGAACCGAAGTCGACGTACAAAAACGTATCCGGGAGGAACTGGCCCTCATCAAGCGGCTGAATTATGCGCGCTATTTCCTGACCGTACACGACATCGTCCAGTTTGCGCGCAGCAAGGACATCCTCTGCCAGGGCCGCGGCTCCGCCGCCAACTCGGTCGTCTGCTACTGCATCGGCATTACCGAGGTGGGGCCAAAGGAAATCAATTCCCTGTTCGAGCGCTTCATTTCCGAGGAAAGAAATGAACCACCGGACATCGACGTCGATTTCGAGCATGAACGGCGTGAAGAAGTCATGCAGTACATCTATTCGAAATACAGCGCCAAGCGCACGGCGCTGGCCGCCGCCGTCGTCAGCTATCGGGGGCGCTCGGCGCTTCGCGAAGTGGCCAAGGTGATGGGCCTGTCGGAAGATGTGCGCAGCGCCTTGTCCGGGTCCATCTGGGGCTGGTATTCCGCCACGCTCGGCGAAAGGGAAACCAAGGCGGGCGGCCTTGACCAGGCCGAGCCGTTGACCAGGCATGTCCTCACCCATGCCAACCAGATCATGGGCTTTCCCCGCCATCTGTCCCAGCATGTCGGTGGCTTCGTCATCACCAGAGACCGGCTCGACGAGATCGTGCCCATCGTCAAGACGGCGATGGACGAACGCAAGATGGTTGAATGGGACAAGGATGATCTGGATGCCGTTAAGATCCTGAAAGTGGATGTTCTGGCGCTCGGCATGCTCTCCTGCCTGAAGCGCGCCTTCCAGCTCCTGAAACAACACTATGATGCCAGGGACGAAAAGAGCGGGCGTCCCATCGTCGATCTCGATACGATCCCCAAGGAAGATGTGCGGGTCTACGACATGATCTGCCGTGCCGACACGCTGGGCGTGTTCCAGATCGAATCCCGGGCCCAGATGTCGATGCTGCCTCGCCTCAAGCCGAGAGAATTCTACGATCTCGTCATCGAGGTCGCCATCGTTCGCCCCGGTCCGATCCAGGGCGACATGGTGCATCCCTATCTGCGGCGGCGCGAAGGGAAGGAGAAAGTCGAGTACCCAAAACCCGAACTCGAACAAATCCTTGGCAAGACAAAAGGGGTGCCGCTTTTCCAGGAGCAGGCGATGCGGCTTGCGGTGGTTGCCGGCGGCTTCAAGCCGGGCGAAGCCGACGAGCTACGCCGGGCAATGGCGACATTCAAGCGCAATGGCACCATAGATAAATACAAAACCCGGATGATCAGCGGGATGGTGGCGCGGGGCTATGAGCAGGAGTTTGCCGAGCGCTGTTTCAAGCAGATCGAAGGCTTCGGCGATTACGGTTTTCCCGAAAGCCATGCTGCTTCCTTCGCGCTGTTGGTCTATGCCTCCTGCTGGTTCAAGACCTTCTATCCGGATGTGTTCTGCGCCGCGATCCTGAATTCGCAGCCCATGGGTTTCTACCAGCCGGCCCAACTCGTGCGCGATGCAAGCGACCATGGCGTCGAGGTCCGCGAGGTCGATATCAATTTTTCCACCTGGGATTGCCTGCTTGAAAAAGCTTCGTTCGACCCTGGGCGCATTCTCAAGCGCCATGCCGAAATGCGCGGCGTTATCCGCACCTCCCATGCCGTCCGCCTCGGCTTCCGGCAGATCAAGGGCCTTTCGCTGGATCGCATGGAAATCTTTTGCGCGAGGCGTGGCGAAGGGTATCAATCGGTGCGCGATGTCTGGCTGCGTTCCGGCCTCGATGTCGATGAGATCGAGAAGTTGGCCGAGGCAGATGCCTTTCGCTCCATTGGCCTCGACCGCCGGTCGGCACTTTGGGCGGTGCGGGCGTTGGACCGCAAAAGCGCGGCCGAAAAGCTGCCGCTGTTCGATCGGCCGACTGTGAACCTGCCCGACCTGGAGCCCAAGGCGACTTTGCCCGAAATGCCTTTGGGCCAGCATGTCATCCATGACTATCGGTCCCTCGGCCTGTCGTTGAAGGCTCATCCGGTCGCCTTCGTGCGCAAGCAACTGAACGAGGCAGGCGTCACGCCGAACGCTGTCCTGACGTCTGTTCCCGACGGCCGGCGCATTTCAGTTGCCGGGCTTGTTTTGGTGCGCCAGAGGCCGGGCAAGGGCAACGCCATTTTCCTGACGCTGGAGGATGAGGACGCCGTCTCCAACGTCATCATCTGGCCGCGCATATTCGACCGCTTTCGCCCCGTCATCATGGGCTCACGCTTCGTGCGCGTCACCGGCAAGCTGCAATCGGAATCGAACGTGATCCATATCGTTGCCGACCGGATCGATGACCTCTCGCCCTGGCTGGCTACGCTTTTGGAAGAGAATCGGGCAACGCCGATTCCATCAAAGGCCGGCCTGCCTTGGAAGAAGCGGCAAAATGAGACAGAGCGCAAAGGCTCGTCTCACCGGGATCACGAGGCAATGGCTCGAAAGGCGCGAAACGTCATGCCGAAAGGGCGCAACTTCCAATGATATTCAAGGCTGTTTTTTCTCGATCGAAACCGAACGCGCCTCCGAAGGCAGCATGATCGGAATACCGTCCCTGACCGGATAGGCAAGCTGCGCCAGCCTGGACACAAGTTCGCTGCGCTCCGCATCCCAGCTCAACGGCCCCTTGGTCAGCGGGCAGGCAAGCAGTTCCAGAAGCTTGGGGTCGACCTGCGATTTGCGCTCACTACGTTCCGCCATGTGATCCTCCAGCCTATTGCAAGCTCGATCCGAATTCATCGTTGTCGCGTGCCAGCGCCATCTCTGTGATGGCAATCAGCGTCTCGGCCCGCGTCTTCAGATCCGCAGCCTCAAGCAGTGCCTGTTTTTCGGCCGGCCCGTACGGTGCCATCATCGACAGCGCATTGACCAAAATCGCGTCGCCGGCCCGGCTGACGCTTTCCCAGTCGGCCTCGAGATCATTGGCCTGGAGATAAGCTCGAAAAGCCTTGAGCAGCGCCGGGCGATCCACCTCGCTTGCAGCCCGGTCCTCGTCGAGGTCGGTGAGGAAGGGCGTGACCCGACACTGGCGAAACGGCGTCTTTACGGCAAGCTCGTGCA
>MKRZ01000117.1:19183-22241 GCA_001897075.1 Mesorhizobium sp. 61-13 | reverse complement strand
ACGGCTCGTCACCTGCGGCTCGACTTCCGGCGTCTCGACGCAGATGAACCTGATGCAGCTTTTCCAGCAGCAGTTGAAGCTGCTCGGCTCCTTCGGCTGCCGCATGGAGAACATGGCGAATGCCATGCAGAAGATGGCGGCGGGGCTGGTGCATCCCGTCATCGACACGCAGGTCGATTTCGACGGGATCGACGCAGCGCTGAAGCGCATGGAAGGCCGCGACGTGTTCGGCAAGATCATCCTGACGGTTGGCTGAGGCCAAGTTGGCCCCCGGCCCTCTCGCCAAACTGCGCCGAGACCTCAAATTCGGCCTCGGCCTGCGCGTTCGCAGCGCAAGGCACTGGCTGACCGCGCGGCTGGCGATTGCGGTGATCGGGGCGCTGCGCATATTGCCGGCGGACAGCGCGCTTAACTTCGCAGATAGCGCGGCGCGGCGCATCGGACCGCTGGTCGGCCGCCACCGGGTGGCACTCGACAATCTGCGACAGGCCTATCCCGAAAAGAGCGAAGCCGAGATCGAGCAGATCGCGCTCGAAATGTGGGGCAACATGGCCCGCCTCGGGGCTGAATATGTGTTTCTCGACAAGCTGTTCGACTTCGATCCGAAGGCAACGACGGCGGGTCGGGTCGAGGTTTCAGCCGCCAGCATGGAACATTTCGAGGCGATTGCACGGACCGAGAAGCCGCACATCATCTTCACCGGCCATCTTGGCAATTTCGAACTGTTGCCGGTCGCGGCAGCGACCTTCGGCATGAAGATAACGGCGCTGTTTCGACCGCCCAACAATCCGTACATGGCCGAATACATCCAGTCGATGCGGCGCACGAACATGGGCGCGCTGTTGCCGTCATCGACAGGCGCTTCGTTTGCGCTGGCGGCAATCCTCGAGAAGGGCGGCAACATCGGCGTGCTGGTCGACCAGAAATTCACCAGCGGACTTGAGACGACGTTCTTCGGCCGCGTTTGCCAGACCAATCCGATGCTGGGGATGCTGGCCCGCCACTATGAATGCGACGTCTACCCCGCACGTTGCGTGAGGCTGCCCAACAACCGTTTCCGGCTGGAGATCGAGGACAGGCTCGACCTGCCGCGCAACGCAAAGGGCGCCATCGACGTGCAGGCGACCACCCAGTTGTTCACCGATGTGGTCGAGCGCTGGGTGCGCGAAGACCCCGGCCAGTGGATGTGGTTTCACAAAAGGTGGCAATTGAGCGGTCGCCGCAGGACTTTGCGCGGCCGCGACTGAGCCATTTCGGGACGCTCTACTTTATTTCACGGATTTCTGAAGTGGGACTGTTGAAAAACTGTTGCACTAAAGTGAAATTTCGCGCGTACTACGCTATATGACGTAGGGTAATTATGCTTGTGGAGGACAGGCAATGACGACCGGAATTGAAAAGCCGCAGCCGACGATGCTTTGGACGCCTTGGGGTGGGCAAAGAATTTTGCAGCCGGGCGAGAAATTTGCGGCTTTGCGGGTCATTGCCAAGAGATTGCGGACCGGGCGCAACCCTAAGATATTGCGCAAACTTCCGGCGAACTGAGCAGACCTTCAGAAGCGCCCTTTGCGCGAGCCAATGCCGGGTTTGACCGGTTATCCGTTATAGTAGTTCATGACAGCGTGACGGGCTTCGGCAAAGAACAGCCAGCGCTCGGCAAGCATGCCAATGACGTGCGAGAGCACGGCAACGCTGGCAATCATCGCTGCGATGGTCCCCGGCACCTGGCCAAGGATTGCCAAGAGAAGCAGGGCCAATGCGGGTATTGCCCCTCCCAGAACCACGGCGATATTCCACAGCTTTGCCGCGTGCTTGCGGGCAATCTTGAATCCCATTTCATGGGTCAAATAGTTTTCCGTGACGTGCGGCCGTTCGAACAGCCGCACCTTGCCCATTGCCCCCAGACCGGTCGCGGTTTCGGGCGTTGAAATCGGCGTGAGCGTCAGCATGTTGCGCCGCCACGATGCTTTGGCAATCCACGCTGCCATAAGTGCAATGGCGGCCAGAACGGCCAGAAGAGAAGCGTTTCCACCTCCGGCAAAGGCAAAAAGGCTTGCGAGGACAAGGCCGCCAGCCACAGCGAAAAGCAGGTAGCAGGCCGGTGTCAAAGGCGTGTGCCACGCCTGTACCGACTTCAGCGACGTATAGATCATCGCCGTACAGAAGACGGTGACGAGGCTGAGTACCGAGCCCGCAAGGCCGGGGAGCGCCAGATAGCGGCCTTCGATCACGCATGCCCAAGCCGACCACAGGAGCGGGACGAAGGTGACGATCGACATCACCCCTTCCCGCGACAGCCAGCTGGAACGCCATTGCGACAATGCCCGCCATGCGCGCTGCGGGTTGCCGAGGTGAAGGGTGGAGGACATCAGCCCCGCGCCGATCATGGCAATGGCAAGGACATGGGCGATTTTCGTTGCAAGAGCGGAGGGGTCCAGCAGCCCGAGGCCAAACATCGCCGCCAGCCCGTAACCGAGACCGGAAAGCGTGGTGAAGATGATGATGGAAGGCGCGGGGTGCATTTGCTAGACGGCCCGCCTTTTGGCAGCAAACAAATCAGAGGTCATATCCTGTCCAGCATGTCGTCGAGCCAGGCGAAGAAGCCGGTGGCGCCGGTGGTGTCTTCCTTCGGCAGCGGCGCGGATGAAGCAAGCGGCCTGCGGGCGCGCGGCGGCAGATATTTGTTTACCGGGCGCGTGCCCTGCTCCGGCATAAGGTCCACGCCGCCACGCTCGGCGATCATGATCGATACGGCGGACGACGGATCGGCAAAGTCGCCAAAATGGCGGGCGTTCGCGGGACAGGTCCGCACGCAAGCCGGCTGGCGATCGATCTCGGCGATTGTCTCGTTGTAGATACGGTCGATGCAAAGCGTGCATTTCTTCATCACGCCGGCGGCGAGATCCATCTCGCGCGCGCCATAGGGGCAAGCCCATGCGCACAGGCCGCAGCCGATGCACATGTTTTCGTCCACCAGAACGATGCCGTCTTCGGCGCGCTTGTAGGATGCGCCTGTCGGGCAGACGGTGACGCAAGGCGCGTCCTCGCAATGCAGGCA
>MKRZ01000117.1:11059-19171 GCA_001897075.1 Mesorhizobium sp. 61-13 | reverse complement strand
GTCGCCCGCCTCGCCCACCACTTCACCGCCTTGAGGCACGACCTCGAAGCTGTGGATGCGGTTCAGCCAAGCGCCCGAGACGTCGGCGCCATAGGGGTCCTGATCCGATAGGGCTGCACCATAACCGCCGGTGTTCCATTCCTTGCAATTGACCACGCAGGCATGACAACCGACGCAGACGTCGAGATCGATGACGAGGCCAAGCTTCTTCGGCGTCGGAAGGGCGGGAAGGCTGGTCATTCCGCCCACTCCTGTCCGTATCGAAGTTCCGCGGGATGAGGCTCGGGGGCGGGCTTTGCAAGCGCCGGAAAATGCGGCTCGCTGCGTTCGGCAGGCTCGGCCTTTTCGATGCGCACGCGCAGATCGTACCAAGCGGCCTGCCCGGTGACGGGATCGGAATTCGACCAGCGCATTCCATCTTCCCTCGGTGGAAGAAGTTCATTGATCAAGTGATTGAGGAGGAATCCTTTTCTGGACTCTGGCGCGTCTTGATCGAGGCCCCACGCCCCTTCCCGCTTGCCGATGGCGTTCCATGTCCAAAGGGTAGAAGAATTGACCGCCTCCATGCGCGCAACCTCGACCTTGATGCGGCCGTGATTGGAAATCACCCAAGCCCAGTCGCCGTCAGCGAGATTGAGTTCGTCACAGAGAGAGCCCGGCACATAGAGCGGGTTGCGGGTATGAATCTGGCGCAGCCACGCATTCATAGAACCCCACGAATGGTACATGGCGGCCGGACGCTGGGTGATGGCGTGGAGCGGAAATTCTGTCCGGTCGAGCATGGCTTCGCCCAACGGACGATACCAATGCGGCAACGGGTCGAATGCATCGAGAATGCGCTGGCGGTGGGTTTGCGGTGCATGCGGCTCGCGCACGCCTTCAGCCGACAGGCGGAACTTCTGCAGCGTTTCCTGATAAAGCTGGAAGATGACCGGCTTGGGCGCATCGAAGAAGCCCATGCGCACGCCAAACTCCTGATAGGCCTGATTGGCGTGCTTGAAGAACTGCGCTTCCATGGGAATGTGTGCGGAGAAGAACGAGCCGTTTTCGATGTAGCGCTTGATCTGGTTGCGATTGATCGCGCCGCGCCCTGCCCGGTCACCGTTCGAGCCGCGAAAGCCTGCCAACGGGCCGATGCCGGGACGGCGCTCGTGGTGGACGATGTAGTCCGGATAGTCGGCGTAGATGGGCTTGCCGCGATTGTCGACGAAGCCGGGCAATTTCAGGCGCGCGCCGAGATCGATGAGCACGCTCTGGAACGGGCGCACGTCGCGGTCGGGCTGAAGCACAGGCCAGCGGATGGCGTCCTGCACGGCGTCGGGCTCGGAGATCGGCCGGTCGAGCAGCGAGATGCAGTCGTATCGCTCGAGGTAAGTGGTGTCCGGCAGAACGAGGTCGGCATAGGCGACCATTTCCGAGGCGTAGGCGTCGGAATAGATGATCTTGGGGATGCGGTATTCGCCGGTTTTCTCGTCCTTGTCCTCCAGCATCCTGATGACGCCCGCGGTGTTCATGGACGAGTTCCACGCCATGTTGGCCATGTAGAGGAACAGCACATCGACCGGATAGGGATCGCCGGCATGGGCATTGGCGATGACCATGTGCATCGCGCCGTGGACAGCGAGCGGTGCGTCCCACGAAAACGCCTTGTCGATGCGTGTCGGCTTGCCGTCGGCATCGATCAAGAGGTCTTCCGGCCCGCGCGGGAAGCCGAGGTGCGGGCCGGACATCGGCTTGTTGGAGCCGAAATGCTCGGCGCGCCCGTGCGGGGTGGGATGCGCCTCGACCGGCTTCGGGTAAGGCGGCTCGAAGCGGAAGCCGCCGGGACAATCGATGGCGCCGATCAGCACCTGCAGCATGTGCAGAGCGCGCGTGGTCTGGAAGCCGTTGGAATGGGCGGAAAGCCCGCGCATGGCGTGGAAGGAAACGGGGCGACCGATGTAGGATGGGTGGCGCTCGCCGTTTGTGTCCGTCCACGGTTGGTCGATGCTGATCGCCTCGTCGAAGGCGACGCGGGCGATTTCCGAAGCCAAGCCACGGATGGTTTCGGCCGACACGCCGGTTTCGGCGGCGACGTTTTCCGGGGCGTATTGCTGGTCCAGATACTTCTCGGCCAGCAACTGGAAAGACGGCACGGCAAAGCGGCCATCTTCAAGCTGCACTCGGCCGGAAAGCGCGGCGCGGGCGCCCTTGCTGCCGAAAGGCACGGCGCGTTCGGTGACCGATTCATAGATGAGCGGCTTGCCCTCGCCGTCACGGGCGAAGAGGCCGTGGTCGGCGGTGCCGGGCGCGTCGATGACCAGCCAGGTGGCGTTGGAGTAGCGGACCAGGTAGTCGACGTCGATCTTGCGAGCTTTCAGCAATTCATGGACGACGGACAGGATCAGCAGGCCGTCGGTGCCGGGGCGGATGCCGATCCAGTTGTCGGCAACGGCGGAATAACCGGTGCGCACGGGATTGACCGAGACGAAGCGCGCGCCGTTCTTCTTCAGCTTGGCGATGCCCATCTTGATCGGGTTCGAATCATGATCTTCGGCCACGCCGAACATGACGAACAGCTTTGTCCTATCCCAGTCCGGCGCGCCGAACTCCCAGAATGCGCCGCCGATGGTCATGATGCCGGCGGCTGCCATGTTGACTGAGCAAAAGCCGCCGTGGGCGGCGTAGTTGGGGGTGCCGAAATTCTGCGCCCAGAAACCGGTCAGCGACTGCGACTGGTCGCGCCCGGTGAAGAAGGCAAGCTTCTTCGGATCGGTGTTGCGCACTTCGCCCAGCCAGCCGGTGGCGATGGCGAGCGCCTCGTCCCACGAGATTTCCTGGAATTTGCCGGAACCGCGTGGGCCGACACGCTTCAAGGGAGCGCGCAGGCGGGCCGGCGCATAGTGCTGCATGATGCCGGCGGACCCCTTGGCGCAAAGCACGCCCTTGTTGACGGGGTGGTCGCGGTTGCCTTCGATGTAGCGGATCTTGCCGTCCTTGATGTGGACGTTGATGCCGCAGCGGCAGGCGCACATGTAGCATGTGGTCTTGCGGACTTCGTCGGCAACCGGCCTTGAAAGCGCAACCCGCTCCCTGGGTGTCATCGGCAATGCTCCTCAGGGGCAAGTCGTAGCGACGAGCAACCGCAAGGGGAAGCCTACAGACCGCAAACTTTCATCATGACAGTTGCAACGCCCGGATTCGCCGGGGTTTGCGGTGATCTTCAAGCAGCGACAGCTAGATGGCGGACGCCGTTGGCGGCGACCGCGCAGCTGAAACGATGCGGCACGCCACCTCAGTTGGTGACGACGATTCGCGTATTGCCCATGCCGACTTCGCGCACCAGCGAGTAGAATGTGGCGGCGTTGGCCGTCTGCAGGCGCACGCAGCCATGCGAGGCCGGCCGGCCCAGCTGCTTGACCGCGCCGGTTCCGTGGACGGCGTAGCCGCCATGGTAGAAGACGGAATACGGCATCGGCGACATCTCGTATTTGCGCGAATACCACATCTTGTGCATGCGTTTGGGCTTCCACGTGCCGCGCGGGGTGATGTAGCCGTTGCGTGCGGTCGAAACCTTCCACTTGTAGAGAACACGCCCTTGCCGGGTAACCGTCATCGTCTGCTTGGAGATGCTGACGCGGGCTTCGACGTTTCCAGCCCAGGACGAAACAGGCACTGCAAACATCATCGCCGCGCATGCGGCTGCCATGAGTATGATCTTGTTCATCAGGTCATGCCCCCTTCCGGTCGTGTTGCCTGCAAACGGTCTTTTGCTCCTGTGGTCTTCAAGCAAGGCAATGCTAGTCGCGATACGTTGCGAAATTGCTGACATGAAGATTGAAAATTTGAACGACTGCGCGCTGCAGTTGAGGATGCCGGCGCTTTAGCGTCTTGCAAACAGCGGGCGATAGCTGCTCAATTCGGACTATGACCGATGCACTTTTCAAGGCCGTCGAGGCCCGCCGCGACGAAGTCGTTGCGCTGACCGCCGAACTGATCCGCTTTCCGACCGTCAACCCGCCCGGCGAGGCTTATACGCCATGCGCCGAATATGTCGGGGCCTACCTGCGGAAATTGGGGTTCGAAACCGAATTCATCCGTGGCGAAGGCGCGCCGGGAGATACCGACCGCTATCCGCGCACCAATGTGGTGGCGCGTTTCGACGGTCGCGTGCCGGGTCCGAGCGTGCACTTCAACTCGCATATCGACGTGGTCGAGGCCGGCGAAGGCTGGAGCGTCGATCCGTTTGCGGGCGTCGTGAAGGACGGCAAGGTCTATGGGCGCGGCGCCTGCGACATGAAGGGTGGTCTCGCCGCCTCGATCATCGCGGCGCAGGCGTTCATGCAAGTCTATCCGGACTTTCCGGGTGCAATCGAGATTTCGGGAACGGTGGACGAGGAATCGGGCGGCTTCGGCGGCGTCGCGCATCTCGCCAAGCTCGGCTATTTCTCCAAACCCAAGGTGGACCATGTCATCATTCCAGAGCCGTTGAACAAGGATCGCATCTGCCTTGGCCATCGCGGCGTGTGGTGGGCCGAGATCGCCACCAAGGGCGTGATTGCGCATGGTTCGATGCCGTTCCTCGGCGACAATGCGGTGCGCCACATGGGAGCCGTGCTGCAGGCATTCGAAGACGAGCTTTTTCCGGCGCTGGACCGCAAGACGACCAGGATGCCGGTGGTGCCGGAAGGGGCGCGGCGCTCAACCATGAACATCAATTCGATCCACGGCGGCCAGACCGAGGATTTCCGCCCCGGCCTGCCCTCACCCAACGTGCCGGATGCCTGCCGGCTGACCATCGACCGCCGTTTCCTGCTGGAAGAGGAGATCGGGACGGTGAAGAAGGAAGTGACGTCCATCCTCGAACGACTGAAACGCGAGCGGCCGAAATTCGACTATGAAATCCGCGACATCATGGAAGTGCAGCCGAATATGACCGAGCGCGATGCGCCTGTGGTCAAGGCGGTGGCGCAAGGCATCATGGAGGTGTTCGACAGGGAGCCGGGCTATGTGATTTCGCCCGGCACCTACGACCAGAAACACGTTGCGCGCCTTGGCCATCTCTATGACTGCATCGCCTACGGGCCGGGTATCCTCGACCTTGCACACCGCCCTGACGAATGGGTCGGCATCGATGACATGGTGGAATCGGCCAAGGTCATGGCGGTGGGGCTGAACATCCTTTTGCGTGGTGGGGCGCAATGAAGCGAGCCGCGTCGCCCTATCCATTTGCAAACCAACGCGAATACGCGAAACGAGATTTACTCTGCCGCCGTTCCGCGCTTTGATCCGATCACTTCGGGAACTTGGGAGTCGACCGATGAAGTCATTCAAATCATTCCTCGCCGCCAGCGTCCTGACACTGGCCTTCGGCACGGCGGCTTTCGCGGCGCGCACCGACCTTGTCATCGGCATCCCGCTCGAGCCGCCGCATCTCGACCCGACAGCAGGCGCCGCCGCGGCAATCGATGAAGTGCTCTATGCCAATGTGTTCGAGGGGCTGACGAGAATTGGCCCGAATGGCGAGGTGCTGCCCGATCTCGCCGAGAGCTGGACCATTTCCGACGACGGCAAGGTCTATACGTTCAAGCTGCACACCGGCGTCAAATTCCATGACGGCAGCGACTTCAACGCCAACGACGTGAAGTTCTCGCTCGACCGTGCGCGTGCCGACGATTCCGTCAATGCGCAAAAGGGCCTGTTTGCAGCCATCGACACCGTCGAGGCCGTTGATCCGGCCACGGTGAAGGTGACGCTGAAGAACCCGCAAGGCTCCTTCCTCTACAATATGGGCTGGGGCGATGCGGTGATGGTGGCCCCGGAGACGGCCGAGACCAACAAGGAAAAGCCGATCGGCACCGGCCCGTTCAAATTCGATAGCTGGGCCAAGGGCTCATCGATCAAGCTCGTCAAGGCTGACGGGTATTGGGGCGATCCCATTTTCCTCGACAAGGCCGAATTCCGCATTGTCCCGGATGCCGCGGCGGCGGTGCCGGCCCTGCTTTCGGGCGATGTGCAGGCTTTCCCGTTCTTCCAGCCGGACGGTGTTTCCCAGATCGAAGGCGATCCGCGCTTCAAGGTCGTGGTTGGCTCGACGGAAGGTGAAACGCTGCTTTCCATCAACAACAAGAAGCCGCCTTTCGACCAGTTGAAAGTGAGGCAGGCAATCTCCTATGCGCTCGACCGCAAGGCGATCATCGACGGCGCTTCAGCCGGGCTCGGCACCCCGATAGGCTCCCACCAATCGCCGGCTTCAAAAGCCTATATCGACCTGACGGGCGTTTACCCGCACGATGTCGCGAAGGCCAAGGAACTGCTGAAGGAAGCCGGCCTCGAAAACGGCTTCAAGGCAACGCTGAAACTGCCGCCGCCCTCCTATGCCCGCCTGGGCGGCGAAATCATCGCTTCGCAATTGCGCGAGGTTGGCATCAACCTCGAGATCATTCCGGTGGAATGGGCCCAGTGGCTGGACCAGGTGTTCAAGCAGAAGGACTACGATCTCACAATCGTCTCGCACACCGAGCCGAACGACATCGATATCTATTCGCGCAAGGACTACTACTTCAACTACGACAATCCGGCGTTCGACAAGGTGATCGCGGATTTGAACCTCACTTCCGACGAAGCCAAGCGCAACGAGCTTTTGGGCGAGGCGCAGAAGATTCTGGCCAACGATGCAGTGGTGGGCTTCCTGTTCGAACTGCCCAAGGTCGGCGTGTGGGACGCCAAGCTGGAAGGCATGTGGGACAACGCACCCATTCAGGCCAACGACCTGACCAAGGTGAAGTGGGCGGAGTAGACAACTCCGCGCGAACCTCCCCCTTGCGCCGCCCATGATCACCTATCTCGCCAAGCGTCTTGGCATTGCTGCCGTCACGCTGGTGCTGGCGTCCCTGGTGGTGTTTGCGGTGCTGGAAATCGTGCCGGGCGACCCGGCACGCCTCATGCTGGGCATGAATGCCAGTGATGCGCAGGTGGAGCAGTTGCGCGACCAGATGGGTCTGAATGCGCCGCTGATCGAACGCTATCTGCACTGGGTAGGCGGGCTGCTGTCGCTCGATTTCGGACGCTCCTACACCTACTCGGTTCCGGTGATCGACCTCGTGCTGGAACGCATCGTGGTATCGCTGCCGCTGGCGTTGATCGCGCTGGCGCTCTCGACCGCCATCGCCATTCCGGTCGGGCTCTATTCGGCAAGCCGGCGCGGCGCGGCAGGAGACGCGGTGGCGATGGGCGCTGCCCAGCTTGGCGTGGCTATCCCCAATTTCTGGTTCGCGCTGATGCTGGTCTACCTGTTTGCAGTGTGGCTGCGTTGGGTGCCGGCCGGTGGTTTTCCCGGTTGGGGCGCAGGTGTGTGGCCGGCGCTGAAATCGCTGCTGTTGCCGGCAATCGCGCTGGCGCTGCCGCAGGCGGCGATCCTTGCGCGGGTGACCCGCTCGGCGCTGATCGAGGTGCTGAACGAGGATTATATCCGCACGGCGCGCGCCAAGGGCATGCCTTACCGCGCGGTGTTGTGGCGACACGCGCTGCGCAATGCGCTGATCCCGGTCGTGACGATCATGGGCCTGCAATTCGCCTTCCTGCTTGCCGGCACCATCATCATCGAAAACGTGTTCTACCTGCCGGGCCTTGGTCGGCTGGTGTTCCAGGCCATTACCCAGCGCGACCTGATCGTGGTGGAAAGCGTGGTGATGCTTCTGGTCGCCACGGTGATTGCCGTCAATCTTGTCGTCGATCTCACCTATGCGATTGTCGACCCGCGCCTGCGGAGCCGGTCATGAGCATGCGGGCCGAGATGCGGGACGACGGCGTGGCGAGATGGATCGGCAAGGCTGTTGCCAATCGCTCTTTCCTGACCGGCTTCCTCATCACGCTTCTGGTGGCGGCGGTGGCGCTCGCTTCGTTCGTGTGGACGCCCTACGACGTGACCAAGCTCATCATTGCCGACAAGACGCAGGCGCCTTCGCTGGCGCACTGGTTCGGCACCGACCATTTCGGGCGCGACATCCTGTCGATGATCATGGTCGGCGCGCGAAATTCGATTGCGGTTGCGCTGGTGGCGGTCGGTATCGGCATGGGCATCGGCGTTCCGCTCGGCATGTTCGCGGCGGCACGCGGCGGTCTGGTCGATGA
>MKRZ01000117.1:7017-11050 GCA_001897075.1 Mesorhizobium sp. 61-13 | reverse complement strand
GCGTTCCCCGCCCTGCTTTCGGCGATCATGATCACCGCCATTTTCGGACCGGGTGCGATCAACGCCATCATCGCCATCGGCATTTTCAACATTCCGGTGTTCGCGCGTGTCGGGCGCGCCGGTGCGCTCTCGATCTGGCCGCGCGAGTATATTCTGGCCGCGCGGGCCGCGGGGAAAAGCAAGACACAGATCACGGTCGAGCACATAGTGCCCAACATCGCCAACCAGCTTCTGGTGCAGGGCACGATCCAGTTCGCGCTCGGCATATTGGCCGAAGCGGGCCTGTCCTATCTCGGGCTTGGCGCGCAACCGCCGATGCCGAGCTGGGGCCGCATGCTGTTCGACGCGCAGACGCGCATGGTGGTGGCGCCGTGGATGGCGCTGTTTCCGGGGATGGCCATCGTCATCACCGTGCTTGGTCTGAACCTTCTAGGCGACGGCATTGCCGACATTCTCGACCCGAAATCGAGGCGGCGGCGATGAGCCTGCTGGAAATCGAGAACCTGTCGCTGTCGATCGGTGAAACGCCGATCCTGAAAGGCGTCGAGCTGTCGGCCGCACCCGGCGAAGTGATGGGACTGGTGGGCGAATCCGGTTCAGGCAAGTCGATGACGGCGCTGACGGTGATGCGGCTTTTGCCGCATCTTTCGCACATGTCCGGACGGGTGACGTTCGACGGCATCGACATTCTTTCCGCGACCGAGGATCAGATGTGTGCCCTGCGCGGCGACGACATCGGCATGGTGTTCCAGGAGCCGATGACGGCGCTCAATCCGGTCAAGACCATCGGCGAACAGGTGGCCGAGGGCATTCGCTGGCATACGCGCGCAAGCCGCGCCGAAGCAGAGGAACGGGCGCGCGGAATACTGGACCGCGTCGGGCTGCCGGAAAGCAAATTCCCGCTGTCGCGCTATCCGCACGAACTGTCCGGCGGGCAGCGCCAGCGCGTGGTCATCGCCATTGCCTGCGCGCTGAAACCGAAGCTGTTGATTGCCGACGAGCCGACGACCGCGCTGGATGTGGTGTTGCAGGCGCAGGTGCTCGACCTGTTGCGCGATCTCGTGGCGGAAAACCACATGGGGCTGTTGCTGATTTCGCACGATCTCGCCGTGGTGACCGAGATGGCCGACCGCATCACCATCCTGCGCCATGGCGAAGTGATGGAAGCGGGCGACACGGTGAAGGTGCTGTCGGAACAGGTGCACCCCTACACGCGGCAGCTGACGCAAGCTTCGATGCATGTGCCTGAAAGGCGGCCCGACGCCCCCGCGCGCCACGCATTGAGCACGGATGCGGACAGGCAAGGCGCGCTGCTCGAGGTCGAACGCCTGAGCAGGCTTTATCCCGGCCGACGCTTGTCACTTCTGCGGCGTGGTGAGCCGACACGAGCGGTGGACGACGTTTCGTTTTCGATGATGCCGGGGCAATCGGTGGCGCTGGTCGGTCGCTCTGGCTGCGGCAAGTCCACGCTGGCGCGCATGGTGCTGGCTCTGGACAAGGCGAGTTCTGGCAAGATTCGATTTCGCGGCGAGGAGCTGACCGGCAAGAGCGAGGCGGAGCTTAAGCCGGCGCGGCGCAACATGCAGGTGGTGTTCCAGGACCCTTACGGCTCCTTCGATCCGCGCCAGAAGGTGGAACGGCTGGTAGCGGAGCCGCTGCATGTGCTGGACGAGGTGCCGACGCGCGCGGAACGGCGCGAAATGGTGGCGCATGCGCTGCATGAAGTCGGCCTCGCGGAGACGGACATGGACAAGTATCCACACGAGTTTTCCGGCGGGCAGCGGCAAAGGTTGTCGATTGCGCGCGCGATCATCACGCGGCCAAAGCTGGTGGTGGCGGACGAGCCGGTCTCTGCGCTGGACGTGTCGATCCGGGCGCAGATCCTCGACCTGTTTGCCGAACTGAACGGCAAGCTTGGCGTGGCCTACCTGTTCATCACCCACGATCTGACGGTGGCGCGCGCCATTACCGACGAGGTGATGGTGATGCATGAGGGGCGAATCGTCGAGCGCGGCAAGACCGGCGAAGTGCTCGACCATCCGCAATCGGAGGCGGCTCAAGCGCTTGTCGCTGCTGCGCCCGACCTGCACCGGGCGATCGCGCGGCGCATGCAGGAACAGGGGTAAGTAACCCCCTCATCCGACCTCGCTTCGCTCGGCCACCTTCTCCCACAAGGGGCGAAGGAAAAGTGGCCTTAGCCTTCCGGCTTCACCGCATCGACCGGGCTGATGCCGAGGATATCCAGCGTGCGGCGCAGCAGCTTGACCTCGTTTTCGGCCAAATGCCTGTCGGCCTTGGCGATCTCGGCCATGTGACGGGCGAGCAGCTTGCGCCTGTCCACGTCGAGTTCCTGAAACAGAGCCATCGCCTGCGAACCGGAGGTTTCGTAGCCGGCCTCGTTCAGATAATCGATGACCTTGTCCATGCTTGCTTCTGGAATATTGAACGAATCCCGACAGATGCGACGAAAGGTTTCCATCTCGCTTTCGCTGACGGAGCCGTCGGCCAAGATCATGCGAAACAGCATCAGGAGTTCGGCCGACAAAACCGGATCGTCGGCGACCTTGCGCACGCCCGGATCGCCATCGAAGATCGAACGTATCTGGTCCAGCAATGCAAATGCCATCGGCGCTCCCTTCCTGAAGGTGGCTCAATAGTTAGCGCACAATCGGCGTTGCGCAATCCGCCCTGCTGTGATCGAACAGATTATCTTTTCCCTCCCCCTGGACTGCCCTTTCCCTCATGTTCGAAATTGCTTCCGAAACCATCGCGTTGCTGATGCTGGCTGCCTTCGTGGCCGGATTTATCGATTCCATTGCCGGCGGCGGCGGGCTGATTGCGATACCGGCATTGCTTTTGACCGGAATGTCGCCAGTTCATGCGCTCGGCACCAACAAACTGCAGGCATTGTTCGGCTCGGGCTCGGCAACGCTCGCCTACGCTTCCAAAGGGCATGTCAACGTGCGCGAACAACTGCCTTCGGCAATTGTGGCCGCAATCGGCAGCGCCATCGGTGCGCTGGCGGCAACGGTCGTGCCAGCCGATATTCTTGAAGCGGCGCTTCCGGTGGTGCTGATAGCAATTGCGTTGTTCTTCGCCTTCAAGCCGAGAATGAACGATATCGACCGCGTCCGGCGCATTACGCCGTTTTTGTTCGGGCTGACCGTGGTGCCGATCCTTGGTTTCTACGACGGCATTTTCGGGCCGGGCACGGGCTCGTTCTACATGCTGGCTTTTGTGACCCTTGCCGGCTACGGCGTATTGAAGGCGACGGCGCACACCAAGATGCTCAATTTTGCGACCAATATCGGCGCGCTTATCGTCTTTGCGCTTGCAGGCGCAGTCTACTGGAAAATCGGGTTGATGATGGGTATTGCTCAGTTCATCGGGGCCCGACTTGGCGCATCGCTGGCGATCAGGATCGGAGCCAAGCTGATCAAGCCGCTGCTCGTCCTCATCTGCGTGGCCTTGGCGATCAAGCTGTTGTCGGACCCAACCAATCCGCTGCGCGCGGCGCTCGGCTGGTAACAGCCCGGGCTCTCAACGCGCCAGCGCGAAGATGGCGTCGCAATCGAGATGGGTTTCGAGCTCGGTCGCGATCTCGTCCAGCGCGTTTTCCACCTGCGCGCGGTAGTCGATGCCCGCGCCCCTGACGCCCAGGCTTTCGAGAAATTTGGCCCGAAACTGGTCAGCGCCAAACAGTCCGTGCAGGTAGGTACCGAAGACCTTGCCGTCGGCCGACGTCGCGCCATCCGCTATCCCGTCGATGATTACCGCTGGGCGCTGACCATCAGGGCCGAAGGTGCGACCGAGATGGATTTCGTAGCCTTGCAAGGGAAGGTCGAAGACAGCCGAGCGCGCGGCGACGTTGCGGACGGTCTTTTCCGGTTCCATCACCGTTTCGACGTCGAGCAGGCCCAGCCCTTCGGTCTCGGTGACGCTGCCCTCGATGCCGTCCGGGTCGCGTACGGTGCGTCCCAGCATCTGGAAGCCACCGCAGATGCCGACGACATGGCCGCCGCGCCGGCGATGG
>MKRZ01000117.1:6418-6842 GCA_001897075.1 Mesorhizobium sp. 61-13 | reverse complement strand
CCGCGACCTTGAGCGCGCGCTTCTCGCCGGATGCCAGTCTCTCCAGCACTACCGAATCTTCCGACGGCAAGCGTGCCGCTGCCTTCAACCACGGCACGACGCCGAAACAGGGCCAGCCGGTAAAGCGGTCGATGGCGGCGATGCCATCTTCGAACAGGGCGACGTCACCACGGAACTTGTTGATGAGATAGCCGACGATCATGCGCCGGTCTTCTTCCGGCAAGATGAGATGCGTACCCGCGACCGAGGCGATGACCCCGCCCCTGTCAATGTCTCCAACGAGGACCACCGGAACATCGGCGCGCGTGGCAAAACCCATATTGGCGATGTCGCGGTCGCGCAAATTGATCTCGGCAGGCGAGCCGGCGCCTTCGACAATGACCAGATCGGCGCCCTCGCCGACCTTGGCCCAGGAATCCAGAAC
>MKRZ01000117.1:0-6357 GCA_001897075.1 Mesorhizobium sp. 61-13 | reverse complement strand
TTGCCCTGCACGACCACCTGCGCGCCGACATCGGTCTGCGGCTTGAGCAGGACCGGGTTCATGTGAACGGTCGGCTCGGCTCCGCAGGCGATTGCCTGCAGCCATTGGGCGCGACCAATCTCGCCACCTCCGGGTTCTCCCGACAAATCGGCCACGGCGGCGTTGTTCGACATGTTCTGAGGCTTGAACGGCCTGACCTTCAGGCCTCGGTTCCTGGCAGCACGGCAGAGGCCGGCGACCAGCACCGTCTTGCCGACATCGGAGCCGGTGCCCTGAAGCATGATCGCCTTTGCCATGCTCAGCGCGCCCCGCCGCCGGTTATGGTCGAGCGCTGGGCGAGCGGTCCGCCGCGCCACAAGTAGAATGCGAGCAGAGGCTCGGCTGCCGTGCGCATGGCATGGGTGACGTTAGACGCGTGATGGATAAGTTCGCCGCCTTTGCGCAAACGGAATGGCGCTTCGCCCATGCGCCATTCGGCCGTTCCGGTGAGCGGAATGTAGACTTCTTCTGCGATGTGGTGATGGTCGGGATAGACGATGCCGGGTCCAAGTATCAGGAAACCGCCTGCCATGCTGTCATGCACAAAGTGGCCCCGCGTGCCGAACAATTCCACCCAGCCATAATTGTCGAGAAAGTGCTGGCCGAAATCCGCTGCGGTGTAGGTTTGACCCCACCGCAATTCAGGTGCAGCCGAAGACAGTTCAGCGATGAGTTCCTGTTCAGGCGCTTCGGCAATATCGGCCATCCGGCCAAGACTGGCCACGCAGGGCAAAGTGTTAGGCGGGAGAGATCGCGAAGGCATCTGCCAATCCAAGCCGGCGAGAAAATCGGCCGCGGCGCCCGAAGTGGCAACCTTTGAAAGATAGTTGCGCAACACACCCATCAGACTATCGATTTTTGTCGGCACGTGCTTTCTCGTACTTTAATTTTCGCACAGCCGCTCCGCTTAAGGTCGGGTTTGCGCGCTGGCATCATTGGTCTAGATTGCTCGCCACGCATAGCCAAAAACGACATTTGCCGGGAGGGCGCCATGGATAGCGTTGCTTCAACGACGGGCGGCCAGTTCGAGCTTAACGACGACCAGCGCGCCATTCAGGAAATGGCGGAAGCCTTTGCCAACGACCGCGTTGCGCCAAATGCGCTGGACTGGGACAAGAACCGGCATTTTCCATCCGATGTGATCCGCGAGACCGGGCCGCTTGGCCTCGGCGGTATCTATGTGAGGGACGATGTCGGCGGGTCCGCGCTTGGACGGCTCGACGCGGTGCTGATTTTCGAGGCGCTGGCAAAGGCCTGCCCGGCGTTTTCCTCGTTCATATCGATCCACAACATGGCGTCTTCGATGATCGACCGCTTCGGCAACGAAGAGCAGCGCCAGCGCCTGCTGCCGAAGCTGACCTCGATGGAATGGCTGGCAAGCTACTGCCTGACGGAGCCGGGTTCGGGCTCGGATGCGGCGGCGCTGAAGACGCGAGCCTCGCGTTCAGGCGGCAACGGCTCCGACTATGTTTTGAACGGCACCAAGCAATTCATTTCCGGCGCGGGGGACTCCGATGTCTATGTCGCGATGGTCCGCACCGGAGCCGACGGCCCCAAGGGCGTCTCGACCATCGTCGTGCCGAAAGATGCTCCCGGCCTTTCCTTCGGCGCGGTCGAAAACAAGATGGGCTGGCATATGCAATCCACCCGTCAGGTGATCTTCGAAGACTGCAAGGTGCCGGCGGAGAACCTGCTTTCACAGGAAGGCGACGGTTTCGGCATTGCAATGGCAGGGTTGGATGGCGGGCGGCTCAACATTGCGGCGTGTTCGCTGGGCGGCGCGCAGTCGGCGCTCGACAAGGCAATCGCCTACACTGCCGAACGCAAGGCATTCGGCAAGGCGATCAACCAGTTCCAGGCACTGCAATTCCGGCTGGCGGACATGGAAACGGAATTGCAAGCGGGCCGCATTTTCCTCTACTCCGCCGCTTCCAAGCTGGACGCCAAGGCGCATGACGCATCGAAATGGTCGGCGATGGCCAAGCGCTTCGTTACCGACACCGGATTTGCCGTCGCCAACGACGCGCTGCAACTGCTTGGCGGCTACGGCTATCTGCATGACTACGGCATCGAAAAACTGGTGCGCGACCTGCGCGTGCACCAGATCCTCGAGGGCACCAACGAGATCATGCGCGTCATCATCGCAAGACATCTGATCGGAAAGCAGTAGGGCCGCCCTACTCCATTCATTGCCCACACGGAGGACATCAATGACCACCATCGCCTTCATCGGCCTCGGCAACATGGGCAATCCCATGGCCGCCAACCTCGTCAAGGCGGGTCATACCGTGCTGGGTTTTGACCTCATGCCGGAAAACCTGACCGTGGCGCGCGAGCATGGCGTGACGGTGATGGCGAGCGCAGTCGCGGCGGTGAAGGACGCCGATGCGGTGATAACCATGCTGCCGGCCGGCAAGCATGTGCTGTCGGTCTATGAGGATATCGCGCCCAAGGCCAAGCAAGGCGCGCTGTTCATCGATTCCTCCACCATCGACGTGGACTCGGCGCGCAAGGCGCACGCGATCGCAGCCAAGAGCGGCGTTGCCTCGGTTGATGCGCCGGTTTCCGGCGGCACGGGCGGGGCTGCGGCCGGCACGCTGACCTTCATGGCCGGCGGCAGCGACGAAGCATTTGCAAAGGCCGAACCGATCCTGAAGCCGATGGCCGGCCGCATCGTGCATTGCGGCGGCGATGGCGCAGGCCAGGCTGCGAAGATCTGCAACAACATGATCCTCGGCATCTCGATGATCGGCGTCGCCGAAGCCTTCGTGCTGGGGGAAAAGCTCGGTCTTTCCCATCAGGCGTTGTTCGACGTGGCCTCGACCTCATCCGGCCAATGCTGGTCGCTGACCTCCTACTGCCCGGTGCCCGGGCCGGTACCCGCCTCGCCCGCCAACCGCGACTACAAGCCGGGCTTTGCCGCGGCGCTGATGCTGAAGGACCTCAAGCTTTCGCAGGAAGCGGCGCAGGGCGCAGGCGCGGTCACGCCGCTGGGCGCCGAAGCTGCGCAGCTTTACGCCCTGTTCAACGCGCAAGGCGGTGCAGGCACCGACTTTTCCGGCATCATCAACTTCCTGCGCGGCAAGTGATGTTTATGCGCTGAGCGTGCGGCGGACAGCCTCGCGCCAGCCCTTGAGCTTGGCCGTGCGCGTCGCTGCATCCATTTCCGGTTTGAAGCGGTGGTCGAGCGCCCAGGATTTGGCGAATTGCGCCGCCTTCGGCCACACGCCCGCTTTCGAACCGGCGAGCCATGCCGCGCCAAGCGCCGTTGTTTCCAGGATGGTCGGCCGGTCTACCGGTGCATCGAGAATGTCGGCCAAACGCTGCATGGTCCAGTCGGACGCGACCATGCCGCCGTCTACGCGCAGGACCGTCTTGCCGTTGCCGTTCTTCCAGTCCTTGCGCATGGCATCCAGCAGGTCGCGTGTCTGGAACGCCACGGACTCCAATGTGGCGCGGGCGAATTCAGCCGGACCGGAGTTGCGCGTGAGGCCATAAATCGCACCGCGCGCCTCGGCATCCCAATGCGGCGCGCCAAGGCCGACAAAGGCCGGCACGAGATAGACCGACTGGGTCGGATCAGCCTCCGCCGCCAGTTTCCCGGTTTCGCTGGCCTTGCCGATGATCTTCAGACCATCGCGCAGCCATTGCACCGCCGCGCCGGCGATGAAGATCGATCCTTCGAGCGCGTAGGTCGTCTTGCCGTTCAGCCGATAGGCAATGGTGGTGAGCAGCCGGTTCTTCGAACGCACCATGTCGCTGCCGGTGTTGAGCAGCGCAAAGCAGCCGGTGCCATAGGTGGATTTCATCATACCCGGCTGGAAACAGGCCTGGCCAATGGTCGCGGCCTGCTGGTCGCCGGCAACACCGAGGATTCTTATGCCAGCCCCGAACAGCTTCTCGTCCGTTACGCCAAAATCATCGGCGCAATCCTTCACCTGCGGCAGCATCGCGGCCGGAATGTTCAGGATGCGGAGAAGCTCGGCGTCCCATTCATTCTTTTCGATGTTGTAGACAAGCGTGCGCGACGCATTGGTGGCGTCGGTCGCATGGACCTTGCCGCCGGTAAGACGCCAGATCAGGAAGCAATCGATGGTGCCGGCCAGCAACTCGCCCTTTTCAGCGCGCTTGCGGGCGCCCTTCACCTTGTCCAGCATCCAGGCGATCTTGGTGCCGGAGAAATAGGGATCGAGCAGTAGGCCCGTCTTCTTGCTGAACTTCGGCTCAAGGCCTTGCTTTTTGAGCTTTGCGCATAGTGGCGCGGTGCGGCGATCCTGCCAGACGATGGCATTGTGGATCGGCTTGCCTGTCGCCTTGTCCCAGATGACCACGGTTTCGCGCTGGTTGGTGATGCCGATGGCGGCGATGTCGGCGGCGCTGCAATCGGCCGTCTTCAGGGCGGCCTTCACCGTCGAGACGACGCTCGCCCAAATTTCCTCCGGATCATGTTCGACCCAGCCGGAGGCCGGATAGTGCTGCGCGAACTCCTTTTGGCCGACACCGACAACCTTCATGCCGGCATCGAAGACGATGGCGCGGCTGGATGTGGTGCCCTGGTCGATGGCAAGGATATGGCCGCTCATGCTTCCTCCGCGAAAACCGCTCTGCTCTCAAACGGCATGGTCGGCCAGGATGGCTTTCTGCCGATCAACCGGAATATCGACCAATCGGTAATTGCCAAAATCCGCCATGCCAAGCCGCCGCAAGCCCCTGTTGTGGTCGAGACCGAGGATCAGCCTGTATTTGCCACCGTCGATGCCGGTCAGATCATAAAGGCATTCATAGTGGATGGTCGGTTGCCGCCGCTTCGAATGACTTTGGCAACTGATTTCGCCGACCTGCGCGACCGAATTTTGCGTCAAAGCTTTTTGGTTGTCGTCGTCGCCCCACGCGTCGAGCGATGTGTTCACCGCAAAGGAAACGTGCAGCAAGCCTTCGAGATCGGAACGCGACGGCTTGTTCCATCCGAACAGCCAGATGGCGCCGAGGAAGCCGACAGCAGCGACAAAGGCAACAATCGACCAAGGGCCGCCACGGAAAACCTTTCGGATCGCCGCGCCCGGCATCCCGCCTCCCAAGGATGTTGTAAATCAAGACAGATGAGAGCCGGCGGAAACCCGCCGGCCCTCTTTTTTCAGATGCCGCTTACTTCTGCCAGCTCTTCACCAGCTCGTCGTAATTGACGGTAATCGGCTTTTCCTTCTCGTTCTCGATCTTCAGCTGCGGAGCGAGGTTGCCCTTGGCCACCGCATCTGCGTTCCAGTAGGCGAGATCATGCTCTTCGGCCATTTTCGGACCGATGTCGCCCTGCACGCCCGCCCTTTCGAGGCGTTCCATGACCTTCTCCTGCTCAGCGCAGAGCGAGTCCATGGCCTCCTGTGCGGTCTTGGCGCCGGAAGAAGCGTCACCGATTGCCTGCCACCAAAGCTGTGCCAGCTTCGGATAGTCCGGAATGTTCGTGCCCGTCGGCGACCACTGGATGCGAGCCGGCGAACGATAGAACTCGACCAAGCCGCCGAGCTTCGGTGCCCGCTCGGTGAAGCTCTTGTCGTCGATCGTCGACTGACGAATGAACGTCAGTCCCATGTGGCTCTTCTTCACGTCGACGGTCTTCGAGGTCACGAACTGCGCGTAGAGCCAGGCGGCCTTGGCGCGGTCTTCGGGGGTGGACTTCATCAGCGTCCACGAACCCACGTCCTGGTAGCCCAGCTTCATGCCTTCCTTCCAGTAGACGCCATGCGGCGATGGGGCAAAGCGCCACTTCGGCGTGCCGTCGGCGTTGACCACCGGCAGGCCATCCTTGACGAAACTGGCGGTGAAGGCGGTGTAGGTGAACATCTGCTGAGCGATGTCGCCTTGCGCCGGCACGGGACCGGATTCGGAGAAGGTCATGCCCTGAGCTTCGGCCGGAGCGTAAGCCTTCAGCCAGTCGAGATATTTTTGGATGGAGTACACCGCAGCCGGGCCGTTGGTATCGCCGCCGCGCGCGACGCAGGAGCCGACGGGGCGCGAGTTTTCATCGACCTTGACACCCCATTCGTCGACCGGCAGACCGTTCGGAATGCCTTTGTCGCCGTTACCTGCCATCGACAGCCAGGCATCGGTGAACCGCCAGCCAAGCGACGGATCCTTCTTGCCGTAGTCCATGTGGCCATAGACCTTCTTGCCGTCGATCTCGCGGCCGGTGAAGAATTCGGCGATGTCCTCATAGGCAGACCAATTGACCGGAACGCCGAGGTCGTAGCCGTACTTGGCCTTGAAATCGGCCTTGTTCTTCTCGTCGTTGAACCAGTCGTACCGGAACCAGTAGAGGTTCGC
>MKRZ01000116.1 GCA_001897075.1 Mesorhizobium sp. 61-13 | reverse complement strand
TGAAGGAAATGATGTTGTCCTTCTTGTCGACATGCATCACGCCAAAGCCGGTCGCCTCCATGCGCGGCACTTCCAGGCAACCGACGGTAACATCCGCGCCGGCATCCACGTGCTGGCGCAGCATCAGTTCGTAGTCCATCTTGTAGATGTGGTCGCCCGCCAGGATCACCATGAACTCAGGCCCATAGCTCTCGATGATATCGATGTTCTGGTAGACGGCATCGGCCGTGCCTTCATACCATTGCGTCTCGGAAACGCGCTGGCTGGCCGGCAGGATATCGAAGCTCTCGTTTCGTTCGGGGCGCAGGAAGTTCCAGCCGCGCTGCAAGTGGCGGATCAGCGAGTGCGCCTTGTATTGGGTCGCGACACCAAGGCGGCGGATGCCGGAGTTCAGCGCATTGGACAGTGCGAAATCGATGATGCGGGTCTTGCCGCCGAAATAGACCGCCGGCTTGGCGCGCCGGTCCGTCAGTTCCTTCAGCCGGCTGCCGCGACCGCCCGCCAGCACATAGGCCATGGCGTCACGCGCCAGAGGTTGGGTTCGCTTCGTCTCAACCATTTACACCCTCCCAAAACCACTCAGTCTGAAATGAACTCAAGCATGATCGTTGCCAGCGGGGGAAGGACCATGGTTGCCGAAGCGCCATCGCGCTCGCCCACCGCCCTTACCGCGCCGCCATTGCCAACGCCCGTGCCGCCATAATCGGCAGCATCAGTGTTGATGATTTCGCGCCATGTTCCCGCACGCGGCAGCGGCACGCGATAGTTCTCGCGCGGCACCGGCGTGAAATTGGAGATGACCGCAATCGGATTGCCGCCGGGCGCCTTGCGCAACCAGGCAAACACCGAGTTTTCGCTGTCGTCGACGATCAGCCACGAGAAGCCTTCCGGCTCGCAGTCGCGCGCATGAAGCGCCGGCCGCGACCGGTAAAGATAGTTCAGGTCGCGCACCACCTGCCGCACGCCCCTGTGCGGCGCATGATCGAGCAGGTCCCAGTCCAGCGAGCGCTCCTCGCTCCATTCGCGCCGCTGCGCAAACTCCTGTCCCATGAACAACAACTTCTTGCCCGGATACCCCCACATGAAGGCATAGTAGGCGCGCAGCGTCGCAAACTTCTGCCAGTCGTCGCCGGCCATCTTGGAAAGCAGCGTGCCTTTGCCATGCACCACTTCGTCGTGGGAGAGCGGCAGCACGAAGTTCTCGCTGAACGCGTACATCAGGCCGAAGGTCAGTTCGTTGTGATGGTATTTGCGGTGCACGGGCTCCTTGGAAAAATACTCCAGCGTGTCGTGCATGAAGCCCATGTTCCACTTGAAACCGAAGCCGAGGCCGCCTTCATGAACGGGTTGCGACACCTTCGGCCATGACGTCGATTCCTCGGCAATGGTCATGACACCTGGATGATGGCCGTAGAGCTCCTTGTTCATCTTCTGCAGGAAGGCAACCGCCTCAAGGTTCTCGCGCCCACCCTTTTCGTTCGGGATCCACTCGCCTTCCTTGCGCGAATAATCGAGGTAGAGCATCGAGGCCACGGCATCCACGCGCAGTCCGTCGACGTGATATTTCTCCGCCCAGAACAGCGCGTTGTTGACTAGGAACGACGCCACCTCGCGGCGGCCGAAATTGTAGATCAGCGTGTTCCAGTCCGGATGGAATCCCTTGCGCGGGTCGGCGTGTTCGTAGAGCGCGGTGCCGTCGAACTTCGCCAGCCCGTGTTCGTCGACCGGGAAATGCGCCGGAACCCAGTCGAGGATGACGCCCATCCCCGCCCGATGCGCGCCGTCGACAAACCGCGCGAAACCGTCGGGATCGCCGAAGCGCGCGGTGGGCGCATATAGCCCGGTCGTCTGGTAGCCCCACGACGGATCATAGGGATGCTCGGAGATCGGCAGGAACTCGATATGGGTAAAGCCGGTGTCCACCGCATAGGGGATCAGGCGGTCGGCCAGTTCGTCCCATGACAGGAAGGTGCCATCGTCGCGCCGCTGCCAGGATCCGGCATGAACCTCGTAGATCGAGATCGCTTCGCGCCGCTGGTCGGCCTTTCGCCAGAAGGAACGATGCGCTTCATCGCCCCATTGGTGCGAAAACGGCGAGGCCGTCACCGATGCTGTCGCCGGGCGCAGTTCCGACTTGAAGGCGAACGGGTCGGCCTTAAGCGGCAGCCGCACGCCGTTCTTGTCGATGATTTCGTATTTGTACGGCCTGCCTGCGCCGATATCCGGCACGAAGATTTCCCAGATGCCGGTGTCCTGCCGGTCGCGCATCGAATGCCGGCGGCCATCCCAGTCGTTAAAGTCGCCGACCACCGAAACGCGCCTCGCATTCGGAGCCCAGACGGCGAAATGGATGCCGCCTGCCCCTTCATGCTCGATCTCGTGCGCGCCCAGCTTGTCGAACAGGCGAAGATGCGAGCCCTCGGCGATGTAGTAATCGTCCATCGGGCCAAGCACCGGGCCGAACGAATACGGGTCGGTCACCCACCAGTCGCCGCCGGCGTTGCGTGCATGATAGCGCAGCGGCTGGCGCTTGCGGATGCCAAGCTTGCTCTCGAAGAAGCCTGCGCCATCGCGCCGGGCCATTTCCCCGGCCTTCTTTCCCGCCAAGGTATAGGCTGTAACCTCATCCGCACCGGGCAGGAAACAGCAGGCAAAGAGAGACTTTCCCGCCTGCTGGACGCCAAGCACCGCGAACGGGTTGCCATGCGTTCCGGCGACAATCGCCGCGACGTCACTTGCGGCGGCCATCCCCTCCGGCTCGCTTGGCGCTGTCGTCGCGCGCGGCCCCTTGGTCAAACTGTTCCTCCCTGGTGGCCCGCGGAGTGACCCTGGCCACCGGTCAATGCAATCACATCAAGCAGGCACGTTCCAGATGTCTTTGGCGTATTGGCGGATCGTTCGGTCGGACGAGAACCAGCCGACACGCGCGACATTGTGGATCGCTCTGGCGTACCAGTCCGGCCCATTGCGCCAGACGCCGTCCACCTCGCGCTGGGTGGCTGCATAAGCATCGAAATCAGCGGCAACCATGAACCAGTCGGTGTTGTAGAGGTCGTCCATCAAGGCGTGGTAGCGCTGCGGATCGTCTGGCGAAAAGACGCCCGAGGCGATGGCCGCCACCGCCTGCCGCAATTCCGGCGACGCGTCGACAACGGAACGCGGCGCATAACCGCTGGCGCGGCGCTCAGCGACCTCGTTGGCCTTAAGCCCGAAAATAAAGATATTGTCGTCGCCAACCTGTTCCTTGATCTCGACATTGGCGCCGTCCAGCGTGCCGATGGTCAGCGCGCCGTTCAAGGCGAACTTCATGTTGCCGGTGCCCGACGCTTCCATGCCGGCGGTCGAAATCTGCTCCGACAGGTCGGCAGCCGGCATCATGATTTCGGCGGTGCTGACATTGTAATTCGGCACGAACACCATCTTGAGCAGGCCGCGCACCGACGGATCGTGATTTATGACCCGCGCAACGTCGTTGATGAGCTTAATGATCAGCTTGGCGTTGTGGTAGCTGGGAGCGGCCTTGCCGCCGAAGAACTTGACCCGCGGCATCCAATCGCGCTCGGGGTGCGACCTGATCTGGTCGTAAAGCGCGACGGCCTCGAGCACATTGAGAAGCTGGCGCTTGTATTCATGAATGCGCTTTATCTGGATGTCGAACAGGGCCGACGGATCGATCCTGATGCCAAGGCGCTCGCCGACCAGATTGGCCAGCCGCGCCTTGTTCAGGCGCTTCACGCCGGCGAATTTCTCGCGGAAAGCCGCATCCTGCGCAAAGGCGTCCAGATCCCGGATCGCTTCGATGTCGTCGAGGAAACGGTCGCCGATCGCCTCGCGGGCAAGGGCCGTCAGGTCCGGATTGCACTGGATCAGCCAGCGCCGGGGCGTGATGCCGTTGGTCTTGTTGTTGATGCGGTCCGGGTAGAGCCGATGCAGGTCGGCAAAGACCGTTTCCTTCATCAGGTCCGTATGCAGTGCCGAAACGCCGTTGATCGAATGCGAGCCGACGAAGGCCAGGTTGCCCATGCGCACGCGGCGTTCGCCGTTTTCCTGGATCAGCGAGATCGCAGCGACCTGCTCGCCCGAGAAGCGGTTGCTGGCGCGGGCTTCCAGCAGAACCTGCGCGTTGATGGCATAGATGATCTGCATATGGCGCGGCAAAAGCCGCTCGAACAGCGGCACCGGCCAGCTTTCCAGCGCTTCCGGCAGCAGCGTGTGATTGGTGTAGGCAAAGGTGCGCTTGGTGATGTCCCACGCCTGATCGAAGTCGATGCCATGCACGTCCATCAACAGGCGCATCAATTCGGGAACGGCGATGGCCGGATGGGTGTCGTTGAGGTGGATCGCAGCCTTGTCGGGTAATGACTTCAGGTCGCCATACTGGCTGAGGTGCCGCTGCAAGATGTCCTGCAACGATGCAGTGGAGAAGAAATACTCCTGCCGCAGCCGAAGTTCCTGGCCTTCCTTGTGGGAATCGGCCGGGTAAAGCACGCGCGACAGGGCATCTGCCTTGTTGCTTTCCGCCAGCGCGCCGATGTGGTCGCCGGCGTTGAAGCGGTCGAGCAGGATTGGATCGACCGGCATGCCGGCCCACAGCCTCAGCGTGTTGACGCGGTTTGCCCGCCAGCCCACCACAGGCGTGTCATAGGCAACGGCCAAAACATGTTCCGTCGGCTTCCAGACATGGCGCTCCAGGCGGCCATCGCGCGAGGTTACCGATTCGACCGAGCCGCCGAAGCCCACTTCGAACGAGCGCTCGCGGCGCTCGAATTCCCAGGGGTTGCCGTGATCCAGCCACGTCTCGGGCAGTTCCACCTGCCAGCCGTCCTGGATTTCCTGCCGGAACATGCCGTTGGCGTAGCGTATGCCGTAGCCGTGCGCCGGTATGCCGACGCTGGCCATCGATTCCATGAAACAGGCCGCGAGACGGCCAAGGCCCCCGTTGCCTAGAGCTGCGTCCGGCTCAAGCGCCGCGATAACGTCGAGATCGACACCGAGCGACGACAGCGCCGCGCGCATGTTGTCCATCAGCCCGAGATTGGAAAACGCGTCGCGCATCAAACGCCCGATCAGGAACTCGAGCGACAGGTAATAGACGCGCTTTTCCTTCTGGTCGTAGGCTTCCTTGGTGCCGCTGATCCAGTGATCGACGATGCGGTCCCGAACGACCTTGATCGAGGCCGTCAGCCAGTCGTACTGGGTGGCAACGGTGGTGTCCTTGCCCAGGCGATACTTCAGCGCGTTCAGAACTTCCCCGGCAAGAGTGGCGGGGTCGGCGTCAATCGGCAGCGGTGCAGGAACTTCGGCTGTCATAACTTGCGTCATATCACCTCTCGACGCCTGGAATTCGTTCCGCCAGCACCGGTTGTGCCGTCGGCCTCTACTCCATCGCCACTATTAATCGGCGCGCGCAATTATTCAATCGATTTAGTTCCGCCAAAAACGCAAGCCTTCCACTGCATTTTTGCCAGATCAGGCCGCAAGTGCCGTTTCCGGAGGCGCCTTTGCGCCTGTCATGAAGGCCACGGCGTCGGACATGGTGTATTGCTTCGGATCGATGACCGTCAGCCGCCGGCCCAACCGGTGGATGTGGATTCGATCCGCGACTTCGAACACGTGCGGCATGTTGTGCGAGATCAGCACGATCGGCAGCCCGCGCTTTTTGACATCGAGGATGAGTTCCAAAACGCGGCGCGATTCCTTGACGCCAAGGGCAGCCGTCGGTTCGTCCATGATAACCACCTTGGAACCGAAGGCGGCAGCACGTGCCACCGCCACGCCCTGACGCTGGCCACCGGACAGCGTTTCCACCGCCTGGCTGATGTTCTGGATCGTCATCAGGCCAAGTTCCGTCAGCTTTTCACGCGCCCGCTTTTCCATCGCCGGCCGGTCAAGCATCCTCAGCCACTGCCCCATGAAACCGGGGCGGCGGATTTCGCGGCCAAGGAACATGTTGTCGGCAATCGAGAGTGCCGGCGAAAGAGCCAGGTTCTGGTAGACGGTCTCTATACCGGCATTGCGCGCTTCCATCGGCGACTTGAACGAAATCACCTGGCCATCCAGCCTAATTTCGCCCTCATCGGGCGTGACAGCTCCGGAAATCGCCTTGATGAGCGAGGACTTTCCGGCGCCGTTGTCGCCGATTACCGCCAGAATTTCGCCGGGGTAGAGATCGAAGTCGGCATTGTCCAAGGCGGTCACGCGTCCGTAGCGCTTGACCAGTCCGCGACCGGTTAGAATGGGTTCCTGTGCCATCAGCCAGCTACCTTCCTGATCCACTGGTCAACCGCGACCGCAACGATGATAAGCACGCCGATCAACAGATAGGTCCATTGCGGATCGGTGCCGATCAGCCTCAACCCCAATGAGAAGACACCGACGATCAATGCACCGAACAACATGCCGAGGATCGACCCGCGACCTCCAAACAGCGAGATGCCGCCGATCACCACGGCAGTAATCGATTCGATATTGGCGAATTGGCCGGAGGTCGGCGACACCGAGCCGATACGACCGATCAAGGTCCACCCGGCCAGCGCGCAAATCAGTCCGGCAATGACATAAACGGACATCAGCATGCGGCTGACATTGACGCCTGAGAGTTCGGCAGCGTCCGGATCGTCACCGACCGCGTAGACATGGCGGCCCCATGCGGTGTGGTTGAGGATGTACCAGAGCAGCAAGACCAGCAGCACCATGGCGATGACGCCATAGGTGAAGACAGCGTTGCCCAGCCGCAGGTTCTGGCCGAAAAATTGAAGGATCGGCGCTTGCGTCTCGATATCCTGCGCGCGGATGGTCTCGTTCGCCGAATAGAGGAAATTGGTCGCCAGTATGATCTGCCAGGTGCCGAGCGTCACGATGAACGGCGGCAGCTTCATGCGCGCTACCAGCCATCCGTTGAGGAAGCCGCAAGCCGCGCCCACGGCAAAGCCGCAAAGAATGGAAATCGGCGCGGGAAGTCCGTAGCGGAAGGTGAATTGTCCCATCACCACCGAAGACAGCACCATGATCGCACCGACCGAGAGGTCGATGCCGGCCGTGAGGATAACAAGGGTCTGGGCGGCACCGATGATGCCGACAATCGCCACCTGCTGCAGGATAAGCGTCATCGAAAAGGCGGAAAAGAACTTTCCGCCGATGACAAAAGCGAAAACCAGCAGCGAAACGATCAGAACGATAAGGGGAACCGCCGCAGGACTGGAGTGCAGGAAGTGCTGCACTTTCTCGATCCCCGACCGCTCATGCGCATCGAATTTCGCGACCGAGGTATCGCTACCGGTCAGAACCTTTTCAAATTCCTGTGGCTGCGCGCGCTGCGCCGAAGCGTCAGTCATCCCGGCCCTCCTCCCTGGAGTTGCTGCCTACCGACATGCGAGAGAGCGGCCGAGACCGCTCTCTCCAGTCGATACTCTGCCTAAGCAGGGGTCATATCAACCCCAGCAGAGTTCGGTGCCCTTCGCGACGTCGATGGAGTCGACACCGGCAGCAGGCTTGGCCGTAACCAGAGCCACGCCGGTATCCACGAACGCCTTGCCTTCGGTGTTCTTCGGCTTCTCGCCGGAGTCGGCGAACTTCTTGATCGCCTCGATGCCGAGCGACGCCATCAGCAGCGGATATTGCTGCGAGGTCGCGCCGATGATGCCGGCCTCGACGTTCTTCACGCCCGGGCAGCCGCCGTCGACGGAAACGATGAGCACGTTCTTTTCCATGCCGACGGCCTTGAGCGCCTCATAGGCGCCGGCAGCGGCTGGCTCGTTGATGGTGTGCACGACATTGATTGCCGGGTCTTTCTGGAGAAGGTTTTCCATCGCCTTGCGGCCACCTTCTTCATTGCCGTTGGTCACGTCGTGGCCGACGATGCGGGCATCGTCCTCGTCACCGATCTTGTTGATGTCCTTGGTGTCGATACCAAAGCCCTTCATGAAGCCCTGATCGCGCAGCACATCTACGGTCGGCTGCGACGGCGTCAGGTCGAGGAAGGCGATCTTGGCGTCCTTGGCGGCGTCGCCTAAGGTGGCCGCAGCCCACTTGCCGATCAGTTCGCCGGCCAGAAGGTTGTCGGTCGCAAATGTCGCATCGGCAGCGTCCGCCGGCTCAAGCGGCGTATCGAGCGCGATGACCAGAATTCCGGCGTCGCGGGCCTTCTTCACCGCAGGCACGATGCCAGCCGTGTCGGAAGCGGTGAGCAGAATGCCCTTGGCGCCATCGGCGATGCAGCTTTCAATCGCGGCAACCTGGCTTTCGCTGTCGCCGTCGATCTTGCCGGCATAGGCCTTCAGATTAACGCCGAGCTCCTTTGCCTTGGCCTCGGCACCTTCCTTCATCTTCACGAAGAAGGGGTTGGTGTCGGTCTTGGTGATCAGGCAAGCGCTGACATCGGCTGCCGAGGCAGGCGCAGCCAGAGCAACGAGCCCAAACGCAGACGCGCAAAACAGTGCAGTCCTGAACGCAGACATTCTCATAAGAAACCTCCCAGAAAACAATTCGGCGCCAGCTCATACCGGTGCCTTGACGCGAGCGCATGCAATGCTTCCCGGCAGCGCCCTCGCACAAAACAAACACCACGGCTTTACAAGAGTCAATAATTAAATCACTCTTATTTATTATTGACTCTGTTGCGTCCATCACACATTCTGGCAAAAGGACGCGAGGGATTGGCGGAGGAGCTCGGTGGAAACCGGCACTGCAAAGCACAGCCCGCCTGAACCGGCCGAAAGCCGATTTCATCGCGGCACAAATCAGAGCGGGATGCGGGACCACAATGAGCGGCTCGTGCTCTCGCTCGTGCGCCAGCATGGCAGCCTCGCCAAATCCGATATCGCCCGCATGACGGGGCTGTCGGCGCAGACGGTTTCCGTCATCATGCGCGAGCTTGAGGATGACGGGTTGCTGTTGCGGCAGGCTCCCCAGCGCGGCAAGATCGGCCAGCCCTCGATCCCGATGGCGCTCAACCCCGACGGCGCCTATTTCATCGGCCTCAAGATCGGGCGGCGCAGCGCCGAGCTCGTGCTGATCGATTTCCTCGGCAAGGTGCGCGCGGCCGAACAGCTTTCCTACCGCTACCCGACGCCGCGCGAAACGGTGGCCTTCGTCGCTTCCGGCATGGAAAAGCTGCGGGCCAGCCTCGACGCCGGGCGGGAGAAGCGCATTGCCGGCCTCGGCATCGCCATGCCGTTCGAATTGTGGAACTGGGTCGACACCGCCGGCGCGCCGCGCCAGATCATGGATGAATGGCGTCATCGCGATGTGCGCACCGATGTTCAGGCACTGTGCGACTTTCCCGTCTACCTGCAAAACGACGCTACCTCGGCCTGCGGGGCGGAACTCGTGTTCGGCCAGTCCAGCGGCCTGCGCGACTTCGTCTATTT
>MKRZ01000115.1:8307-8583 GCA_001897075.1 Mesorhizobium sp. 61-13 | reverse complement strand
CCGCTGCAAAAGGCGTCGGAGCGCTACATGCGCAACCACATGGATCTCAACATACTCGAAGAACAGAAGCGTTTTCCGCGAGGTGAATGATGACTGACCCTTATGTGCCTTCACTGGACGATCTCAGGAAAGCCTACACCGTCACCTCCAAGGCGACGCAGCTCACGCCCCTTTTGGAATCGACGGCACTTGCGCGCGAAACGGGTGCGGCCCGCGTCTTCGTCAAGCCGGAATCGCTGCAATGGGCCGGCTCCTTCAAGGCGCGCGGCGCTTACT
>MKRZ01000115.1:0-8161 GCA_001897075.1 Mesorhizobium sp. 61-13 | reverse complement strand
CGGCAGGCTACGGCGCGCGCGTGGTGCTTACCGACCATGGCGAGCGTGCGCGTGAAGAGGTGGCGGCTGCCAAGGCGCGCGAGATTTCCGAAACCGAGGGGCTGACACTCCTGCACCCCTTCGACGACCCGCAGATCGTTGCCGGCCAGGCTGGTGCCGGTCTCGAAGCGCTGGATCAACTTGGTGCGAAGGATGCCAGTGTCGATCTTCTGTTCTGCTCGGTTGGCGGCGGCGGCCTGATCGGCGGCGTTTCGCTCGCCTTCCACTATCTCTCGCCCAAAACGCAGACCATCGGCGTCGAGCCGGAAGGTTTCAACGGCATGGGTTCGTCCCTGTCTCACGGCTCCATCGAAACCATGCCGATCGGACCGAAGTCGATCTGCGACGGCTTGATGGCAAGGGCACCTGGCAAGGCCCCGTTCGCTGCCGTGAAGGCCGCTGGCGTGCAAGGCGTCACGGTTGGCGATGCTTCTGTCCGCCAAGCGATGAAGATTGCCTTCGAAAGGCTGAAACTGGTGCTTGAACCTTCGGGTGCCGCGCCGCTTGCGGCCCTGCTCGACGGCAAGGTCGATGTGAAGGGCAAGACGGTCTTGGTCGTGGCCACCGGCGGCAACGTCTCCCTTGCCGATTTCATGGCGCATATGAACCATGCTTGAAGCGGATTTCGTAATCGTCGGCTCAGGGTCGGCCGGCTCGGCAATGGCCTACCGTCTTTCGGAAGACGGCAAGCATTCGGTCATCGTCATCGAGTATGGCGTCACAGACGCCGGACCGCTGATCCAGATGCCGTCGGCCTTGTCGATCCCCATGAACCTGCCGCTCTATGACTGGGGTTTTTCGAGCGAGCCGGAACCGCATCTTGGCGGGCGCGTGCTGGCAACGCCGCGCGGCAAGGTCATCGGCGGATCGTCGTCGATCAACGGCATGGTCTATGTGCGCGGCCATGCCCGCGACTTCGACCATTGGGCGGAACAAGGCGCGTCGGGCTGGGCCTATGCGGACGTCCTGCCCTACTTCAAGCGCATGGAAGCCAGCGATGGCGGCGAGGACGGCTGGCGCGGCACCAGCGGGCCGCTGCATGTCCAGCGCGGCACGCGCACCAATCCGCTCTACAACGCCTTCATCAAGGCGGGCAATCAGGCCGGCTTTGAACTGACCGACGACTATAACGGCTCCAAGCAGGAAGGCTTCGGCCCGATGGAGCAGACCATCTACAAGGGTCGGCGCTGGTCCGCCGCAAATGCCTATTTGCGACCGGCGCTGAAGCGGCAAAATGTGAGTCTGGTCAAAGGCTTCGCCCGGCGCATAACAATAGAGAATCAACGCGCAACCGGCGTCGAAATCGAAGCTCACGGAAAGATTCAGGTCGTTAAGGCAAGGCGTGAAGTCATCCTCGCCGCCTCGTCCATCAATTCGCCCAAGATCCTGCTGCAATCTGGCATCGGCCCTGCCGCGCATCTCAAGGAAAACGGCATCGCAGTCGTGGCCGACCGGCCGGGTGTTGGCCAGAACCTTCAGGACCATCTCGAACTCTACATCCAGCAAGAATCGATCAAGCCGATCACGCTGCACTCCGTCCTCAATCCATTTTCGAAGGCGCTCATCGGCGCGCGCTGGCTGTTCTTCAAGAGCGGGCTTGGAGCGACAAACCACTTCGAGGCAGCGGCTTTCCTGCGCTCGGCGCCGGGCGTCGACTATCCCGACATCCAGTACCATTTCATCCCCGCCGCAGTACGTTATGACGGTAAGGCGGCAGCCAAGTCGCATGGCTTCCAGGCCCATGTCGGACCGATGCGCTCCAAGTCGCGGGGCTCGATCTCGCTGCGTTCGCCCGACCCCAAGGACAAGCCGGTTATACGCTTCAACTATATGTCGCACCCAGACGATTGGGCGGACTTCCGCCACTGCATCCGGCTGACGCGGGACATATTCGCGCAATCTGCCTTCGATCCCTTCCGCGGCAAGGAAATCTCGCCCGGGGCAGACGTGAAGTCGGACGAACAGCTGGACGATTTCATCCGCCAGCATGTGGAGAGCGCCTATCACCCCTGCGGCTCCTGCCGCATGGGGCGGGCCGATGATCTGATGGCTGTCGTCGATCCCGAATGCCGCGTCATCGGGGTCGAGGGATTGCGCGTTGCGGATTCCTCGATCTTCCCGCGCGTCACCAACGGCAACCTCAACGGGCCTTCGATCATGACCGGCGAAAAGGCCTCCGATCATATCCTCGGACGCCAGCCGCTCGCCCCCTCGAACCAGGAACCGTGGATCAATCCACGCTGGCAGGTCTCGGACAGATAGGCCATGATTGCCGGCGCTTTTACGCGCCCGGCCACAACGGACGAATGGAGAGAGTATGCGCGCCCAACCCACGGCCTCGCACTACATCAACGGGCGCTACGTCGATGACGAGCGCGGAGCCGAGTTGCCCGTAATCTATCCGGCGACAGGCGAGACGATTGCCACGCTGCATTCTGCGACGCCCAACATCGTCGAACTGGCCGTCGAAGCAGCCCGCGAGGCGCAAGGCGCGTGGGCGCGCATGAAGCCGGTGGAGCGCGGCCGCATCCTGCGCCGTGCCGCCGACATTTTGCGTGAGCGCAACAGCGTCCTCGCCCGCCTCGAAACGCTCGATACCGGCAAGGCCATCCAGGAAACGCTGGTCGCCGATGCCCCCTCGGCGGCGGATTGCCTCGAGTTCTTTGCGGGCGCCGTCGCTACCTTCAACGGCGAGTTCATCGACCTCGGCGGCCCGTTTGCCTACACGCGCCGCGAACCTCTCGGCGTCTGCGTCGGCATCGGCGCATGGAACTATCCGATCCAGATCGCCGGCTGGAAGTCGGCACCCGCGCTCGCCATGGGCAATGCCATGGTGTTCAAGCCATCGGAAAACACGCCGCTTTCCGCATTGGCGCTGGCCGAAATCTATTCCGAAGCCGGCCTGCCGGATGGCCTCTTCAATGTCGTGCAGGGCTATGGCGATGTCGGCGCTGCGCTGGTCGGCCACGATGCCGTGGCCAAGGTTTCGGTGACGGGCTCGGTCCCCACGGGCAAGAAGGTGCTGTCGCTTGCCGGCTCCAAGATGAAGCACGCCACCATGGAACTCGGCGGTAAGTCACCGCTGATCGTCTTTGACGATGCCGATCTCGAAAACGCCATCGGCGGGGCCATGCTCGGCAACTTCTATTCGACAGGACAGGTCTGCTCCAACAGCACCCGCGTCTTCGTACAGAAAGGCATCCACGACCGCTTCGTCGAACGCCTTGTCGAGCGCACCAAGAAAATCCGCATCGGTGATCCGCTCGACCCGGAAACCCAGATGGGCCCGCTCGTCAACAAGGCGCAGCGCGACAAGGTCGTCGAGTACATCTCGATAGGCCGCAACGAAGGGGCGACGCTTGCCTGCGGCGGCAGCATCCCCGCGCTGCAGGGCTTCGATGGCGGCTGCTTCATCGAGCCGACCGTGTTCACCGGCGTCAAGGACACCATGCGCATCGCGCGCGAGGAAATATTCGGCCCGGTGATGAGCGTGCTTTCCTTCGACCATGAAGACGAGGTCATCGCGCGCGCCAACGATACGGAATTCGGCCTCGCCGCCGGCGTTTTCACCAGGGATTTGCCGCGCGCGCATCGCGTCATCGGCGACCTGCAAGCCGGCACCTGCTGGATCAACGCCTATAACCTGACTCCGGTCGAAATGCCTTTCGGCGGCTTCAAGCAGTCCGGCATCGGCCGCGAGAACTCGCTTGCCGCCCTTGCACTCTACTCGCAGATCAAGTCGGTCTATGTCGAGACGGGCGACGTCGCCAGCCCCTACTGAGCGTGATCCGACGTAGCATCCAAATACTGCGTCAGCGCGCAGACCAGGTGGTAGAAAATCGAGGCCGGCACTTCGGTCGCCAGCGAGCGGCCGCGTTCGTCGATACGGTCTATCCACAGTCCAAGCGGTGCCGGATCGATGTGCCAGCGGAACAGCCGCCCGACACGCGCCTCGATCTCCGGCTTAAGGTCCGGTCCACCGGTTCCGTCAAGCGCAATCGAGGCCTTGATCGCCTCGCTCTGCGGCCAGCTTCGCGACACCAGATCGAGCGGCATGCCTTGGCGCGAGACTGCGCCATAGGCGAGACCCGTCGAACGATTGAGGCCGTTTGCTACCGCAGATGCGTAAAGCTTGCGGGCGTATGCGGTCAGGTTCGCCTGCCCGCTGCGCGCTGAAAAATCGACCAGCAGCGAAGCCCACTCGAAGTGGTGCCCCGGTTCGGTCCAATCGCCCTTGCCATCACCTGCCCGGTGCCAGCCATCGTCGAAATACTCGCCGATCGTCCAGCTCTCGGCGTCGAAGAAGTGGCTGCGGAACAGATCGATAATCCGTGCCGCGCGGCGCAAATACGTCCGGTCGCCGGTCGCGGCATGCCAGGCAAGAAAAGCCTCGAGCAGATGCATGTGCGGGTTGGACCGGCGCAGGCCGTGACCGTTCGGCGTTTCGAGGAAGCCCGCCAGGCTGTCGTCCTCCAGATGGCCATCAAGGAAGGCAAAAGTCTCCCGTCCCAGACGAAGCGCGTCCGGATTGCCGCACATGTGCGCGTGCGCCAGCGCCAGAAGCACGCAGGAATGATCGTAGGCATCCTCTGCCGCATCGGCCACCGAACCGTCCACGTTGAACGTGCGTATCCAGCCGCCACTGTCGGTTCGGCCCTTGGCCATGAAGGCAAGGCCGTGGGCAATGAGGCGGTCGGCAGGGCCTTCCCAGCCCCGCGCCTTGGCAACCGCGAAGCCATAAACCTGCCGGGCCAACGTGCGCATGCGCTTCGGCTTGGCGAGCGGTGCGGCGTCCAGGCCCAAAGCTTCGTGGAAGCCGCCATGCGCGTCGTCCACGCCCGTCGTGGACCACAGTGGCAAAGCCTCCTCGAACAGCCAGTGCCGCACCCGGTTGCGCCATGCGCCGCTGTCGACAACCCTATCGTGAGCAGGCGTGAAGCGCGTCTCCAGCCGGCCGCTTTTCTCCAGTTGCTCCACCACCTTGCGCACATTCTGGCTGTGGCTGACCGGCGCGACAAAGGTCGCATCGGATGTCGCGACAATTGCCGTGTCCTTGAGGCCGACGGCCGACAAAAGCCGCCCCTGGCTTCGGATGTACGAATTTTCGCAGTCGATCGCCACGACGTCGCCAATGATGACATTGCCGTTTTCGTCCGCCGGCCCGACATCGAGCAGCGACTGCCACGAACCCAAGTCGCTCCAGCGGAAACTCGCCGGAACCATGGCGATGTGCCTAGCCCGTTCCATCACCGCATAGTCGATGGAAATGGAAGGAATGGCCGCGTAGAGGTCGTCCGGCATATAGAGCCCGGAAAGGTCGCTGGTCGAAGCTGTGAAGGCCCTCTCCGTCGCTTCCCATATGTCCGGCTGGAAAGACAGGAACGCGTCGCGCATCGCGCTGGCGCGAAACAGGAAGATGCCGGCGTTCCAGTAAAAGCGCCCCGACGCGACATAGCTTTTCGCCGTTTCGATATCCGGCTTCTCGACAAAGCGCGAAACATCGAGAACGCCGTCCTTCGCATCGCCGGCCTCGATGTAGCCATAGCCGGTTTCGGGATGGTCCGGCTTGATGCCGAACACCACGAGGCGACCGTCGCGAGCCGCCGCCACGCCCTTTTCGACGCTTGCCCAGAATTCCTTCGTCGTGGAGATTTCATGGTCGGAGGGCACCACCAGAACGAGACTGTCGCCGAACTGCGCCAGCGTCCGCAGCGTCGCCAGTGCAACGGCTGCCGCCGTGTTGCGGCCAGCCGGTTCGAACAGCACGCCGCCGCCCGACCAATCCACCCCGCCCAGATCCGCATGGATTCGCGACGCGTGCCGCTCGGAGGCGATCAGGAAAACAGGCGTTTCGCCCATCAGGCGGGATTTCAGCCGCTGCACGGTCTTGACCAGCATCGAGCCGTCGCCGGCGAGGTCATGGAACTGCTTGGGATTGTCTTCGCGCGACAACGGCCACAGGCGCGAGCCGACGCCGCCGCTCATGATGAAACTGACGATGCGTTCACTCATTGCATTTCCACTTCACAGGCCCTCATCATCAGAAGGTCTGATTGTACGGGCCGACTTCCGGGCTGCGGCGCAAGACTTCGTCGAGTGTTGCGAACATCTCCCGGCGGCGGTCGGATGAAACAGGGCTCTCCACCACCACGACAAGCTCCGGCTTGTTCGACGACGCCCTCACCAGCCCCCAGGTGCCGTCCTCGGCAACTATGCGCACGCCATTGACGGTTATCAGCTCGACAATCTGCTGGCCGGCGAACGGCCTTCCCTCCGCCCTGATCCGGTTCATTTCGGCAGTAACGCGTTCGACAACACCGTATTTCACATCGTCATCGCAGTGCGGCGACATGGTCGGCGTGCCATAGGTCAAAGGCAGATCGTGATAGAGGTCCGCCATGCTCTTGGCCGGGTTGCGGTCGAGCATCCGGCAAACGGCAAGCGCCGTCACCAGCCCGTCGTCGTAACCCCTTCCGATCGGCGGGTTGAAGAAGAAGTGGCCGGATTTCTCGAAACCGGCAATTGCGCCAAGCTCGGCCACGCGCCGCTTGATGTAGGAGTGCCCGGTTTTCCAGTAATCGGTCGCCGCTCCATTGGCCTTCAGGCCGGGATCGGTTTTGAACAGTCCGGTCGATTTCACATCAACCACGAAGGTCGATCCCGGATGGTCGCGCGAAATGTCGCGGGCGAGCATGACGCCGATCTTGTCGGCAAAGATCTCATTGCCTTCATTGTCGACCACGCCGCAGCGGTCGCCGTCGCCGTCGAAGCCCAGGCCAACATCGGCTCCCGTCTCCAGCACCTTGTCGCGGATGGCGTGCAGCATCTGCATGTCTTCCGGGTTCGGGTTGTAGCGCGGGAAGCTATGGTCAAGCTCGACATCGAGCGGGATCACTTCGCAGCCGATGCGGGCCAGCGCTTCCGGGGCAAAGGCTCCCGCCGTGCCGTTGCCGCAAGCGGCCACCACCTTCAGTTTGCGGCTGATTTTCGTGTGCCTGACAACGTCGGCCAGATAGACATCGCGAAAGCCGCTGACGAATTCATACGATCCGCCGCCAACCAGATCGAAATCGCCGGCAAGCACAATCTTTTTCAGCGCTGCCATTTCATCGGGACCGAACGTCAGCGGACGCTCTGCACCCATCTTCACGCCCGTCCAGCCGTTTTCGTTATGCGAGGCCGTCACCATCGCGACCGACGGCGCATCGAGCGCAAACTGGGCGAAGTAAGCCATCGGCGACAGCGTAAGCCCGATATCCTTGACCTTGGCGCCCGCAGCCATTAGGCCGGAAACGAGCGCCAGCTTGATACCAAGCGAGTACGACCGAAAATCGTGGCCGGTGACGATTTCGGGGCCGACGCCCATCCGGCGGATCAGCGTTGCCAACCCCATGCCGAGGGCCTGTACACCGATCAGGTTGAGTTCCGGCGCCTTGTCGGACCCCGGATGCCCGAACCACCAGCGCGCATCATATTCGCGAAATCCCGACGCTTTGACGAGCGCGGTTGTTTCAAACGCAAACGTGTTGGGCAGTGCTTGGCCAGTTATGGTCAGGGTCAACAGAAAGGCTCCACGGCGCATGGATATATGCGGCCCATGAACCGCGCATGCTGCCCGTGGCGTAGCACGCAAGCCTTTAAGGTCGGGTTATTTCGATGCCTCAATTGCCGCTTTGCAGACATTCGCAATAACGCGTCAATTTGTGCGGCCGTGCCGCTTGCAGGAACAAATTCCGGGGGTTATAAGCCCGGCGTCTGGTCGCGGAGTGTAGCGCAGTCTGGTAGCGCACATCGTTCGGGACGATGGGGTCGCAGGTTCAAATCCTGCCACTCCGACCAGAACGATCTCCTGAAAAATCTGCGCTTTCCGGATCGCCTCAGGCGCTCAGCCGAAAGCGCGTGGAATCAACCGCCGCGGCCATCAGCGTCTGCGTGTAGATATCGCGCGGACTGCTGAAAATTTCCTCGGTCGGCCCCTCTTCGACAATCCTTCCCTGCTTCATGACGATAATGTAGTCGGCCATTGCCCTCACCACCGCAAGATCATGGCTGATGAAGAGATAGGACAGGTTGTGGCTCGCCTGCAATTTGCGCAGCAGGTCGACGATCTGCTTCTGCACTG
>MKRZ01000114.1:25275-38506 GCA_001897075.1 Mesorhizobium sp. 61-13 | reverse complement strand
CATCGCTGACATAGGCCAACCCGAAGCGGGTGAAGCGAGCATCCAGAATGTTGCGGCGATGTGGCGGCGAGTTCATCCACATGTCGAACAGCCTGCCAATATCCATTCGCCCCTCGGCGATGTTTTCGGCGGCCGCACCTTCGATGTGATTGCCGTTCACTCGTGAGGCAAAATCCTTGCCCCAGCCAGTCGTGTGCGTCATGCGCTTCGCGCTGGCCATGTAGCCGGCCTGCTGAAGGGCTGCCTTTTCCAGCTGGCTATCGGGAGCAAGCTTCGACAAGTTCTTGGCACTACGGATATCTGCGAGCGTGCCGGCTGCGGATCTGGAGGCGCCGGCGCCTGAACCTGTCGGCACCATCGTGCCGCAACCGGCAAGCGCGGACAGGGTAAGCAGACCGGCCCCGGTGATGACCATGCGGCGATCCAGGCGAAGGGGCGGGTCCGATTCCGTAGATTGCGCTTCAATGCGAGTGATTTTCATTCCGCTTGATAGGCAAGCGATCATGGCTTTTGCCGGGCAGTGCGGAAAAGAACATGGCTGCCCAGCTAATGCTGGCGGCTATCGAGGCTGGGATATAGCCGTGGTTTCAACTGATGATGCGGAGGTTGGACAGTTCGTTGCCAATCTCCTCGAAATCCTTCGCCAGCGAGGCACCCGTCGCGTTCCAGAACAGCTTGGCCGGCTTGCTGGGATCAGCGGAATCTTTTCGGAACCGCGATTCAGATGAACAGGCCTTCAGCGCTTCGATTGCCTTGTTTTCGCTTGTATTGCTGGTCGACAGGTCGAGTGCAACGGTCATGACGATGACCTTGCCCGCTTTCGCGTTTTCGCAAAGCTTGGTCATCTGTTCGTTCAGTGCGTTGGTATAGTTGCTACTGGAATAGTTGAGAGCACCAATGGCGCTGGAAGTACCTGAAAACAGACGTGTCGTTGCCGTTCCATTGTAGCCTACGCCGGTATAGCCGTAGGCCGCGTAAGTCGACTTGTTGCCGGCTGGATCGCTACCGGGCACGGAATAGGTGTTTTCGCCATCCGTCAAAACAATGATGACCTTGTCGTTACCCTTTTCCGTTTCAGCGCGCCCCTGCGTGAACGGTTCGCTATGGGACAAGATGCGCCACCCCCAGGCCATACCTTCGGGTACATCGGTATTGCCGTTTGCCGCCATGCCGTCGATGGCGGTCTTGATCGTTTCGAGACCTTCGGGCGTGGTGACATCGGTCAGAGGCGTCAGGGGTTTGGTAGTGCAGCTATAGTTGGGACCAGCGCCAGCCTTGAGGACAGGGGCGTCGTAGGATCGCACCTGAAAATATTTGGCCATGTTGCTCTGGCGTGTCTTTCCCGTACTGCTGGAAGGGTCATCGTTCCACCAGCTATTGGCCGCGCTATATGTTTTTGGCGCGGCTTCATCCGGGTCCTGGGTCAGTTTCCAGTGGTTGCCGGGTTCGTCCGGAGCAAACATCGGGACAAACATTGTCGCCGGGTCGCCGAAACCGATACCTGTGTTGTTAGGCCCGCCTGAGGCCGGGGCGTCATCGATATTGTAAGGGTAGGGGCGGGCTTCGACACAACCCTGCCAACTGGCAAAAGGCCCATAGGTGTCCACGTAGTCGTACTCTTTGTGGCTGCGCCTGCAGGTGTTGTTAGAGCGGTATTCGTCGCAGACGACGCGTTCGCTTGCAACGACACGCTCATGGCTGGTGACCACCTTCATGTCTTTGTAGAGCGAGAAACGCGTGAGCATCTCTCCTTCTTCGGTACCCCAGCCGGTACCCACCTTGCGCCAGATACCGAAGCCGTCCTTGGATGCGCGCTTGTCCGATGCCGAGAGCGTCGACCAGTCGAAATTCTCGTTATGGACTGGCGACAGGCCGGCAATATCTATCCATGAACTGCTGTCGTTTTGCGGCCCGACATTCACCGAAGCGGCAAATGGCACCAGCCCAAACTGTACAGGCTTTTCCACTTGCTTGATCTGGTTTGCCTGTAGTGCCAGCGTATCGACCAGTTGCTTGGCCGCATCCTTCAGCAGGTCGATGCGCCGCTGGCCAGAACCTGTACCATAGCTGGTCATGGAACCGGAGTTGTCGAGCACGAGCGCAACTTCCAGCGTGTTTTTGAGGCGCACTTCCGAATCGACATCCACGGAAATCTTGCGGTTTACCGTCTCGGTGTCCTCTTTCATCATTTGTGCGAAAGCAGGATAGAAATAGGGCTTGTAGTTCAGATTGGCCGTCAGCTTGAGCGTACCGCCGCCTACGGTGCTGTCGGGCAGTTTTACGCTAAGAGACGTATCGGCCGGATTGACGCCATTCAAGTTGGCATGAAAGAAGTCGAGCGCATAGGCGCGCAACTGATCGTCTGTTGCCCCTTCTACGATACGCCTGGCTGTTGCGATGTTGGCGGCATCAAGCGCGTTGGCAACGTTCTGCTTCTGGCGCACCATCTCGCTATAGTCTACCGCGAGGGCAACCGCACCCATAATTGGGACCATGGCGATTACCGTCATGAGAGCGTAGTGACCGCGCGTGTCGCTCCAGAACGCACGCCAGGATGCAAGCATGATAATCACGGCCCCCGCCGGATAGAGATGTCAAGCATCCATTCTGCCAGCAAATGCTGAAAGACAGGTATTAACGGAGCGTTGATTTGAAGGGCCGCAGTTCAGTGGCCGTTAACCAAAGCCCCGTCTCAGACAAAAAAAGCCCCGCCGGTTGGCGGGGCGATTGGAGGTTCGAACTAATTGATCAGCCTACGATACGCAGGTTGGACAGTTCGTCGGCGATCTTCTTGAAGTCGGCTTCAAGCGTCGAGCTGGTTGCGTTCCAGAACATTTTGTCCGGCTTGCTGGGATCGGTAGGGTCCTTGCGATACCGGGAGTCGGAAGCACACTTCTTCAAAGCGGCAATCTGGGCGGCTTCAGCCGTCTTCTTGGAGTCGAGATCCAGCGCCACCGTCATGACGATCAGATTGTTGGACTTGGCATTGTCGCACAGCTTTGCGAACTGCTCGTTCAGCGCTGTCGAATAGTTGCTTTCCGTATAAGCACTGGTGCCTGATTTCACCACGCTGGAGCTGGTTCCCATAAACAGGCGGGTGTCGCCGTTCTGGTACTTTGTTCCAGTGTATCCGTATGCGGAATAACTGGATTTGTTGCCGGCATAGTCGTTGTTGCCGAAATAGCCTGGCGTATAGTAGGTGTTCGCACCATCGGTCAGCACGATGATGACCTTGTCATTGCCTTTTTCTACTTCAGAACGACCTTCGCTGAAGGGCTCGCCGTGTGACAGCACCCGCCAGCCCCACGCCATGCCTTCAGGCACGTTGGTCGCACCAACAGCGGCCATTCCATCGATTGCCGAGTTTACCTTGGTTTTGCCGTCGGTTTTGGTCACATCCTGCAGCGGGGTGATCGCACTTGTGGTGCACATGTAGTTAGGCCCACCACTGATCGGAGCAGGCAACGCGGCTAGGCCGAGCGGGCCAGGCATTATGTACTTGAGGGTATTTTTCTGTCGCGCAAGTTGAACTGCCGCCGTTGTAGTCGTTGAGGTGTCGCCGTTGTCGTCCCACCAGCTGTTGTTCATGCTGAAGGTCTTGATCGTACCATTCGACTGTTTGGTCCATATGTTGCCGGTCTCGTCCGGCGCGAACATCGGTACGAAATAAGTTTCCGGCTTAGCCGTTACCGGTAAGGTGTCGTCGATGTTATAGGGCGCAGGTCGCGCTTCCACACATCCACTCCACGAAGCCACGGGACCATAGTCGATGATCGTCTTGCCGTTTTCCTTATGAGAGCCGGTTTGCTTCTTCAAAAGTTTGAAGAGCGAAAATCTGGTCAGCGGTTTGTCTTTCTGGGTGGCATCCCAAGTGGAGCCGCGAGCCATCCAGACGTCGCCTACCTTCTGCGCGTACTGGTTTGCGTCGCGTGCCTGGGTCATGACTGACCAATCGACATTTTCATGATGTACAGGCGAAGCGCCAGTCGTATCCATCCATGCGGCAGTCTCAAATTGGGCTCCGACATTCACCGATGCAGCAAACGGCACGACCGCGAACTGCACAGGCTTTTCCACCTGCTTCATCATGTCGGCCTGTTTGGAAATCGTGTCGACAAGTTGCTTCGCTGCCGCTTTCAGCAGTTCCATGCGGCTCTTCGTCGAAGATGCCACCTTGTCGTCCATCGATCCCGAATTGTCGAGAACAAGGGCCACTTCCAACGAGTTCTTCAGCCGAACCTGAGAGCAGGTCGTGAACTGGAAATCACTGGAGTCTTTGCCTATCAGCCTGGCTGCAGCCGGGAGGAAATAGGGTGAGTAGACCAGGTCCGCACACATCCTCATTTCGCCGCCGCCAACGGCGTTGCTAGGCAGCGTGACATTGAGTGTCGTTTTTCCGGGCTGAACATGGCGAAGGTTTGCCCGGAAGAAGGTCAACGCATACGCTTTCGCCTGCGTTTCGGTAGCTCCGGACTGGAGTTGCCGCGCAGTCGCTATGTTGGCGGCGTCAAGCGCGTTGCGCGTATCCAGCCGTTGGCGGGACATCTCGGTGTAATCCACGGCAATCGCCAAGGCTCCCATCATCGGCGCCATTACGAGCGCCGTTACGAGTGCGTAGTTGCCGCGCGTGTCTTTACGGAATTTCAGGAACATCGGCTTCGTGACCCCTGCCAAGCCCAATTCGCAGCAACAAAATGACAGAAATGATTAAATTTCGTGTTCGCGGAATCCCATCAAAATGAAGCTTGGCATTTCCCTTCAGTTAACCATGGCTTTTCCGGCCTCGAGAGGAAAGCTGGTGACAGTCTCGGGCGCATCGGCTACTTCGAGCCTCACAAACGGCTTTCGACCGTGATATTTCCAGCGACAGGTTCGAAAAACAGTATGACGGCCCACCCCGGAATAATTGCATCGTTCGACAATATATCGCCCCGCTACGCTGCGCTTTTGTGCGATGTGTGGGGTGTCGTGCACAATGGCGAGACGCACTTTCCTGCCGCGGCGGCGGCATTGGCAAAGGCGCGGGCAGATGGCCTGGCAGTGGTGATGATTACCAACTCGCCGCGCCTCAGCGGCGATGTCATTGACCAGATGCGTTTCATCGGCGTGCCGGAAGGTAGTTTCGACAAGGTGGTCAGTTCGGGCGATGTGACGCGCGATCTCATTGCGGAAGGGCCCAGGAAAATTTTTCATCTTGGACCCGACCGCGACGCCAATATTTATGACGGGCTTGGCGTTGAATTGGTCGAGGAATTCGAGGCGCAGGCAATCGTCTGCACCGGCCTGTTCGACGACGAGACGGAGACGCCGGAAGACTACAAGGATCTGCTTTTCCGCTTCCGCTCGCGCAACCTGCCTTTCATCTGCGCCAACCCAGATATCGTGGTGGAGCGCGGCGATCGCTTGATCTGGTGCGCAGGCGCTTTGGCCCGCGACTACAGCCAACTTGGCGGACGCACGCTGATTGCCGGCAAGCCCCATGCACCCATCTACAAGGTGGCACTAAAGGCCGCATCGGAGATCGTCGGACGTGAGCTTGTTCGCAGCGAAGTGCTTGCGATTGGTGACGGCATGATGACCGACATCAAGGGTGCTGCCGACAACGGTTTCGACGTGCTGTATGTCTCGGGTGGCATCCATGCCCGCGACTATGGTGATCCGCTGGCGCCGGACCCGGAACTGCTGGCCGCGTTCCTCTCCAAATACGGCTACCGCCCGGTGGCGGTGATGCCCCGGCTTCGTTGAGCGGCGTCGGCGAAATGTGCGAGCGACTGCCCGGAGACCAGCCGCTTCCCGAGAGCCTGAGGGGCGGTGTCGTTGCGATCGGCAATTTTGACGGCGTTCACCGTGGCCATCAGGCCGTGCTCAGCCGGGCATTGGACCAAGCGCAAAAGCAGGGCGTGCCGGCTCTGGTGCTGACCTTCGATCCGCACCCGCGCAAGGTTTTCCGGCCGGATTTGCCGCTGTTTGTGCTGACGCCGCCGGCAATGAAGGCGAAATTGCTGTCCAAGCTCGGATTCGCGGCGGTGGTGGAACAAGCATTCACGCGCGAGTTTTCGGCGAATTCGGCGGAAAGCTTCGTAAACTCAATTCTGAAGGCCAATCTCGGCATCAGCCACGCCGTAACAGGCTTCAACTTCCATTTTGGCAAGGACAGGCAAGGCGGACCGGCCTATCTGATGGACGCGGGTACGCGAAACGGTTTCGGCGTAACCCTGGTAGATGCATTCCGTGACGAGGATGCATGCATCGTCTCGTCAAGCCGGATCCGCTCATTGCTGTCCGAAGGCGATGTCGTGCAGGCAGCGGGCCTGCTTGGCTATCGATTTACCGTGCAGGCCGAGGTGGTAGGCGGCCAGAAGCTCGGCCGCACGCTTGGTTTCCCTACCGCCAACATGCGCCTGCCGGCCGAGACGGCGTTGAAGGAAGGCATTTATGCCGTTCGCTTTCGGCGCGCTGACGGAACGCTTCATGACGCTGTGGCAAGCTTCGGTCGTCGGCCGACCGTCGATGACAATGGCGCGCCGCTGCTTGAGACATTCCTGTTCGATTTCTCGGGTGATCTCTATGGCGAGGTCTGCGATGTCTCGTTCTTCGGATACCTGCGCGGCGAAGTGAAATTCGACGGGCTCGATCCGCTCGTCGCGCAGATGAAGCGCGACGAAACCGAGGCGAGGGCGCTACTGGCCGGCGTGCGACCGCTGTCGGAACTGGATGCTGCGATCGCCTTTTGAGCGCGCGGCTACTTCTTCAGCGCCAAGCCGAACGCGATGAAAGTCCATCCCTGGAAAATCAGGTCGATGGCAAGGAACAGCCCAAGTATCCAAATACTGTTGACTGGCCAGCCCATTGCTATGACGAGGCCGGCAAGCACGGTGACGATGCCTGCAATGATGATCCAGCCCGAGCCGCGCTGTTCGCGGTGTTCGTAGCCGACCCAGGCTCTCAGTGCGCCTGACGCCACGAGCGCGACGGCCAGCATGAAGGTCAGCACTGTGGAAGCAAGCAGCGGATTGTAGAAGGCGAAAAAGCCGGCGAAGGCATAGAGCAGACCACTGGCCAGCCAGTAGAAGAAGCGGCCCCAGGTTTTGACGCCGAAGGCGTGGACGATCTCGATGACGCCGGAAATCAGCATCAGCCAGCCGACGAAAAACACCGACGCGACGGTGGCGACGAAGAGGTTGGCAAATGCGATGCCGCCTAGGATCAACAATAGAACACCGAGCGCGACGAACCATCCCCATTTGTCGCGCGCCTGCCCGATGGCGTTCTTGAGCGTGTCGTTCTGAAAAGCCATGTTGCCACTCCAAAGACGTTTCAAACTCACGGGTATGAAACTATCGCGTGTAGCGATGCGGGTCCAGCACCACCGGCATTTGCAGGATCATTGCAGATTTAAATCAAATTTTACCGACCTTCGCGCAAGAGTTGCCTTACTCCCATTGTCCGGCGTAACGGCGAGGCCAGCATAAAATGAAAATGATCCCCGCGTTTGCAACAGCGATGCTGCTGGGTTTCACCACGATTTCCAATGCCGGTGAGGGAATTGGCGGCTGGCTGTCAGGTGACTGGTACCTGACGCTTGGCGCCACTGGAATGGTCGCGCCGAACTTTGAAGGCAGCAAGAAGTATCTGCTCAGCGCCTCGCCGATCATTTCACTAGGTAAGGCCGGCAATCCGGTTCGCTTTTCATCGCGCAACGACAACATTTCACTGTCGCTGGTTGATGATGGCGGCGTGCGTGCGGGTTTGACGGGCAAATTCCTTTGGGGCCGCGATAATGACGCGGATGAGTTGCGCGGCCTCGACCCAGTGCGCTGGGGTGGAGAAGTCGGCGGCTTCTTCGAAGTCTATCCATTTGACTGGATGCGGCTGCGCGGCGAACTAAGGCACGGCATTCGCTCTCACAGCGGCTTTGTCGCAGATATCGCTGCTGACGCATTCTTTGACGTGACGCCCGACGTTCGTATCTCGGGCGGACCTCGCGTGTCTGTCGCTTCTTCCAAATATTTCGACGCCTACTACGGCGTCAGTGCCGCGGAATCCCTCGCATCGGGGCTTAGCGCATATAATCCGGGTGGCGGCATCAAGTCGGCAGGCGTCGGCGGCGCGATTACGTGGAAGGTCACTGACCCGATTACGGCAAGCTTGTTTGGCGAGTATTCGCGTTTGATGGGGCCGGCAGCCGACTCCAGCCTGGTGCAGGAGCGTGGTTCGCGTGACCAGTTCATGATCGGCGTTTCGACCAGCTATCGCTTCGACTTCTCGATGTGATGTTCTGGCCCGATTTTGGTCGAGGCAAGGAGAAGGCAGTGCTTTATTCTTGGCCGGTCATCGGTTAGAAGCGCTGGCATGACCTGCCTGTCGCGCCAAATCGCGTCTGCGATACGAATTACCAGCCCGGTGTTCCGGGCGGCCTGAGTTGAAACTCGGTCGCCGGTGCAGCCGGGAATTATGGCGCGCATATCTCGCGCTTTTTCCAGATCATGATAGGTCAACGCCCAAAGCCGATTTCGGCTCGGCAATCCATATGGCGAACTGATGAACGACACAGCGGAAACGATCGACTATTCCAAGACACTCTACCTGCCGCAGACGGAATTCCCGATGCGTGCCGGTCTGCCTGAAAAAGAGCCCTTGCTGGTCAAGCGCTGGCAGGAAATGGATCTCTACAAGCGACTGCGCGAGGATGCGGCCGGGCGCACGAAATATGTGCTGCACGACGGCCCGCCCTACGCCAACGGCAACATCCATATCGGCCATGCGCTGAACAAGATCCTCAAGGACGTCATCACCCGCTCGTTCCAGATGCGCGGATACGATTCCAACTATGTTCCTGGCTGGGACTGCCACGGTTTGCCGATTGAATGGAAGATCGAGGAGCAGTACCGCGCCAAGGGCAAGAACAAGGATGAAGTTCCGGTCAACGAGTTCCGCAAGGAATGCCGCGAGTTCGCTGCGAACTGGATCAACGTGCAGGGCGACGAGTTCCAGCGGCTTGGCGTGATAGGGGACTTCAAAAACCCCTACACGACGATGAACTTCCACGCCGAAGCCCGGATCGCAGGCGAGTTGTTGAAATTCGCGATGTCCGGCCAGCTCTATCGTGGCTCGAAGCCCGTGATGTGGTCGGTGGTCGAGCGCACGGCATTGGCCGAGGCCGAAGTCGAATATCAGGACTACGAGAGCGACACGATCTGGGTGAAGTTTCCGGTGGTTGGCAGCGCCAGTTTGGACGACGCTTGCGTCGTCATCTGGACGACGACTCCCTGGACCATCCCGGGAAACCGCGCCGTCGCATATTCGCCGCGAGGGTCATATGGCCTCTACGAAGTTACCTCGGCAGAGAATGATTTTGGTCCTCGCCCTGGTGAGAAGCTGATCTTTGCTGACTCGCTGGCCGAAGAATCCTTCGCCAAAGCCAAGCTTGAGTACAAGCGCCTACGCGATGTTTCCAGCGATAAACTCGGCGCGCTGACGCTTGCGCATCCGTTCAAGGGTCTTGGCGGCGGCTATGAATTTCCGGTGCCTATGCTTCCCGGTGATCACGTTACCGATGATGCCGGTACGGGTTTTGTCCACACCGCCCCCAGCCACGGCCGCGAGGATTTCGAGGCGTGGATCGATGGTGCTCCGCTTTTAAGGGAGCGGGGTATCGACACCACGATCCCGTTCCCGGTTGATGATGCAGGCTACTATACAAAGGACGCGCCTGGGCTCGGTCCTGATCGCGAGGGTGGACCTGCGCGTGTCATCGACGACAATGGCAAGAAGGGTAACGCCAACCAGGCGGTTATCGAGGAACTGATCAAGCGCAACATGCTGTTTGCGCGTGGCCGCCTGAAACATAGCTACCCGCATAGCTGGCGTTCCAAGAAGCCGGTGATCTTCCGCAATACTCCGCAGTGGTTCGTCCATATGGACAAGAAGCTTGACGATGGCACCACGTTGCGCAGCCGCGCTCTAAAGGCGATCGACGACACGCGTTTCGTGCCCGAGGCCGGGCAGACTCGTCTGCGCGCCATGATTGCCGAGCGCCCGGACTGGGTTCTTTCCCGCCAGAGAGCATGGGGCGTTCCTATCGCAGTATTCGCTGATGCGGACGGCAATGTGTTGAAGGACGATGCGGTCAATGCACGCGTTCTTGAGGCGTTTGAAAAGGAAGGCGCAGACGCGTGGTTCGCCGAAGGCGCGCGCGAGCGCTTCCTTGGCAGCCGCGCCAACGAACCATGGGTCATGGTCAAGGACATCCTCGATGTCTGGTTCGATTCCGGATCGACGCACACCTTCACGCTGGAAGACCGACCGGACCTGAAATGGCCGGCTGACGTCTATCTGGAAGGCTCCGACCAGCATCGCGGCTGGTTCCATTCCTCGCTGCTGGAAAGCTGCGGCACGAGGGGCAGGGCGCCCTACGACACGGTCGTCACCCATGGCTTCACCATGGACGAGGAGGGCCGCAAGATGTCGAAGTCGCTCGGCAACACGGTCGTGCCGCAGGACGTCATGAAGCAGTCCGGGGCCGATATCCTGCGCCTGTGGGTAATGACGACCGACTATTGGGAAGACCAGCGCCTCGGCAAGAACGTGCTGCAGACCAATATCGACGCTTACCGCAAGCTCAGAAACACCATTCGCTGGATGCTGGGCACGCTTGCCCATGACGAGGGCGAGGACGTGCCGCTAGCCGAGATGCCGGAACTGGAGCGGCTGATGCTGCACCGGTTGGCTGAACTCGATGAAGTGGTTCGCTCCGGCTACGACGGCTTCGAGTTCAAGCGCGTGACCCGCGCGCTGCTCGATTTCATGGTCGTGGAACTCTCGGCCTTCTATTTCGATATCCGCAAGGACGCGCTCTATTGCGATGCGCCGTCCAGCGCAAAGCGGAAGGCTTCCGTCCAGGTTGTTCGGCATTTGTTTGAGTGCTTGGTGAAGTGGTTGGCGCCAATGCTGCCCTTTACGACCGAGGAGGCTTGGCTCGATCGGCACCCCGACGCGAGATCGGTTCACCTCGAGCAATTCCCGAAGGTGCCCGCCGATTGGCGCGATGAGGCGCTGGCCGAAAAGTGGCGCAAGGTGCGGCAGATGCGGCGCGTCGTCACCGGAGCGCTCGAAATTGCCCGCGCAGGCAAGGAGATCGGATCGTCGCTGGAAGCCGTTCCGGTTGTTTATCTCGACAATTCAACGCTCGAACAGGAGGTTGCGGGCGTCGACATGGCCGAGATCAGCATCACAAGCGGCCTCGACTTTTCCTACGGTAGCGTACCTGCCGGCGCGTTTGCTCTGGACGACGTCAAGGGCGTGGCTGTTGTGGTGGAGAAAGCGGCCGATCGCGGTCTGCGCAAATGCGCGCGGTCGTGGCGCTACACTGACGATGTCGGTAACGACAAGGACTTCCCGGACGTCTCGGAACGAGATGCGCTGGTTCTGCATGAATTGCAGTCAACCGGAAGGCTCTAGACGCGGGAGTTGTGCAGGAAGGCAATGCGCAAACGGGTGCGCGTTGCCCTTAACGAACGGTTGAGGTAAAGACCTGAAACTGCGGACGACAAATTGTCGCCGGATTTTCCGTTAGAACAGCGTGGCAAGATGCGTGCCGGCGTTCGGTTGGCAGCGATCAAGGGGTCGTCAAGAGTGAAATTTTTAGGCATGACCGACAATCGCCATGTGCGCCTTGCATTGATGGCGCCGCTTGCCGTTTCGGGACTCGCCCTTTCGGGATGCATGTCGTCACCGACTTATGGCACCGACAAGACGGCGATGGAGCAACTTGCCGGCGATGTGAGCGGTGCAATTTCGCTCGCTCCGCCCAAGCGGGAAAAGATCGATTACAATCCTCGCCCCACGCTGGTTAAGCCAGCGCCCGGACAAAAGGGCGTCTTGCCGGCTCCGCAGGACAATATCGTCCAGACCGCGAGCACGCAGTGGCCGGAATCGCCTGAACAGCGCCGGGCTCGTATACGGGCCGACGCCAGCGTCAATTTTGACAGCCCGAACTTCAAGGCGGAAGTGATCGACGACGTTCAGACCGACCCGGTAGCGGTCAAGAAGGCCTTGGCGGAGTCCGGCTCGGAACATCCTCCGCGTTGGACGCCCGGAGACTCCGGCATTGGAGCCAAGGCTCGCCGCGATGCAATCAATCGCAAGCTCGCGGAAGGTAGGCAGGGTAGCCCAACGAATCGCCGTTATCTCAGCGAGCCGCCGCTGGAGTATCGAGTTGCCGCTTCGACCGCGCCTCAGAACGATATTGGCGAGGACGAATACAAAAAGGATCTGCGGCAGAAAAAGATGGCCCGCAAGAAGGACGGCGGCTTGTTCAGCTGGCTGCCCTGGTAGCAGGAACGCGACCAGCCGCGCAGCATTCTAGTTGCCCCGGCGGGATACGAAGAAATCCTTGAGAAGTGTGGACGCTTCGACTTCGCCGAAGCCGGCATATATGTCAGGCGCATGGTGGCAGGTCGGCGAAGCGAAGAAGCGCACTCCGCTGACCACGGCCCCGCCTTTTTCATCCGCAGCACCGAAGTAGAGCCGGCGCAGCCGCGCAAATGAAATAGCTGCCGCGCACATGGTGCAGGGTTCCAGCGTCACGTAGAGATCGCACTCGCCTAGCCGTTCGCTCGACAATTTGGCGCAGGCATCGCGAATCGCAAGGATTTCGGCATGGGCGGTCGGATCAGCAAGCTCGCGCGTGCGATTGCCAGCCGTTGCCACGACCTCGCCGTTCGAGACGATGACTGCGCCAACCGGCACCTCATCGCGAGTGGCTGCTGCCTGCGCTTCTTTCAGCGCAATGGCCATGAAGTCAGGCCGCTTCATCGCGGTTTCCCATTATGTCCTCGCAACCCAAGAGCTATCCTGTTATCTAGCCGCGCAAACGAGCAAACACCACATGAGCGACGACGACAAATTCCAGCGCAAGCCCGGCGCAAAACCGGCTGGCTTTCGAGGCCGCAAGGCTGCCGACGGCAAATCCGGCAAGCCAGCCTTTGCCGGCAAGAAAACTTCGTTCGCCAAAAGGCCCGACAGGGCAACTGATGGCGACCGCCCAAAGCGTGATTTCAAACGCGACGACAAACCGCGCGAAGGCGAAGCACGGGGCGAGCGACCGTTCCGCAAGGGGCCGCGGCCCGAAGGCAGGCCTTTCGAAAAGCGCGAATCCTTCGCGAAACCGTATCGTCCACGCGAAGAGCGGCAGGGCCGCCCCGAAGGCGGAGAACGACCGAAGCGCGAC
>MKRZ01000114.1:23130-25138 GCA_001897075.1 Mesorhizobium sp. 61-13 | reverse complement strand
ACGTCCCCGTCGTGATTTTGGCGGCGCTGGCAAGCCGGCAGGTGGTTTCAAGCCTCGGCCTCGTCAAAGCGAGGCACCTGAGGAGACCGGTGAACGCATTGCCAAGCGCCTGGCGCGAGTTGGCATTGCTTCGCGCCGCGACGCTGAAGAGCTGATCGCCGCCGGCCGTGTCAAGGTCAATGGAAAGATCCTGGAAACGCCGGCGTTCAACGTGTCGCAAAGCGACGTCATTCATCTCGACGGCATGGAGATTCCCCCGATCGAGCGCACCCGGTTGTTTCTCTTTCACAAGCCGGCCGGCGTGGTGACGACCAATCGCGATCCCGAGGGCCGCAAGACGGTATTCGACGTACTGCCCGCCGACCTGCCGCGTCTGATGACGATTGGCCGGCTGGATATAAATACCGAGGGCTTGCTGCTTCTCACCAATGACGGCGGACTGTCGCGCGTGCTGGAACTTCCGGCAACCGGCTGGCTGCGGCGCTACCGGGTTCGCGTGCATGGCAAAGTCGAGGAAAGCGCGCTTGCGAAGTTGCGCGAAGGCATTGCCGTTGATGGCGTCTTCTACGGTGCGGTTGAGGCGAGCCTGGACAGGGAGCAGGGCTCCAACGCCTGGCTGACAATCGGTTTGCGCGAGGGCAAGAACCGTGAGGTGAAGAACATCCTTGGCGCGCTTGGCCTCGATGTCACGCGATTGATCCGCATTTCATACGGGCCATTTCAGCTGAACGAGTTGCCGGAAGGGCATGTCCTCGAGATCAAGGGCCGCATGTTGCGCGAGCAGCTTGGCGAAAGGCTGATCGAGGAATCCGGTGCGAATTTCGACGCCGAGATCGTCAAGCCGTTCTCAAACAAGCCGGTGCGACGGGTAGAGCGGCTCGAAGAGGACGCACCTCGCCCCAAGCCTGCGCGCTCCGAAATCGGAGAGGGCGGCCTGATAAAGCGGCGCAAGTTCCGCGAAAACAGTCGCGACGAAGCGCTAGGCAAGTTGTCGACGCGCCCGGAGCGGGGTTTTGGCGAGCGCGGCGGCAAGCCGGAACGGTCCGGGTTCGGCGCCAAGCCCGGTTTCAAGAAAGGCGACCGGGATCGGCCGCCAATCGATCCGCCAGGGCAGCGCAAAGCCAATGTATGGATGGCGCCGGGGGCTCGTCCGCTTGGAAAGGACAAGGCGGACCAGGAGAAGTCGGACACCGATTTCCGTAAAGCTGGCACGCAGGGCCGAGGAAGGCCGCAAGGCGACCGCCCATTTGGTAAGCCACGCGGTGAACGTCCGGATCGCAGCGGTGGCGGACCTTTCCGCAAAGGACCGGGCAAGGGCCCGAAGGCGCGCTAGATGCGCATTGTGGGAGGCGAGTTTCGCGGCCGCCCGCTGGCCACGCCGAACACTCACGCGATCCGTCCGACGACGGATCGGACACGTGAGGCCGTGTTCAACGTCCTGGCGCATCGATTTCCCGACAATCTTGACGGTGCAAGGGTACTGGATCTTTTTGCCGGAACCGGTGCGCTTGGCCTCGAAGCTTTGTCTCGTGGCGCGGGCTATGCCATGTTCATCGAGGAATCGACGGAAGGGCGCGGCCTGATCCGCAGCAATGTCGAAGCCTTTGGCTTGACCGGAAAGACCAGGATATTCCGCCGCGACGCAACCGCGCTTGGCGAGGCTGGAACACTTGCCCCTTTCAACCTGCTGTTCGCTGACCCTCCTTATGGCAAAGGTTTGGGCGAACGGGCCCTGCAATCGGCGCAGCAAGGCGGTTGGCTAGCACTAGGCGCGCTGTGCGTTGTCGAGGAAGCCGCTTCCGCACAGTTCGAGCCGGGCTCCGGATTTTCGATTGTCGATGAGCGCAGCTACGGCGAGACGGTGATCCGCTTTATCGAGGTGGCCTGACTTTAGCCGCCTTCGGCAGTCAAATGACGAACAATTCACTTTTATCGTCCCACGTGCCTACCTATCGTCCATCGCATGACCTCCGGAGCCAGCAATGAAATCTGATGCCCAGTGGCTCCT
>MKRZ01000114.1:13244-22923 GCA_001897075.1 Mesorhizobium sp. 61-13 | reverse complement strand
TCGAACACCTGATGTTCAAGGCAACCAGCAATCACGCCGCAGGTGAGTTTGATCGCGCGGTGGCGGCCATCGGCGGCAGCAACAACGCTTTTACGTCATACGACTACACGGTTTTTCACGAGACCGTGGCGCCTGAAGCCCTTGAGCAGATGATGGGGTTCGAGGCCGATCGCATGCGCAACCTGATCCTCAATGACGAGGTGATTGCGACCGAGCGCGACGTCGTGCTCGAGGAGCGCCGCTCGCGCGTCGATAGTGATCCGGGTTCGCTACTTGAAGAAGAAGTCAGCGCCACACTTTACCAAAACCATCCCTATCGAATTCCGGTCATTGGATGGATGCAGGAGATAGAAAAGCTCAATCGCGCCGACGCCCGGGAGTTCTATGACCGCTACTATACGCCGAACAACGCTGTTTTGGTGGTGGCCGGAGATGTAGATTCCGATACCGTCAAGGCAATGGCCGAGCGGACCTATGGACAGGTAGCGCGCGGTCCCAATCTGCCGCCGCGGCTGAGACCTGTCGAGCCGGAACACAACACCAGACGAACCGTTACCTTGACCGACGCGCGCGTAAGCGTGCCAAGCTTTTCGACGCAATGGGTAGTGCCGTCGTACCACACGGCCAAACCCGGCGAAGCAGAAGCGCTGGATCTTCTCGCCGAAATTCTCGGCGGCGGCACGCGTAGCCGGCTCTATCAGGAGCTTGTGGTCAAGAAGGGCATTGCCGCCAGCGCCGGCACATCGTTTTCCGGAACAACGCTCGATGACACGAGCTTTTCGGTCTATGGCGCACCACGTGGCAAAGCCACGCTTGCCGAGATCGAAGAAGGCGTGGATTTTGAAGTGTCACGCATCGCGCGGGATGGCGTCTCAGCCGAGGAGTTGGAGCAGGCAAAGACCCGTTTTGTGCGCTCGATGATATTTGCGCGCGACCGACAATCGAGCATGGCGAATATCTACGGCAGTACGCTCGCGACCGGTGGAACAGTGGACGATATCGAGCAATGGCCACAACGTATCCGCAATGTTACGGCGCAGGATGTAAAGTCCGTGGCCGCGCGCTATCTGGTGCCTGAGCATGCGACGACCGGATATCTGTTGCCCGAAGCGCGTGCGGGGAACTGAGCTGATGGCTTCTTTTAGAATTTCTAGCAAATTATTGATTTCTCAGACGATTGTCTTCTTGTTGTCTGCGCTTTTTCTGATCCTGCTTGCGCTCACCGCGCATGCTGCGATGGCTATCCAGGAAGTGAAGTCTTCGAAAGGTATCACCGCCTGGCTTGTGGAGGACTATTCGGTACCGATTATCACGCTTCGCTTTGATTTCGATGGCGGAAGCACGCAGGATCCAACCGGCAAGGAAGGCCTTGCCAACCTTATGACGGGCCTTTTCGACGAGGGCGCAGGTGATCTGGACAGCAATGCGTTTCAGGCACGGCTGGACGATTCAGGCGCTGAAATGGGAATTTCAGAAGGCCGCGATGGCATTTCCGGCGCCATGCGGACGCTGGCAGAGCGCAAGGACGAGGCGTTTGAACTGTTACGACTGGCCATTGAAAAGCCCCGTTTCGATCAGGCGCCCATCGATCGTATTCGCGGGCAGATACTGGCTGGTATCGTTGCTGGAGAACGCGACCCTAATACCGCAGCGGAGACAAAGTGGCTGCGCGCGGTATACGGCAACCACCCTTATTCGCGCCCAGATGAAGGCACGAGGGAGAGTCTCGAAAGCATCACGGCGGATGATCTCAGGGCATTTCACAAGGCGACTTTTGCGCTTAGCGGTCTACACGTTGCTGTCGTGGGGGCGATCGATGCAAAGACGTTGCAAAGTGAGTTGGACAAGCTTTTCGGCGGACTTCCGTTGCAACAGTCATTGCGTCCTGTAGCTGACACGGAACTCAAGCTCGATCAGCAGCTCCAGGTGGAATATGATCTGCCGCAGACCTCCGTGCAGCTGGCTTTTCCAGGCATCAAGCGATCATCGCCCGAGTTCTATGCGGCAACGCTTATGAATGAGATTCTGGGTGGCGGAACCTTCACCTCACGTCTGTTCGAGGAAGTCAGGGAAAAGCGCGGGCTTGCCTATTCTGTCGATTCCGGGCTCTCCAACAGGGAGCATGCCTCGGCGCTTGTCGTGACAACCGCCACGCGGTCCGACAGGGTGGCCGAAACTCTCGCCGTGATGCGCGAAACGATAAAGCGCATGGCTGACGAAGGGCCTACGGAAGCTGAGCTTGCCGCTGCGAAAAAATACATGGTGGGGGCGTATGCGATCAACAATCTGGATTCGTCAGGCGCGATCGCCGGCACTCTCGTCGATTTGCAGATAAACAAGTTGGGAATCGACTACATGGCCCGGAGATCGGATCTGATCAACGGCGTGACGCTGGACGAGGTCAAGGCGGTGGCCAAAAAGCTTCTTTCGGCGAACCCGGCGGTCATGATTGTTGGCCCGGCTTTGGCAGATGGAAGCAAGGGGTGACACCAACTTTCGGCATAGCATTCGGTGGCGGTGGCGCACGCGGACTGGCGCATATCCACGTCATCGAGGCTCTTGACGAGTTGGGCATTCGCCCTGCCGTGATATCGGGCTCCTCAATCGGCGCGATCATGGGCGCCGGCATGGCGGCTGGAATGTCTGGAAAGGACATTCACGAACACGCCCGCTCGATCCTGTCTCGCCGCACAGAGATCGCTAGCCGTATGTGGAAGGCGCGCCCCGGCAGCCTGGCGGAAGTGATGAAGGGCGGGTTGCATGTCAGCCAGTTCAATGTCGAACGGATATTGAAGGCTTTTCTTCCAAGTGCGATTCCCGAAAATTTCACCGATCTGAAAATCCCGCTTAAGGTAACTGCGACCGATTTCTTCGGTCACCAACTCGCAGTGTTCAGCAACGGGGATTTGCACTCGGCACTTGCTGCATCCGCAGCTATCCCCGCCGTGTTCCGGCCGGTCGTTCGTGAGGGGCGGATGTTTATCGATGGTGGCATTTACAATCCTGTCCCATTCGATCTGATCGAACACGATGCGGACATCGTCATTGCCGTCGATGTCGTGGGAGCGCCCACGGAAGCGGAGAGCAAGCGGCCGAGTTCCGTAGACCTGATGTTCGGGGCTACGCAGTTGATGATGCAGTCCATTATCGCCAACAAGTTGAGCCAGTGCCGGCCCGACATCTTGATCAGGCCGCCGGTGTCACGCTTCCGAGTTCTGGATTTCATGAAGATCGAAAGCGTGATGAGTGAAACGGCGTCTGTGAAAGGTGAAGTGAAGCGCGCCGTCGAAGCTGCATTGAAGTCGCATTACGAACCTCAAAAGCACTAGCGCGGATGCTCGCGGCAATTGAGCGGACTTCGAATAGACAAAGGCCAAGTGGCCACATTTATTCCAGCAAAGTGGCCAGTTTGGCCAAAGCCCCACGGGCAGTGACCTTTCCGCCCATTGCACAAGCAATGTCGGAACAATAGATGGTGGCATGTATGGTCCGCTCCATCGGCGGATCGATTGACGGGATTTCGAAATGGCGAATTCAATCGACACGGGCAAACTGACTGATCGTGTCGCCGCACTGGTGGACGCGGCCAAACGGGCTGGAGCGGATGCAGCCGATGCGGTCGTCGTCGTCGGCCGTTCCAAGGGTGTGTCTGTTCGGTTGGGTAAGGTCGAGAGCACCGAAGCCTCGGAAAGCGAAGACGTGTCGCTGCGCGTATTCGTCGGCAAGCGCGTGGCAAGCGTTTCGGCAACCACCGGGTCCGATCCCAAGGTCTTGGCCGAGCGGGCCGTGGCAATGGCAAAGGTCTCGCCGGAGGATCCATACCAGGGGTTGGCCGACCCGGCACTTTTGGCCAAGGCACCACGCGATCTCGACCTTTTCGACACGACAGAGATTTCGGCAGATCGATTGAAGGAAGACGCGTTGGCCGCAGAGGAAGCGGCGCTTGCCATCAAGGGCGTGACCAATTCATCCGGCAGCGGAGCGAGCGCTGGATTTGGCGGCCTCGTTCTTGCAACTTCGAGCGGCTTCCTCGGTCAGTATGTCGCCACGCGCTTTTCCCGGTCGGCAAGCGCCATCGCTGGCGAGGGCACCGGCATGGAGCGCGACTACGACTATTCTTCGCGGCAGCATTTTGCCGACCTGGACACGGCGCAGGAAATTGGCCGCAAGGCCGGCGAGCGTGCAGTAAAGCGGCTTGGCGCTCGAAAGGCTGCAACCGGGTCAGTTACGGTCATATTTGACCCTCGCGTGGCGCGCGGAATTGCAGGCCATCTGGCCGGCGCAATCAATGGTGCATCCGTCGCGCGCAAGACCAGCTTCCTGCGCGACATGATGGGCAAGCAGGTGGCCGCCAATTCCATCACTGTGACCGACGAACCGCTTCGCCAACGTGGGCAAGCGTCCAGGCCATTCGACGGGGAAGGCGTGGAGGGCAACAAGTTGACGATGGTCGAAAAGGGCGTGCTGAACCATTGGTTCCTTTCGACATCGGCAGCACGGGAACTCGGCCTGACAACCAATGGACGCGGATCGCGTGGCGGGTCGTCGGTTTCGCCGTCATCTACCAATCTCGCGATCGAAGCAGGTGAACGGTCACCGGAGGAATTGATCAAGGGCCTGAAGTCCGGCTTCTACGTCACCGAGGTTTTCGGGCAAGGCGTCAACATGATCACCGGCGAATATAGCCGCGGCGCTTCCGGATTCTGGATTGAGAATGGCGAACTCGCCTATCCCGTCTCGGAAGTCACCATCGCTTCCAACCTGAAGACGATGTTCCTAAACATGGTGCCTGCCAGCGATCTTGACCGGAATTTCGGCACAGCCGCCCCTACTTTGCTGATCGAAGGGATGACCCTTGCCGGTAGCTGATGCAGCCGGCCTCGCCACGGCCCATGAAGACCTGGAATTGCTGCGCGATGCCGCACGTGAGGCCGGGGCGATTGCCATGCGATATTTCGGCAAGAACCCAGAAGTGTGGATGAAGGGCGGAACCTCGCCGGTCAGCGAAGCAGACTATGCAGCCGACGCCTATCTTCGCGAAACATTGCTTAAGGCTCGGCCCGACTATGGCTGGTTGTCCGAGGAAACGGCCGACGATCTTGCACGCCTGAATGCCCGCCGCACATTTGTTGTCGATCCGATCGATGGAACGCGTGCCTTTCTGGAAGGCAACAGCACGTGGTGTGTGAGCGTTGCTGTGGTGGAGCAGGGAAAGTCACTGGCAGGTGTGCTGGATTGCCCCGCCAAAGGGGAAATCTACTGGGCCGTCCCGGGGGGCGGGGCATTTTGCAATGGTGACCGGATCGCAGTCCGGCCTATTGCCGACCAGCCGGAGATAGCGGGTCCGAAAGCACTCGTGGATCAACTCCCGGTCGATCTACTACAAAGAATACGCCGAGTTACCTACGTGCCGTCGCTTGCCTATCGGCTGGCAATGATCGCGTCAGGCACGATCGACGCCAGTTTCGTAAAGCCCAATTCTCACGACTGGGACATTGCCGCAGCGGGATTGATCCTGAACGAGGCAGGCGGCGGTCTGTTGGACACTGAGGGGCTCGCTCCGCTGTTCGCCCGCGAAGAAGTCAGACACAGCGCCTTGGCAGCCGGCAGCGGTGAACTGCTGGGAACGCTGGCAGCGGTCATCGCCGGCACGAAAATCCTGTAACGATACTCATAGGTTTAAATGTTAGCAGGTTTGCATTAGACCAAGCGGCAATCTTCGGAGATTCAAGGGACAAACATGAGCGGTACTGAAGGAAAGCAGCAGCTTCTGCACCTCGTATTCGGCGGTGAACTGACAAAGCTTGGCGGCACTGAATTTCGTGACCTCGACGCCCTCGATATCGTCGGCATCTATCCGGACTATCAATCGGCGTCGACTGCATGGAAGGCCAAGGCCCAGGCCAGCGTCGACAATGCGCATATGCGCTACTTCGTGGTACACCTGCACCGCCTGTTGGATCCGCAAAGCAAGGCTGACGCTTGACAATGGAGCAGGACCTGGCGCCGCCACGGGCTGAAAACACCCTGGCAGGCCAAAAGCGCAACAGGCCTTTGAAAAAGGCCTGGAGGAAGATTCGCCAGCCATTGGCCGAGTCGCGTTTTGCCAAAGGCGCGATCGCCAGTCTGTTTGCGCAAGCCTTGCGCTTCATTCGCCTGACAAATCCGCCTGCGAAGGGGTCCGCCTCCATTTCCGGCGGCGAGTATGCTGATCTTGAGCCGGGCATCATTGCGCTATGGCATGGTCAGCACATTCTGGCGCCGGTATTTTATCCGAAGGGCCGTCCGCTAGTCGCGATGGTGTCACGCAGCGCCGACGCCGAACTCAACGCATTGATGGTCGAAAAATTCGGCATCGAGGCCGTGCGAGGATCAGGCGGCCGCGAAAATGCCCGCCATCTCGACAAGGGTGGGGCCAAGGCCCTGATCGCATTGAAGAAGGCGCTCGTGGCCGGCAAGAATGTCGCGATGATCGCCGACATTCCGCACGGGACACCGCGCGACGCGGGTTTGGGCATTGTACTCTTGGCAAGATTGTCTGGACGTCCGATCCTGCCCGCGGCCATCACCACCAGCCGGCGTAAGGTGCTGGAGCGTAGCTGGGACAAGACGACCATCAATCTGCCCTTCGGGCGATCGTCGATCGTCGTTGGAAAACCGGTATTCGTACCCGCAGATGCTGACGACGCGGAAATGGAACGCAAACGTCAGGAAGTCACCGAGTCGCTCAACGCGGCTACGGAACGAGCCTACAAGCTGGCGGATGCCGGCAAATGAGCGAACGCAGCGCGCGCATGATGTTGTCGGCATACCGCTATATCGGCGCTGCCGCCTATCCCCTGATAGGGCCATACGTGGCCTGGCGCGCATCGAAGGGCAAGGAAGATCGCAGCAGAGCCCGTGAGCGCTATGGCGTCGCGGGCCGCGAGCGTCCGGATGGACCGGTAATCTGGGTGCACGCGGCAAGCGTCGGTGAGACTATCGCGGTCGTGCCGATGGTGCAGAATATTCTGGGCTATGGCGTCAACGTCGTGCTGACTACCGGCACGGTTACATCGGCCAAGGTGGTGCAGGAGCGGTTGCCGGATCGCGTCATCCACCAGTATGTTCCGCTCGATCTGAAACCTGCAGTCAGCCGTTTTCTGGATCATTGGCAACCGGATCTGGCAATTATCGCCGAATCCGAAATCTGGCCGATGACGATCCTTGAGCTTGGCGCACGACGCGTCCCGCAGGTGTTGGTCAACGGCCGCATGTCGGATCGCTCGTTTGCGTCTTGGAAGAAACGCGCGAGCCTGGCCGAGGCGCTGTTTGAGAACCTTGCGCACGTAATCGCACAATCGGACGTCGATGGAGAGCGCTTCAGGGCGCTGGGTGCAAGGCCGGTCACCGTATCTGGCAACCTCAAGGTGGACACTGCGCCTCCACCGGCAGACGAAAAGGTCTTGCATTCTCTGATGCGCCAGATTGACGGGCGCCCAACCTGGGCCGCCGTCTCGACCCATGACGGTGAAGAAGCCATGGCCGCCGAGGTTCATGTAACGTTGCGCGGGCGTCACCGGGGGCTGCTTACCATTATCGTTCCACGCCACCCGGAACGCGGCGAGGCGTTGGCGGCTCAAATGGAAGGTATGGGTCTCAAGGTGGCTCGCCGTAGCCAAGGCGGAAAGATTTCGCCAGACATCGATATCTTGCTTGGCGACACCATTGGCGAGATGGGGCTTTATCTGAGACTGACCGAAATTGCCTTTGTCGGCCGTTCTCTGACATCGACGGGCGGTCAAAATCCACTCGAACCGGCAATGCTGGATACGGCCGTTCTTTCGGGGCGCAACGTGCAGAATTTTCGCGAGTCCTATCAGCGGCTGCTTGAAAGCGGTGGCGCAAAATTGGTCAAAGACCGCAACATGTTGGCGGGAGCCGTCAACTACTTGCTCAGCAACGAGATTGCCCGCCACGACATGATGGCGGCAGCAGCGGCAACCGTGGAAGAAATGCGCGGCGCGCTTGCCGCGACAATGAAGGCGCTCGAGCCCTATATCCAGCCATTGGTGGTGAAGGCGCGTCTCTGGCGTGCGGGCAGCCAATAGATGGCAAGTGAGTCGCCGCCCTTCTGGTGGGAGAAGCCGGATTGGCGCGCGTTCGCGCTCTCGCCGCTGTCTTTCACTTACGGATTTGTTGCCGGGCGGCGCATGCACACGGCCAAGCGGGAAAAGGTTGCGGCACCCGTGCTGTGTGTCGGCAATTTTACCGTGGGTGGAACCGGCAAGACCCCCGTGGCCATCGCCTTGGCGCGGCAGGCCAAGCGGATGCAACTGAAGCCCGGCATTCTGTCACGCGGCCATGGTGGCGGCTTTTCCAGTCCGCACATCGTCGATCCATCTCATGACAGCGCCAAGCATGTCGGCGACGAGCCTCTGCTTCTGGCCGAACATGCGCCTGTGGCGGTGACGCCCAATCGCGCGGCCGGCGCACAGTTGCTGATCGACAAGCATGGCTGCGATTTCCTCATCATGGACGACGGCTTCCAAAGCGCGCGTATCCATATCGACTATGCACTCGTTGTGGTCGATGCCCGTTACGGGCTGGGCAATGGCAGGGTTATTCCGGCAGGACCATTGCGAGCCAAAGTGGTCGATCAACTCGTCTATACGAGCTCGTTGCTGAAAATGGGGGAGGGAACAGCCGCCGACCGGGTCGTCCGTCAGGCCGCTCGTGCCGGCAAGCCGATCTACGAGGCGCGAACGCGTCCGCGCGGCAAGAAGGCCTTTGCAGGCAAGCGGTTCCTGGCCTTTGCAGGCATAGGTCATCCGGACAAGTTCTTCGATACGGTGGCCGAGACTGGTGCCGTTGTAGCGCTCTCGCGTTCCTTTCCGGATCATCATGTCTATGGCGAAGACGAACTTGCCGAGCTGTTGAAGACCGCGCGAGACAACGACGTGCGCTTGATCACGACAGCCAAGGATGCAGCGCGCCTTCGCCACGGAGCAGCGTCTGCTGATTTTCTGGAACTGCTGGATGTTATCGAGGTCGACGCGGTGTTTGAGCAGGACTATGCCCCAACCCGCATCCTCAACGAAACGCTCGAAGCATGGCGGCTACGCCGGCTTAAAGGCTAGTGCTGCCTGGTCCGGAATAAGGTTGCGGACGGCTTTTACCGGCGGCTCCGCCACTCCGGATGCGTCTCCAATTCCCGATTGAAAGACACATTGGCGCTAATGTACGGCTCCTGCCGCGCAACGCTCCAGTATTTGAGTTCGTCGAGAGGTATGGCTTCACCAGTAACGGCGCAGCGCACGAATGCGCCGGGGCTTGTCACCTGGAAATCCCCATCGAGGTAACGAATACGAGCTTCCCGGCTACCCGGTCCTTCAAAGCGGTTCATCATGTGAGCGTACCAAACCTCATGTGCATGTCATCGCCACAAATCGGGATCAAGGTCAAGCGTCACCGCCTTGTATGGTCGCTTGGTCAGCCGCAAGGAAGGCTTCGATGTGCTGCGAGCCGACACCCGCCTGCACGCCGATACGGCGCGCTAGTTCCACAGCCGCATCTCGGGGGCGCCCAATCGGGCGATCCAGCCAATAGGATACCGGGTTGAGAGCGCGGCGTTCGTCCACCGCCACGATACGCCCGCTTTCCAGTTGTTGTACTGTGAGCGGAGGGCGTGCCAGCGCAA
>MKRZ01000114.1:0-13221 GCA_001897075.1 Mesorhizobium sp. 61-13 | reverse complement strand
GCAATGCCAAGGCCATGAGCTGCCGCATCCAGCACCAGATTGTAGTCCTCGAAACGGCGGTCATGTGGCCGCGGCCGATAGTCAATGCCTTGCGAGGCGAACCATGCGCGCCATGCAGAGGCGTCGGAATCATGCACGATCGGATATTTCAGAAGCCGGGCGGCACTGCCCTTGCCAATTTCCTTGGCTAGGGCAGGCGACGCTATCGGAAAGCAATGCTCCTCGAAAAGTTGCAGCGAAACGCGTCCCGGGATTCGGCCGCGTCCGCAACGGATCGACAAATCAATGCCTTCATCGGCGAGATCCGCCTGGCGGATATCGACATCGAGGACAATTCGAAGACGTGGGTCGCCACTCTCAAGAGCGGAAAGGCGAGGCATCAACCACAACCCGCTGATTGAGGGGATCGACGTGAGGCGAACGACCGCCGCACCACGCGGCTCGACCCATCGGTCAGACGTGTCCGCGATCAGGGCAAAGGCTTCGCTTGTGCGAATGTGCAGGCGCTGACCCTCAAGGGTAAGCGAAACGCCGCGCGCGCCGCGCTCGAACAGCTTGAGGCCAAGCCAGCCTTCCAGTTTGGCGATCTGGCGGCTAATGGCGCCATGCGTAATGTTCAACTTATCGGCTGCGTTGGAGAAGCTGCCGGTTCGCGCGGCGGCGTCGAAGGCACGCAGCGTTTCCAACGGCAGCATCGTATCTAAGCTGTGATCCATAGTCACAGCTCATCCTTCAATTGTTCGTTTGTCAACAGGTGCCAAGCGGTGCTCATTAGGCATAAGGAATCGGAAGGAAATGACATGAACTCGACAGCCGACATTCGGGATACCCGCAAGAAGACGGACGCAATCGCAGGCGTTGCCGTCGCACTCACGGTTGTCGGCTGGGCATCGGCATTTCCCGCGATCCGGGCGGGATTGGAAGCATTCGGCCCGCTTGAACTCGGCGCATTGCGCTTTGCAATCGCGGCCGTGCCAGCTGCGATATATCTTGCGATTGCCAAGCCCGCGCTTCCCAAGTTGAACGAGTTCTGGCGGTTTGCCTTCGGCGGCGTCGTCTTCGTCGCGCTCTACACGGCTATGCTCAACATTGGCGAGCAGACCGTGACTGCAGGGGCCGCAAGCTTCATCATCAATGTCAGCCCCATATTCACCGCGATCATGGCGATGTTGGTGTTGGGCGAGCGGTTTCCGCCTGTCGCCTGGGCCGGAACATTTGTCTCCTTTACGGGTATCGGCATCATCGCGATGGGAGAAAGCAACGGTATCCAGTTCAATACCGGAACTCTGTTGGTGCTGGGAGCTGCCCTATGCTCGGCCACCAACACAATTGTCCAGAAACCACTGTTTTCACGTCATCATCCGCTGAGCGTCGCGGCATGGAACATAGTTCTTGGCGCATTGTGCTTGGCGCCATTCCTGCCAAATGGGTTGGCTGAGATGCAGGTCGCCGATACGGCTGGGCTGGGTGCAGTTGTCTATCTCGCCATCGTGCCCAGCCTGATCGCCTATGCGGCGTGGGCAACAGCCCTGTCGCGTTTGCCGGCGGCCCGAGCCACGAACTTCCTCTACTGCATCTCGCCGGTGGCAACGGTGATCGGCTTCTTCTGGCTTGGTGAAGTGCCGACGCTACTGGGTATCATAGGAGGGGTTTTGGCCCTGGGCGGCGTGGCAATCGTCAATTTCAAGCGCTAGGCAGCGGGATATCTCGGCGTACATCAACGTCTGCCGAACAGCCTCTCGATATCGGCAAGCTTGAGTTCGATATAGGTCGGTCGGCCATGGTTGCAGGTGCCGGAACCCGGCGTTGCCTCCATCTGGCGCAACAAGGCGTTCATCTCGTCCGGCTTCAGCAAGCGACCGGAGCGCACCGAGCCGTGGCAGGCCATCGTTGCAGCAATGTAGTGGAGCCGTTCCTTCAGCGTATCCGTTGTGTCGTTGTCTGCGATCTCGTCGGCAAGGTCGCGAACCAACTGCTGGGTGTTCACTTCTCCCAGCATTGCGGGTGTCTCGCGAACAGCGACCGCTCCTGGCCCGAAGCGCTCGATGCCCAGCCCGAAGCGGGCAAGGGTTTCGCTGTGCAGGGCAAGCCGCTCGGCATCTTCTTCCGGCAGATCGACTATTTCGGGTAGAAGCAAGATTTGCGAGGGCAGGGGCCGCGAATGCAGCGCGTTCTTGAGCGCCTCGTAGACGAGCCTTTCGTGTGCCGCGTGTTGGTCGACTATAACCAGCGAGTCGCTGGTCTGCGCTACGATGTAATTCTGGTGCACCTGAGCCCGGGCTGCGCCAAGTTGAGTACCGAGCAAGGCTTCCGGCGCTTCGCTTTGGCCGGCACGACTGTCTGCGCTCAGCGTTGCGCCTGTATCGAAACTGGCTTGCGAACTTTCCGCAAAGCCGCCACGGAAATCCATATCGAGTGGCCGTTGGGGTGAGCGGTCAGGATCGAATCCTGCTGAAGCCGGGCGGAACGAAGCGTCATAATTTCGGTAGCCGTTCGATGTGCTGCCGCGATCATATGCAGATCCTTCCGTGCGAAATGCAGCCATCATGCCAGCTGCGCCCGTTGTGGCCGCGCGAATACCGGCGCTCGCCAAGGCCTCTCGGATGGCGCCGACGATCAGGCCCCGCACGAGACCGGGATCGCGGAAGCGCACGTCTGCCTTGGCCGGGTGAACATTTACGTCGACGGTTGCCGGATCGAGCGTCAGGAACAACACCGTGACGGCGTGACGATCCCGCGGCAGGACGTCCGAAAATGCTCCGCGTATGGCCCCTGCGATCAGCTTGTCGCGAACCGGTCGGCCGTTGACATAGGCATACTGCTGCAAGGCATTGGCCCGCGTGAATGACGGAATGGAGACATGCCCTTGCAACCGCACGCCCTCGCGCTCGGCATCAATCTCAATCGAGTTCTTAGGAAAATCTGCGCCCATAACCTGAGCTATGCGCCGCAGGCTACCGACGGAAGTATCGTCGGCGGCTGCGAGTTCCAGCGTCGTGCGGTCCGCACCGGCCAGCGTGAAGCGCACGGCGGGAAAGGCAATGGAAATGCGCTTGATCACGTCGCTGGTAGCTGCGGTTTCAGCGCGTTCGCCTTTCATGAACTTCAATCGGGCGGGTGTGGCGAAAAACAGGTCCCGCACCTCGACCGTCGTGCCACGGTTGGCAGCCGCCGGCCTGACAGGCGCGACACGTCCACCTTCAATCCCGATTTCCGCAGCGCTTTCACTGCTGGCGGTACGGGAGCGGATGGACAGCCGGGCAACCGAGCCGATCGAGGGCAGGGCCTCGCCCCGAAAGCCGAGCGAACGGATATCGTTGATGTCTTCAGACAGTTTTGAGGTGCAGTGCCGGGCCACAGCCAGCGCCAACTCCTGCTCCGGAATGCCGGCACCGTCATCCGTCACCCGGATGAGATTTAAGCCGCCGCCGGCGGTCACGATCTCGACACGAGAGGCATTGGCATCAAGCGCGTTCTCAACCAGTTCCTTGACCACGCTGGCTGGGCGTTCGATCACTTCGCCAGCCGCGATCTGGTTGATCATCGTTTCGGATAGCTGATGGATTGGCATGGCGCGACATTAGCCGGATTCTGCCGGATGATGGAAGCTGCTGGGGCCTCAGCCGAGCCTCCATCCCCGCACCTTTTCGTTCAGGGCAAATTTCGACGGGCGCGTTTCAATGTTTCTGCGAAGCGCCTTTCGCGAAGAGCGGGCTGTGGAGACAGCTTCGCATAAGAAAAGCTCATGGCAATCATCATGATTTTCTCACGTTACAACCCTCTTTCATCTGGCTAGCATGACGGGAGGGTATCTACAGGATCGGCCTCATCATGAACGCTCCAACTGCTTCCACAGCCGAACAACCTGCGCGACGTGAACGGGGCGGACGCAGTGCCCGCCGGGAAATGCGTTCACATGGCCAGCAAGGGCATGGTCGGCCCTACATCATCCGGAACATTCCAACCTACGATATTCTTTCAGAAGAAAACCTGCTCCGCATTGAGCACACGGCAGACCGCATCCTTGCCGAGATCGGGATCGAATTCCGCGATGATCCGGTGGCGCTGGACCATTGGAAACGGGCAGGGGCGAATATTGATGGCGTGCTGGTCAGGTTCGAGCCGGGCATGCTGCGCGAAATCCTGCAGACCGCGCCTGCCAGTTTCACGCAGCACGCGCGCAATCCGGCAAATTCTGTCGAGATTGGCGGCAAGAATGTGGTGTTTTCACCAGCCTACGGCTCGCCTTTCGTCATGGATATCGACAAGGGTCGTCGCTACGGCACCATCGAGGACTTCCGCAATTTCGTGAAATTGGCGCAGTCGTCTCCGTGGCTGCATCACTCGGGAGGGACGATCTGCGAACCGGTCGACGTGCCTGTCAACAAGCGCCACCTCGACATGGTCTACGCCCATGTAAAATATTCGGACCGCGCCTTTATGGGGTCGGTGACAGCGGAAAGCCGGGCTGAAGATTCTATCGATATGGCGCGCATCGTCTTCGGGCGCGATTTTGTCGACCGCAACTGCGTCATTCTTGGCAACGTCAATGTCAATTCGCCGCTGGTGTGGGATGCGACGATGACGACGGCATTGCGTGCCTACGCTCGCGCCAACCAGGCCGCAGTGATTGTTCCGTTCATCCTTGGTGGAGCAATGGGCCCGGTGACCAATGCGGGCGCCATCGCGCAATCCCTGGCCGAAACAATGGCCGGCTGTGCGCTGACGCAACTTGAGCGCCCCGGCTCACCGGTAATCTTCGGCAACTTCCTGTCTTCGATGTCGCTGCGCTCAGGCTCGCCGACGTTCGGAACACCGGAACCGGCAATAGGCTCCATGGTGATTGGACAATTGGCCAGGAGGCTCAAGCTTCCGCTTCGGTGCTCTGGCAACTTCACCACATCGAAGTTGCCGGATGCGCACGCGATGAATGAAGGCACGATGTCGATGCTGGCGGCGGTGCATTGCGGCGCCAATTTCATCTTGCACTCGGCCGGCTTCCTCGATGGGCTCTTGTCGATGTCTTACGAGAAATTCGTGATGGATGCCGATTTCTGCGGCGCGCTTCACACATATCTGGATGGCGTCAAGATTGACGACAACCAGCTTGCACTCGACGCCTTTCGAGAGGTTGGTCCGGGAAGCCATTTCTTCGGCAGCGCTCATACACTGGCGAACTACGAGACGGCATTCTGGGATTCCGAGATTGCCGACAACGAGCCATTCGAGAAATGGGAAGCGGCTGGCTCGGAGGATGCGGCCAAGCGCGCCAATCGCCGCTGGAAGAAAGCTCTGGCCGATTACGAACCGCCGCCGCTCGATGAAGCTGTTGACGACGCGCTGAAGGATTTCATTGGCCGCAAAAAAGCCGAGATGCAGGACGCGTGGTACTGACGGAGTTGCTTCATCATCGAGGGGATAAAGATGAAACTGCCGTTGATCGCTACCGCTGCTTTGCTTTCCATGTCGGCGGGTGCGGTAGCCGGGCCGGCGTCCGATGCAGTGAAGTTCTTCTATTACTCCGAAAGGTTCGTGGCAGACGCCAAGTATCGGGACCGGTTTGTAGAACCTGTAACGAGGCTCTTCGATCAGAACGACAAGGCATTGCAAAGCCCCGACGCCATGCCATGCATCGATGCCGATCCGGCGCTGGACGCGCAAGATTTCGACCAGGACCAACTGACAAAGACCCTGAAGCTTTCGGAGGTGGTGAACGGAGACGCGGCGGAGGTTACCGCCACGTTCAAGCTGTTTGCGGAAGGCGAAGGGTCAGATCGAGAAATGGTCTGGTCACTGACGAAAGTCGACGGCAAGTGGAAGATTGCCGATATCGCCTCGAAGACCAATGGCTGGCGGTTGAGCGAACTGGAATGCGTTTCGGGCCAGCCAGAGTAACCCGGACTTCGTCTTTCGGCCTCTCGCTCCTTTTTGATCTGCTACCCTCGGCCCCGATAGGGAGCTACTCCGGTTTCAGGCAGCCAGGCACCTTCGGGTGGCGCCCCAGTTTGCCAGAAAACATCGATCGGTATGCCGCCGCGCGGATACCAGTATCCGCCGATGCGCAGCCAAAGCGGCTTTGTTGCGGCGACGATGCGCCTGCCGATCATGACCGTGCATTCCTCGTGGAAAGCGCCGTGGTTGCGAAACGAAACCATGAACAGCTTCAGAGACTTCGATTCCACCAACATGGTATCCGGTGCGTAGTCGATGACGATATGAGCGAAGTCGGGCTGTCCAGTGACCGGGCACAGCGAAGTAAATTCAGGACACGTGAAGCGCACGATGGCAGGCGGGCCGTCGCCTCTTGCGAATGGAACGGTTTCCAGGACTGCTTGATCAGGGTTCTCTGGCGTCACGACTCTGACGCCGAGTTGGGTAAGGTGTTCACTCTCTGTCATGGGATGCTCTGAAGTTTCGGGGCATGCAGGGGATGGCACAGCCAGCATCGACTATAAAGTGAGAAAACGATGGCCAGCAACGATCCGCTCCTCCAACCGTACCGGTTGAAGCACCTGACGCTGAAGAACCGCGTCATGTCTACCAGTCACGAGCCTGCCTATTCCGAAGACGGGATGCCGAAGGAGCGTTATCGCCTATATCACGCCGAGAAAGCCAAGGGTGGTATGGCGCTGACGATGACCGCAGGATCGGCGATTGTTTCACGCGACAGTCCGGCCGCGTTCGGCAATTTGCACGTTTACGACGATGCGATCGTTCCGTGGCTCTCTGAACTTGCCGACGCCTGCCACGAGCATGACTGCAAGGTGATGATCCAGATCACGCATCTTGGCCGCCGCACAGGTTGGAACAAGGCGGATTGGCTGCCGGTTTTGTCGGCTTCTCCAGTGCGGGAGCCTGCGCATCGGGCGTTTCCGAAGACGATCGAAGATTGGGATATCGAACGCATCGTCAAGGACTATGCGTCCGCCGCCCAGCGCTGTCAGGCCGCAGGCCTGGATGGCATCGAGTTCGAAGCCTATGGCCACCTGATGGACGGGTTCTGGTCACCCGCCACCAACCACCGCGACGATGAATTCGGCGGCACGTTGAGCAACCGGCTGCGCTTTACGGACATGGTTCTGGATGCGGTCCGTGCCGCTGTTGGCGACAAGTTCGTCGTCGGCATTCGGCTCGTTGCAGACGAAGATTTCGCCGCCGGCCTTTCGAAACAAGAAGGCGTGGAAATCGCGCAGCAACTGGCCAAGTCCGGAAAGGTCGATTTCCTCAACATTATCCGGGGGTCGATTGAAACGGATGCGGCATTGACCAAGGTCATCCCGGTGACCGGCATGCGTTCCTCCCCACATCTCGACTTTGCCGGCGAGGTGAAGGCAGCGACGAAATTCCCGACCTTCCATGCGGCTCGTATTTCCGATGTCGCCACGGCCAGACATGCCATTGCGAATGGTAAGCTGGACATGGTCGGCATGACCCGGGCTCATATCGCCGATCCTCACATCATCCGCAAAGTGATGGAGGGGCGCGAGCACGAAATCAGGCCATGTGTGGGTGCAACCTATTGCCTCGACCGCATCTATGAAGGCGGCGAGGCGCTTTGCGTTCATAACGCTGCAACTGGGCGTGAGGCATCCATTCCCCATACCATCCAGAAGGCAGCCGGCCCACGCAGGAAGATCGTCGTGATAGGTGCGGGTGCCGCCGGGCTGGAAGCAGCGCGGGTGACAGCCGAAAGGGGCCACGAGGTGGTCGTGCTGGAAGCATCCGGGCAGGCTGGTGGGCAGATACGCCTCGCCGCCCAGAACCCGCGCAGAAAAGAGCTTATCGGTATAGTCGACTGGCGACTGGCAGAGTTGGAGCGTCTCGGCGTCGAGATCCGCTACTCTACCTGGGCGGAATTGGACGATGTACTCGCGCTTGCACCGGACGTCGTGGTGATTGCGACCGGTGGTTTGCCTCAGAATCCGCCGCTTGCCGCTGGTGATGACCTTGTCACATCGAGTTGGGACATAATGGCCGGCTCGGTCAAGCCGGCAGAGAATGTCCTGCTCTATGACGACAATGGTGGTCACCAGGGCATGGGAGCGGCTGAGTTGATCGCCGGTGCTGGCTCAAAACTGGAGCTTGTATCGCCTGAACGCTTTTTCGCGCCGGAAATGGGGGGCATGAACCACGTGCCCTATATGCGTTCGTTCCACGAGAAGAGCGTTGCCATCACCATCAATACCCGCCTGAAAGCGGTACGGCGGGACGGCAACCAGTTGGTAGCGACACTGGCCTCTGATTTCGCGGAAGGCTGGAGCACTGAGCGCCGCGTTGACCAGATCGTTGTCGAGCATGGCACCGCGCCGCTGGATGATCTCTATCTCGCCCTGAAGCCCCTGTCGCGAAACCTTGGCGCCATTGATTACGATCGGCTCGTCAAGGGCGGTGACATCTTTCCATCGGGCAATTCCGATGGAAAATTCATCGTTTTCCGCATCGGCGACGCGGTGGAATCAAGGAATATCCATGCGTCGATCTATGACGGGATTCGATACGGGATTCGCATCTGAGGGCAAGGAATTGCCTAATGCTCACTCCAGCCGAAGATCAGGCAATGTGACTGTGAACGACCTTGAGCTTTTGCGGTTTTGGCCGGCGGGATTCCAGCCACTTCCGAGCCTGCTCCTGCGGCATCGGGAAGGCGATGGAGTAGCCTTGCACCTGGTCGCAACCGATTGCCATCAGTGAATTCAACTCGGCTTCGGTCTCCGCACCTTCGGCGACGATCGAGATGCCAAGACCCCGCGCCAGTTCGGTAATGGCGCGCACGATCTTTGTATTGTCACCGTTTTCGTTGATGCGCTGTACGAACCGGCGATCGATCTTGAGGCGATCGATCTCGTTCGGATTGACGTGGCTGAGCGACGCGTAGCCGGTGCCAAAATCATCGAGTTCGAGATGCACGCCGGCGGCGCGGATATGGCGCAGCTTTGCGGCAATGCCCGTCTTCTCATCGTCAAGAATGACGGACTCGACGATCTCCAGCGACAGCTTTTGCGGAGGCAAGCCGGCTCGTTCCAGCGTGTCGAACAAGAATGCGTCGAAGTCGATTTCACGCAGCTCTCCGCCGGATACGTTGACGGCGAGGCGGCCGAAGGAAATGCCGGCTCGATACCACTCTGCGGCCTCGCTGATCGCCTTGGTTATGACGATGCGGCCGACGCCGGACATGTAGCCGCACTTTTCGGCAATCGGGATGAATTCGCCGGGCGAGATCATGCCGCGCGTCGGGTGCTGCCAGCGCACGAGCGCTTCCACGCCCGTGATGCGACCGTCGGTGAGAGAAACCTGCGGCTGGAAATAGACCTGGAACGCCTTTTCGGCGATGGCAACCCGGATATCCTGTTCAAGCTGCTTGCGGTTTTCGAGTTCGCGCCGCAATTCTTCTGAGAAGAACGAGAAGGCGCCGCCGCCTTGTTTCTTGGCGCAGTAAAGCGCCAAGTCGGCATGAACCATAAGGTCTTGGGCGTTATCCGCATCGACCGGGTAGACAGCAATGCCGGCGCTGGCGCCCGGGAAAATGGTCACGCCCTGAAACACCACTGGCTCATTGATATTGGCGAGGATACGGGTCGCCAGCATGTCGATGTCTTGCGTCGTGCCGGCGCCATTCAGCACCATGACGAATTCGTCGCCGCCAAGCCGTACGCACAGGTCGGAAGCGCGGCAGGAATCGCGCATGCGCTGCGCGGTGACCACCAGAACGTAGTCGCCGGCTGCATGTCCGAGCGTATCGTTGATCTGCTTGAAGCGATCAAGGTCGAACTGGATAACCGCAATGCGTTCGCGCCGCCGCTTGGCTCCCTTGATGAGGGTGTCGAAATGGTCGGTCAGGAAGCTGCGGTTGTGCAACCCGGTCAACCCGTCATGGACGGCGATGAACGCCATAGAGTTGCGCGCGTCGACCAGTTCGTGCGTCTTGCGCAGAATTGCGTTGGACATCGGCCGGAAGATGAACAAGGCGACCATGAGCAGAACGCCGAGGGTGGCGAAGAACAGCTTGCGGTGGAGATCAAGCATGTTCTGGGAACGGATATTTGCCTGTTCGCTAAGCCGCTTTCCAAGCTCTGCGTAACCGGACAGCGTGGCGTTGGCGACCGAAGCGTCGAGCGGAACATTTCCGTTGCCGCCCTTATAGCCTTGTCCGGCAGGGCCGATATTCAGCGCCGTCTCGAAGGCCGAGACCAAGCGACGGCCATTCGCAGCAAGGCTGACGGTGAAGTAGTCGAGATGAAACGGCTTGGCAAACAGCACGTCTTCTATCGACCCGGGGGCAATGCGAGCGGTGGCCTCCTGGTTCACGCCGGTCTGGTCAAGCAAAAGATCGTAGTTGGTTTCGAACTGGTTTGTGGCGTTTTTGAGAGATGCGACAAGCGCTGGCTGCTTGTCGCGGCTGGAGGTTTCGGTGGCGCCGGCCAGAAAGACGATGCGCTGCGACAGCGTCTTCTGCGTGGATACGATATCGAGCAGCGCCTTGTCGTGCTGCTGCGCGGTCATCATCTGCTGCAGGAGGATGAACGAAGCAAGCGCCATTGCCGCTATGATCAGCAGGGCGATCCAGTATGCGCTTTTGATGAGAAAGACGAGCCTGCCTGAGACGGCTTGAACTGGCTGCTGCGACATGCTCCGGAACGCTTTCAATCACACGGATTCCACTAGCCGGCACCGTTGCAGAAAACAGGTTAACAGGACGAGAAACCGCAGCGTTTGCGGGTCAAACGTAACCAGAAGCTGACGGAATGGTTATCGTCTGCTTTCCATGCTCGATTCACTTTTCATTTGTTTGCCAAATGCGGCTTTCAAGCCTACTGCACAGAAAGGATTCACGTCGCATTCGCCGCTCCTTGCAGGCGCATTTCGAGTGGATTTTTCATTCGGGCGGCGCGACAGTCGTGCCGTCAATCAGGATAAGATCATGACAACAGCATTCCTTTCCCATCTCGATGGCGAGCTCGAGGCGTTGAAAGACGCTGGACTCTACAAATCCGAGCGGGTCATCACCTCGATGCAATCTGCCGAGATCGCCGTGTCGGGCGGGGGCAAGGTGCTGAATTTCTGCGCCAACAACTACCTCGGCCTTGCCGATAACGAGGACCTGCGCGAAGCGGCGTCAAAGGCGCTGGATCGGTATGGCTACGGCATGGCCTCGGTGCGTTTCATCTGCGGCACGCAGGAAGAACACAAGCAACTGGAAGCGCGCATTTCCAGCTTCCTCGGCATGGAGGAAACGATCCTCTACGGTTCCTGCTTCGACGCCAATGGCGGCCTATTCGAAACGCTGCTGGGTGAGGACGATGCGGTTATCTCCGACGCACTCAACCACGCCTCGATCATCGATGGGGTGCGGCTTTCCAAGGCCAAGCGTTTTCGCTACGCCAACAACGACATGGCGGCTCTTGAAGAAGAGCTGAAGAAGGCCGAGGGCAGCCGCTTCAAGCTTGTCGCCACCGATGGCGTCTTCTCCATGGATGGCATCATCGCCAACCTGAAAGGTGTCTGCGATCTAGCCGAGAAGTATGGCGCAATGGTCATGGTCGACGACAGCCACGCCGTCGGCTTTGTCGGCAAGAACGGGCGCGGATCGGCTGAGCATTGTGGCGTCGAGGGCAGGGTGGACATCATCACCGGCACGCTCGGCAAGGCGCTCGGCGGGGCGTCGGGCGGCTACACATCCGGCAAGCGGCAGGTAGTGGACTGGCTGCGCCAGCGTTCGCGGCCTTACCTTTTCTCCAACACGCTGATGCCGGCGATAGCGGGTGCTTCGCTGAAGGTGTTCGATATCGTGGAACAGGGCGATGCGTTGCGGCAGCGGCTCGTTGCCAACGCTGCCCGCTTTCGTTCTTCCATGGGCAAGCTCGGCTTCACGCTTGCAGGTGCTGACCACCCCATCATTCCGGTGATGCTGGGCGATGCCGCCCTTGCGCAGGAAATGGCGGCGCGAATGCTGAAGCGCGGCATCTATGTCATCGGCTTCTCGTTCCCGGTCGTGCCGAAGGGACAGGCACGTATCCGCACGCAGATGTCTGCGGCGCATTCGAGCGCCGATATCGACCGCGCCGTCGAGGCATTCGCAGCGGTCGGCCGCGAGCTTGGCGTGATTGCCTGATCCAATTCAACAACTTGCAGGACCAATAAAATGTCGAACATGATGCGGGCACTGGTGAAGGCAAAGGCCGAACCGGGCATCTGGATGGAACAGGTTCCGGTTCCGGAAATCGGACCGAATGACGTTCTGATCAAGGTGAAGAAAACCGCGATCTGCGGCACCGACGTGCATATCTACAACTGGGACCAGTGGGCGCAGAAGACGGTGCCGGTGCCGATGGTGACCGGGCACGAGTTCGTCGGCACGGTGGCGGATTTCGGCGCCGCGGTGACCGAATACAAGGTCGGCCAGCGCGTTTCAGGCGAAGGCCACATCGTCTGCGGCCATTGCCGTAACTGCCGCGCGGGCAGGGGCCATCTGTGTCGCAATACGCTCGGCGTCGGCGTCAACCGGCCGGGTGCCTTCGGCGAGTATCTCGCCATTCCGCAGCACAATGTCGTGCCGATCCCCGACGACGTGCCAGACGAGATCGCCGCGATCTTCGATCCGCTCGGCAATGCGGTTCATACGGCACTTTCCTTCGACCTCGTCGGCGAAGACGTGCTGGTGACGGGTGCCGGCCCGATCGGCATCATGGGCGCGCTGGTGGCGCAATGCGTCGGCGCGCGCAAGGTGGTGATTACCGACATCAATCCGGTTCGCCTCGAACTGGCGCGCAAGCTTGGCGTGCAACATGTGGTGGACGCTTCGAGGGAGAAGCTGAGGGACGTCATGCCATCGCTCGGGATGACCGAAGGCTTTGACGTCGGGTTGGAAATGTCGGGCGCGGCTCCCGCTTTCCGGGACATGATCGACACCATGAACAATGGCGGCAAGATCGCCATTCTGGGCATTGCTCCGACCGGCTTCGAGATCGACTGGAACAAGGTCATCTTCAAGATGCTGCATCTCAAGGGCATCTACGGCCGCGAGATGTTCGAAACCTGGTACAAGATGATCGCGCTCGTGCAGGGGCCGCTTGATGTGTCGGGGCTGATCACGCACCGCATCGGCATCGACGACTACATTACCGGCTTCGAGGCGATGCGAAACGGCAGCGCCGGCAAAGTGGTGATGGACTGGTGAGGCACATCTATTCATCGCCACGCCCGGCTAACGGTTTCTTCTGAATC
>MKRZ01000113.1:14692-22735 GCA_001897075.1 Mesorhizobium sp. 61-13 | reverse complement strand
GCGGGCCTGGCGGGCGATGTCGAGCGCCTTGCCGCAATTGTTGCGCTTGACGATGGAGATCATTTCCGGCGCCATCCTGCCTTCGTCCATCAGGCGTCCGACGCGCAAGCTGCCCTGCAGGCCAAGCGCGATCTCGGTCTGCATGTCGGCGAGCTTCTTCTGGTAGAGCTGCGTGGCGGCAAGCGGCTTGCCGAACTGCTTGCGGTCGAGGCCATATTGGCGCGCGCGGTGCCAGCAATCTTCCGCCGCACCCATGACGCCCCAGGAAATGCCGAAGCGGGCACGGTTCAAACAGCCGAACGGACCCTTGAGGCCCGAGACGTTGGGTAACAGCGCGTCTTCGCCGACCTCGACATTTTCAAGCACGATCTCGCCGGTGATCGAGGCGCGCAGCGACAGCTTGCCGCCGATCTTCGGCGCGGACAGGCCCTTCATGCCTTTTTCCAGCACGAAGCCGCGGATCTGGTTGTCATGCGCCGCCGATTTCGCCCAGACGACAAAGACATCAGCGATCGGCGCGTTGGAAATCCACATCTTGGAGCCGTTGAGGCGATAACCCGAGGCGGTCTTTTCGGCGCGCGTTTTCATGCCGCCGGGATCGGAGCCGGCATCCGGCTCGGTCAGGCCGAAGCAGCCGATCCATTCGCCCGAAGCAAGCTTGGGCAGGTACTTCTTGCGCTGCTCCTCCGAGCCATAGGCATGGATCGGATACATGACCAGCGAGGACTGCACGCTCATCATCGAGCGGTAGCCGCTGTCGACGCGCTCGACTTCACGGGCGACCAAGCCATAGGTGACGTAGCCGGCGCCGAGCCCGCCATATTCTTCCGGAATGGTGATGCCAAGCAGGCCGGCGTCGCCCATCTCGCGGAAGATGGCCGGATCGGTCTTTTCCTCCATATAGGCGTCTTCGATGCGCGGAGCGAGCTTGTCGGCGGCAAAGGCTGCCGCCGCATCGCGCACCATGCGCTCGTCTTCCGTGAGCTGCTGCTCGAACAGGAAGGGATCGTCCCAGACGAAGGCTGCCGTATGTGAAGATGTCTTGCCGTGCTGAGCGGTCAATGCAGTCGCCTCCTGAGCTGCCGCAAGGGATATCGGACAAAGCCTGACCCATGCGGGCCGGCTCCTCCTGTCGTCATCATATCCCTGCCATGGGTGTTAGCATCGTTCAAAATTCTGCGCAACAGACCGCTCAATATATTGAGCGAATTTTCGCTAAAGGTAAGGCGGCGTGCAGGCCGAGATGACGATGGTAATGCCGGAGGACGCGTTACGGAAACGGTGCGGCACGCGGCTGTCGAACAGGTAGGATTCGCCAGCCTTCAGCACCCGGACCTCGTCGCCGACCGTCAGTTCCAGTTCGCCCTCGACGACATAGCCGCCCTCGGTCGAGAAGTGCTCGAGCATGGCTTCGCCGGTATCGGCGCCGGGCTCGTAGACTTCGTGCAGGATCTGCAGATTGTAGGCACGCGCATCGCCGACCTGGCGCAGCGTCAGCCGGCCTTCGCCATTGTCTATGGCGCGCGCGGTAACGCGCGAGGTCAAGTCCTTGAGATCATCGACGCCGAAGAACGGACCGAATTTCTTGCGCTGGTCGTCCTCGAAGAAGTCGGACATGGAGACGTCGAGACCGCCGAGGATCTTGCGCAGCGTGGCAATCGACGGGCTCGACTTGTTCTTCTCGATGATCGAGATCTGGGCATGAGGGACATTCGCCCGGGCGGCAAGCTCGCGTTGCGAAAGCTCGGCTCCCACCCTCAGCGCCTTGAGGCGCGCGCCAACGTCGAAATTCTCTGCCATGCGGTTGCCGGGCTCGCGAAGACTTGTTCAATCTTGCGCAAAATATCTGACACTTTGCCGCAAGGGAAGAGGCGAAAGTCGATTGTACAGCGCGAGATGCCGACCGCCGTTCAGCCTGCGCGGCTGCCGGCTCCAGCCGGTTCGGCCTCGGCCACGACAAGGCGGACGCCGGCCGCGGCGAGCGCGTCTGCAATGTCACGCGGCGGCGACTGGTTTGTCGCAAGCTCGGCAAAACCCGAGAGCCCGCAGACCTGGACAAGGCCCTGGCGGCCGAACTTGCTGTTGTCGGTTATGACCATGGAGCGCTGCCCGCGCGACAGCACCATGCGGGCGAACTCGGCTTCGGCGAGGTCGTAGTCCATGACGCCCGCAAGAGCGTCGATGGCCCCTGCCGAGATGATGGCATGGGTGACGCTGAAACGGCTGACGAATTCGATGGCCGAGATGCCGAAGGCTGCACCTGAATCGCTGCGCAACTCGCCGCCGGCCATATAGACCTTGTTGCCGTTGACTGTGGCCAGCGTGCGCGCGATGTCGGAGGAGTTGGTGACCACCGTCAATCGCCTGTGACCGAGCAGTTCGCGGGCGAGGAAGCTGGTCGTCGTACCGGTGTCGAGCATGATGGATTCGCCGTCGCGAATGGTCGCCGCCACCATGCGCGCAATGGTGCGCTTGGCCTCAGCGTTTTCGCGCATGCGCCGCTCGAACGGCGCTTCGGCGGTCATCGCCGGCAGGCCGATGGCGCCGTGCATCTTGACCACGATGCCGTCGTCGGTGAGCGGCTTGACGTCGCGGCGCACGGTTTCGAGCGAGACGCCCAGCCGTTCGGCCAGGCTGGCGATGGTCACAGTGCCCTCATCGCCCAGAAGGCGCAGGATTTCACCATGACGCTTGGAATGGATCATCGCAGGTCCGGCGCTCGAACAATCATCAACGTGACTGTTTTTATGGCAATCTGACAAAGACATGCAAGCGATTGCCACACGGATCAGGCAAATCAACACAGAAAACCACAAAACCACGTTGACAAGCCGGCGCATGCCGCGTGACACTGGCGAAGTGACGAACCTGAGGCGCTTGCTGCGGGAGATGGCAACGACCTGAGGCACACCAACGACAAAGTTCAGAGGGTGAGCAGGAGGCTCGACATGTTTTCGCGCATTCGCATGACCACGACCGCGCTCGGGGCACTTGCCCTTGGCGCAAGCCTGTCCATGACGCCGGTGATGGCGCAGGACTCGACCGACCCGATCAAATTGACGCTGCATGACTGGACCGGCCAGCTCATCACCACCCAGATCATGGGCGAGGTGCTGAAGAAGGCCGGCGACAATGTCGAATATGTCCAGGCCGATTACCTGGCCCAGTTTGCCGGCCTCGAAAGCGGCGACCTGCATGTAGCGATGGAAATGTGGGAAACCACCGGCCGCGACGCCATGGACGCGGCAACAGCCACCGGCAAGGTGGAGAACTTCGGCCCGACCGGCATGAAGGCCAAGGAAGAGTGGTGGTTCCCCGAATACATGAAGGAGAAATGCCCCGGCCTGCCCAATTGGGAAGCGCTGAAGGACGAGAAGTGCGCCGAGGCATTCTCGACCGCCGAAACCGCGCCGAAGGGCCGCTATCTCGGAGGGCCGGTGACGTGGGGCGGCTTTGACGACGAACGCGTCGAGGCTCTCGACCTGCCGTTCGAAGTCATCCACGCCGGCACCGACGCAGCGCTTTTTGCCGAACTTGAAAGCGCCTACCAGCGCCAGGCGCCGATCCTTTTGTGGATCTACGCACCGCACTGGGCGACCGCCAAATACAAGGGCGAATGGGTCGAGTTCCCCGAATACACCAAGGAATGCTACACCGACCCGGCCTGGGGCTCGAACCCCGACATGGCCTATGACTGCGGCAAGCCCTTCGGTGAAATCTGGAAGGTCGGCTGGGCCGGCGTGAAGGACAAGTGGCCCGACGCCTACAAGGCGATCAAGGCTTTCACCATCGACAATGACGAAATGGGCCAGATGATCACCAAAGTCGATCTCGACGGCAAGAAGGTCGAGGACGTGGTGGCCGAATGGATGGGCGCCAACGAGGCGCGCTGGTCCGAGTGGATCAAGAAGTAGCACTGATCCGGATAGCCCGCCGCGCCTTTGCATAGCGGCGGGCAACCAACCCTTTTCGACCGACACGCCGGAAGACCGATGGCCGAAGCGCAACCGAAACTTGTCTGTCGCGATGTCTGGAAGGTGTTCGGCGCCGGGGCAAAGGAATTCCTGCGGGAAACGGGCGGGAACGCAGGGCTGAAAGAGTTGGGCGCGCGGGGTCTCGTCGGCGCGGTGCGGGGTGTGAACCTCGATGTCCGCGCCGGCGAGATTTTCGTCATCATGGGCCTGTCGGGCTCCGGCAAATCGACGCTGGTGCGCTGCCTCTCGCGCCTTGTCGAACCGACGGCGGGCGAAATCCTGTTCAACGGCGAAAACCTGCTTGAGGCAGACGACCGGCGCATGATCGAGATCCGCCGCCACCAGATGGGCATGGTGTTCCAGAATTTCGCGCTGCTGCCGCACCTGACCGTGCTGGCCAATGTCGCCTTCCCGCTCGAAGTGCAGGGCGTGGAGCGCGCGGCGCGGGACGAGCGCGCCCGCAAGATGATCGAACTGGTGGGCCTTGCCGACAAGGAGCATTTCTTCCCGCGCGAACTTTCCGGGGGGCAGCAGCAGCGCGTCGGCATCGCCCGTTCGCTGGCGGTCGAGCCGGAACTGTGGTTCCTCGACGAACCCTTCTCGGCACTCGATCCGCTGATCCGGCGCGAGATGCAGGACGAGTTCATGCGCCTGCAATCGGTGCTGAAGAAGACCATCGTCTTCATCACCCACGACTTCGACGAGGCAATCCGCTTGGCCGACCGCATCGCCATCATGAAGGACGGCGCGGTAGTCCAGATCGGCTCGCCCGAAGACATCGTGCTGAACCCGGCGACGGCCTATGTCGCCGAGTTCACCCGCAACGTGCCGAAAGCCAAGGTGGTGAAGGTGGCAAGCGCCATGAAGCCGGCCAAGGGCAAGACGGCGAACGGAGCCTCGATTTCAAAAGCCGCGACCATTGCCGAGGCGGCACCCTTGTTCGACGGCAAGACGGAACGGCTGCGCGTGGTCGATGCCGGCGGCGCGACCGTCGGCGTGCTCGAACGCGCCGACGTCGTTGCCCTGATGATGCGGGGGTAGCGCGTCATGAGCACGCCCACCGCAGACAGCACGCACCGCCCGATTGCCCCACGGCTTGACGGTGCCGCGCTGTCTTGGCCGTGGCTGATTGCCGGGGCGGCGTTTGTGCTTTTCTGGCGGTACGGCCAACCACTGGCGCAATGGGCATTCGACTATCCGCGCGGCTGGCAGGTGCCGGCGCAACGCTGGATCAGCAATGCGATGAAATGGCTGCTCGACAGTGCGAGCTTCGGGCTGTTCACCTTCACCGACCTGACCCGCTTCATTGCCCGCCTGATCGACCTGCCCTACCAGCTTGCCTTGAGCCTGCTTTCCACCGGCTTTTTGTCGGGACAGGGCTCGGGCGCGGTCGAAATCCTGCCGCCGCTATCATGGGCCGCCGTTATCGCCATCGTTACGCTGATGGGCTATCACGCCGGCGGGCGCAGGCTGGCGCTGCTCGTTGCCATCTGCTTCGGTTTCCTTGCCATATTCGGCCAATGGAACAGCGCCATGGTGACGCTGGCCTCCATTCTGGTTGCGGTGCCGCTCGGCGTCGTAGGCGGCCTTTTGCTGGGCATCCTCGCCTATCGCTATCCGCGCTTCGAGCGCGCGCTGACGCCGCTGCTCGACCTGATGCAGACGATACCCGTCTTTGCCTATCTGGTGCCGATCCTGTTCATGTTCGGCTTCGGGCCGACCGCGGCCGTTGTGGCGACGCTGATCTACGCTATGCCGCCGATGACGCGCATCACCATTCTGGCGCTGCGCTCGGTGCCGTCGGAAATCCTCGAACTCGGCAAGATGATCGGCTGCACCCGCCGGCAGATGACGTGGCGCGTGCTGGTGCCCTCGGCCAAGGACAGCCTGATGGTCGGCGTCAACCAGGTGATCATGCTGTCGCTCAACATGGTCATCATCGCCTCGATGATCGGCGCGGGCGGCCTCGGCTTCGATGTGCTGGCCGCGCTTCGCCGCCTCGACATCGGCGCCGGACTGGAAGCCGGCATGGCAATCGTTGCGCTGGCGGTGGCGCTCGACCGGTTGTCGCAGGCCTATGCCATCAAGGCCGGCAGCGAACGTTCAGCGGCGCAGGCCGGAAATTTCCTGCAACGCCACCCCTATACTTTTGCCGCGCTGGCGATCGTCATCGTGACCGCTGTTGTCGGGCTGGCGGTGCCGGCGCTGCAGCATTATCCCGAAAGCCTCGAGGTCTCGACCGGCGGCTTCTTCGACGAGGTCGTGCGCTGGATCAACGTCAATTTCTTCGACACGCTGGAGGGGCTGAAGAACCTCGTGCTGCTCAACGTTCTGGTGCCGTTGAAGCGGCTGCTCGGCGGTTTGCCGTGGCTTGGTGTTACACTCTTCCTTGCCTTCGCCGGCTGGCGGCTGGGCGGGGCGAAACTTGCGGCGCTGGTCGGCGCTCTCGCCTTCTTCATCGCCGCGACCGGCCAGTGGGAAAAGGCGACGATCACCGTCTATCTGTGCGGCATTTCCGTCATCTTCGCTTCGCTGATCGGGATTCCGATCGGCATTGCCGCCGCCGAACGCACGCGGCTGTGGAAATGGGTGCAGGTGGTGATCGACACGCTGCAGACGCTGCCGTCGTTCGTCTACCTGATGCCGGCGGTTATGCTGTTTCGCGTCGGTGATTTCACCGCGCTGATCGCCATCGTCGCTTACGCGGTGGCGCCCGCCATCCGCTACACCGTGCTCGGGCTGCAAAAGGTCGATCCGCGCCTGATCGAGGCCGGGCGGGCAATGGGCTGCACGCCGTGGCAACTGCTGACCAAGATCAAGCTGAAGCTAGCGCTGCCGGAGATCATGCTGGGCCTGAACCAGACCATTATGTTCGCGCTGTCGATGCTGGTCATCACGGCGCTGGTCGGCACCCGCGACCTTGGGCAGGAGGTCTATATCGCGCTGACCAAGGCTGACACCGGGCGCGGCATCGTCGCCGGATTGGCCGTGGCCTTCATCGCCATCATCGCCGACCGGCTGATTTCGGCCGGTGCTGCGCGCATCAAGCAGAGGCTCGGCCTGGCATGACGGACGCGGCAAAGATCAGCGCACAGGACCGAATCCGCGCCCTGCCCTTCTGGAACGGGATGGTGGAGATTGCGCCGCTGGACGGCGGGCTCAGCAACGAGAATTTTCTCGTCACCGACGCAAGCGGCAGGCATGTCGCAAGGCTCGGCCGCGACTATCTGTTCCATCACGTGCTGCGCGAACGCGAACTGATGACCGCGCGCGCAGCGCACGAAGCGGGCTTCGGGCCGCGCGTCGAATATGCGCAAAATGGCATCGTGGTGTGCGCCTTCATCGAGGCACGGACCTATGGCGCGGACGACGTGCGCCAAAACAGTGCCCGCATCGCGCCGCTGGTGCGCGCCTTCCACGAGCGGATGCCGCGCCATGTCACCGGACCGGGTTTCATGTTCTGGGTCTTCCACGTCATCCGCGACTATGCGCGCACGCTGGAAGTCGGCAAAAGCCGTTTCATCGGCAACCTGCCGACCTATCTCGACCTTGCCGACGAGCTGGAGCGGGCGCAAGCGCCGCTGCCGATCGTGTTCGGCCACAACGACCTGTTGCCAGCAAACTTCATGGATGACGGCAAGCGGCTGTGGCTGATCGATTTCGAATATGCCGGCTTCAATACCGCGATGTTCGACCTTGCCGGTGCGGCCTCGAATGCCGGCATGTCGGAGCAGGAATCCGCCGCGTTGCTGGCGGCCTATTTCGGCCATGTGCCGGATGCCGCGCTGCTGCGCTCGCACGCCGCCATGCAGTGCGCATCGCTGTTGCGCGAGGCGATGTGGAGCATGGTCTCCGAACTTCATCTCGACGCGCCGGGCGTCGACTACACCGCCTATACGGCGGAGAACCTTGGCCGGCTTGAAGCCGCGCTCGATAGCTATCGAACCAGATACGGAAAGTCCCCATCATGACCTTGCCCACCCATGCCGAAATCGTTGTCATCGGCGGCGGCATCATCGGCTGTTCGACGGCATATCACCTCGCCCGCGACCACAAGGCAAACGTGGTG
>MKRZ01000113.1:0-14407 GCA_001897075.1 Mesorhizobium sp. 61-13 | reverse complement strand
TGGCCTCTGATGGAGACGAGTGATCTCGTCGGCGCGAGTTGGCTGCCGACCGACGGACAGGCAAGCCCTTCCGACATCACGCAATCGCTCGCCAAGGGGGCGCGCATGCATGGCGCGAAGCTGCACGAAGGCGTGCGCGTGACAGGCTTCGACATGAAGGAAGGCCGCATCACCGCGGTGAAGACCGACAAGGGCGACATCGCCTGCGACAAGGTGGTGAACTGCGCCGGCCAGTGGGCGCGGCAGGTGGGAGCCATGGCCGGCATCAGCGTGCCGCTGCAGCCGGTCAAGCACCAGTACATCATCACCGAGAAGATCGACGGGCTGGCGACCGATGCGCCGACCATCCGCGACCCCGACCGCCGCACCTATTTCAAGGAAGAGGTCGGCGGGCTGGTGATGGGCGGCTACGAGCCGAACCCGCAGGCCTGGGAGACCGGGCTGGCCGGCGGCGACGTGCCCAATGAATGGGAGTTCCGCCTGTTCGACGACGACTACGATCATTTCGAGCAGCACATGACGCAGGCCGTCGAGCGCGTTCCGGCGCTGGCCAATGTCGGCGTCAAGCAGATGATCAACGGGCCGGAAAGCTTCACGCCGGACGGCAATTTCATCCTCGGTTCCGCGCCTGAATGTTCCAACATGTTCGTTGGCGCAGGCTTCAACGCCTTCGGCATTGCATCGGGCGGCGGCGCCGGCTGGGTGCTCGCGCAATGGGTGGTGGACGGCGAAGCGCCGCTGGACCTCTGGGTGGTCGATATCCGCCGCTTTTCCGAGATGCACCGCGACCGCAAATGGGTGTGCGACCGCACGCTGGAAGCCTATGGCAAGCACTACACCATCGGCTTCCCGCACGAGGAATATGAAAGCGGGCGGCCGCGCATCGTCTCGCCGCTCTATGAGCGGTTGAAGGCGCACAATGCGGTGTTCGGCTCCAAGCTTGGCTGGGAGCGGCCGAACTGGTTTGCACCGAAAGGGACGGAAGCGAAGGACATCTATTCGATGGGCCGCCAGAACTGGTTCGGCCCGGTTGGCGACGAACACCGCCACGTGCGCGACGCGGTTGGCATCTTCGACCAGTCGTCCTTCGCCAAGTACGAACTCACCGGGCCGGACGCCCTGAAGGCGCTGGACTGGATCTGCGCCAATAGTGTCGACAAGCCCGCCGGGCGGCTGACCTACACGCAGCTGCTCAACACGCGCGGCGGCATCGAGGCCGATTTGACGGTGGCGCGGCTGGCCGACGAGAAATTCTACGTCGTCACCGGCACCGGCTTCCGCACGCACGACCTGTCGTGGATCAAGGACCACATCGCCAAGGACGCCAAGGTGGAAATCAAGGACGTGACCGAGGATTTCGGCACGTTGTCGCTGATGGGGCCGAAGGCCCGCGACGTGCTGGCCAAGGTGACGAAAGCGGATGTCTCCAATGCCGCCTTCCCGTTCGGCCATGTCCGCGAGATCGACATTGCCGGCCACAAGGTGCGGGCGCTGCGCGTGACCTATGTCGGTGAACTCGGCTGGGAACTGCATGTGCCGATTGGCGCGACCGGCGAGGTGTTCGACGCGCTGATGGCGGCGGGCGAGGCCCACGGCATCCGCCCGGTCGGCTACCGCGCGCTGGAATCGCTGCGGCTGGAAAAAGGCTACCGCGCCTGGGGTTCCGACATCACCCCCAACGACACGCCAATTGAGGCCGGTCTCGGCTGGGCGGTGAAGCTGAAGAAGAACACCGATTTTCTTGGACGGCGCGCCTTGCAGGCGGTGAACGGCGCGTTGCCGAAGAAGCGCTTTGCCGGCTTCACGGTGGCGGACCGGGATATCGTGCTGGTCGGACGCGAGACGATCCTGCGGGACGGACAGCCGGTCGGCTACCTGACCAGCGGTGGCTATGGCTACACGGTGGAGAAGAACATCGGCTACGGCTATGTCCGCAACGAAGGCGGCGTGTCGGACGATTTCCTCAACTCGGGCAATTACGAACTCGTCGTCGCGACCGAGAAGGTGCCGGCGCGGCTGCACATGGAACCGCTCTACGATGCGGCCGGCGAAAAGGTGAAGGCGTAGGAACCGTCAGGGCGCTTCGAGAAGCAGCGCGATGCCCTGGCCGACGCCGACGCAAAGTGTCGCCACCGCGCGCTTTGCCTTGCGTTCGGCAAGCTCGATGGCAGCGGTCAGGGCAAGCCTTGTGCCCGACATGCCGAGCGGATGGCCGAGTGCGATGGCACCGCCGTTCGGGTTCACATGCGTTGCATCGTCCGGCAGGCCGAGTTGCCGCAGACAGGCGAGCGACTGGGCGGCAAAGGCCTCGTTCAATTCGACGAGGTCGATATCGCCGACGGTGAGTTGGTGCCTGCCGAGAAGCTTCTGCACGGCGGGCACCGGACCGATGCCCATGATGCGCGGTGGGACGCCGGCCGTCGCCATGCCTGCGATCCGCGCCAGCGGCGTCAGCCCGTAGCGTTCGACGGCGGTTTGCGAGGCGATGAGCAGCGCTGCCGCGCCATCGTTGACGCCGGACGCATTGCCTGCGGTGACGCTGCCGCCCTTGCGGAAGGGCGTTGGCAAAGATGCAAGCTTTTCCAGCGAGGTCGCACGTGGATGCTCGTCCTTGTCTACGGTCACAAAGGCGCCCTTGCCTGCCGGCACGTCGATTGGCGCGATTTCCCTGGCCAGCCGGCCATTTGCCTGCGCGGCAATCGCCCGCTGCTGGCTGCGCAGCGCGAACGCATCCTGGTGGGCGCGCGCTATGGCAAATTCCGCAGCGACATTCTCAGCGGTCTCCGGCATCGAGTCGATGCCGTACTGGTTTTCGATGACCTTGTTGACGAAGCGCCAGCCGATGGTGGTGTCATGGATTTCGGCAGCGCGCGAAAACGCCGTCTGGCTTTTGGGCACGACGAAGGGCGCGCGCGACATCGATTCAACGCCGCCAGCAATGACCAGATCGGCCTCGCCGAGACGCACCGCGCGCGCGGCATAGCCGACCGCATCGAGGCCGGAACCGCACAAGCGGTTGACGGTGGTGGCGGCGACGCTGTCCGGCAGGCTGGCCAAAAGTGTCGCCATGCGCGCGACATTGCGGTTGTCCTCGCCGGCCTGGTTGGCGCAGCCGAGCACCACTTCCTCGACCGCCTCGGGCGGCAGGGTCGGCAAGCGGGCGAGCAGCGCCTTGATCGGGTGCGCGGCGAGGTCGTCGGTGCGCACAGCCGATAGCGCCCCACCGTAACGGCCGATAGGGGTGCGAAGTCCGGCGACGAGATAGGCAGCCCTGTCCATGCTCACTCCACTCCGGCCTGGAACATCGGCCCGCCGCGCCAAGCGGGGTAGCCGTAGCCGTTGATCAACACGAGGTCGATGTCCGAGCCGCGCAAGGCGATGCCTTCGGACAGGATCTTGCGGCCTTCCGCGGCGATTGCAGCCATGACCCGCTCGACGATTTCGGACGAAGAAAAAGACCGCCGCTCGATGCCGGCGTCGCGCGACGCCGCTTCGATCAGCGCCGTGACTTCAGGGTCAACGGCCTTTTCGCCGCTTTCATAGCTGTAGTAGCCCTTGCCGCTCTTGCGCCCGAAGCGGCCGGCCTCGCACAGCCGGTCGGCAATGACGACATAGCGTTCGGAAGGATCGCGGGTCGCGGCATTGCGCTTGCGCCGCGCCCACGAAATGTCGAGCCCGGCAAGATCGTTGACCGCGTAGAGCCCCATCGGGAAGCCGTAGCCTTCCAGCGCTGCGTCGATGTCCTGCGGCAGCGCGCCATCCTCCAGCATGAAATCGCATTCGCGGCGATAGGCGGTGAAGATGCGGTTGCCGATGAAGCCCTCACAGACGCCGCTGACGACGCCGAGCTTGCCAAGCTTCTTGACGACGGCAAGCCCGGTCGCCAGCACGTCTGGCGCGATCTTGGAGGTACGGACGACCTCGACCAGCCGCATGACATTTGCCGGCGAAAAGAAGTGCAGGCCGATCAGGCGTTCAGGCCCTTGCACGACCCCAGCGATCACGTCCGGATCGAGATAGCTGGTGTTGGTGGCAAGGACGGTATCGGGGCGGACGATGCCGGAAAGCGAGGCAAACAGTTCCTGCTTCACCTGCAAATCGTCGAACACCGCTTCGATGACCAGATCGCAATCGGCAAGCGCCTTGCGCTCGTCGAAAAAGGACAGGCGCGACAGCCGCTCGTTCATCGCCGCTTCGCTGATGCGGCCGGATTTGACCACGCGCTGGTAGATGTCGCGGATGCGCGCCTGACCGGCTTCAAGCGCAGCCATATCGCGCTCGACGACGACCACGGAAAAGCCGGCATCCGCGAACGATACGGCAATGCCTGCGCCCATAAGCCCCGCACCGACCACGCCGACGGTGCGCACCGGACGGGGCTCGACGCCTTCGATGCCCGGAAGCTTGGCCGCCTGGCGCTCGGCGGCAAAGACGTAACGCAGCGCCACCGATTGATCCGAGCTGACGAGCTCCCTGAAAGCGGCGCGCTCTTCTGCCAAGCCTTCCTGCAGCGAAACGCTGCCGGCGCGCAGGACCATGCGCGCAGCCCGGCCCGGAGACACTTGCCCGCGTGCTTTTTTCTCGATGGCGGCAAGCTGCTTTTGCACAGCATCGGCGTCGAAGGCGGGCACGGCAAGTTCGCCCGTACGGCGCAAGGGCGCGCCGATCAATTCGCGCGCGAAGGTTTTTGCATCTTCGATCAAATCGCCTTTTGCGATGCGGTCGACCGCGCCCAGTTTCACAGCTTCGGCTGCACCGACACGGCGTCCGCTTGCCGCGATCTCCATCGCCGCCGCCACGCCAACGAGGCGCGGCAGCCGCTGCGTGCCGCCGGCACCGGGAATAATGCCAAGCTTGACCTCGGGCAGGCCGAACTGCGCGTCAGTGGAGGCGATGCGGGCATGCGCGCCAAGCGCAAGCTCGAAGCCGCCGCCAAGTGCCGTGCCATGCACCGCCGCCACCACAGGCTTTGGCGACGCCTCGATGACGTTGACTACTTCCGTCAGCAACGGGTCACGCGGCGGCTGGCCGAATTCCTTGACATCAGCACCAGCAACGAAGGTCCTGCCGGCGCAGGCAAGCACGATCGCCTGCACTTGTGCGTCTTCATTCGCCTCGGCAAGCGCCGCCATCAGCCCGGCGCGCACGGCATGGGAGGCGGCATTGACCGGCGGATTGTCGATCATGATGACGCCGACGGTGCCGTCGCGGGTGAAGGTGACGCTCATGGGTGTTTCAATCCGGAACCACGGCTGTCGCCTGGATCTCGACCAGCGCCTCGTCCTCGACAAGGCCGGAAACCTCGACCACGGCCATGGCCGGGAAGTTGCGGCCCATCGTGGCCTTCCAGGCCGCGCCGATTTCCTTCAGCGACGACGAATAGGCTTTGCGGTCGGTGACGTACCAGGTCATCGTAGTGATGTGTTCGGGGCCAGCACCGCCTTCGTGCAGAATTGCCAGCACGTTCTCGAGCGTCTGCCGGATCTGGCCGGGCAGGTCATGCACCTCGAACTTGCACTGGCTGTTCCAGCCGATCTGGCCACCGACGAAGAGCGTGCGTCCGCGCGCCTCGATGCCGTTGGAGTAGCCGATTGGCTTGGCCCAGCCTTCCGGCTGCAACACGCGGTGCGGCGTTGCCGGCGAGGGATGCTGGGAGAGTTTGGTGACGCTCATGGCAATTCCGTTCAATTCGAGAAAGCGGCGATGCCGGTAATGGCGCGGCCGAGGATGAGCGCGTGCACGTCGTGCGTGCCCTCATAGGTGTTGACCACTTCGAGATTGACGAGATGGCGCGCGACCGGGAACTCGTCCGAAATGCCGTTGCCGCCCAGCATATCGCGCGCGGTGCGGGCGATCTCGAGCGCCTTGCCGCAGGAATTGCGCTTCAGGATGGAGGTAAGCTCAACCGGCGGATTGCCCTCGTCCTTCATACGGCCAAGCCGCAGGCAGCCTTGCAGGCCGAGCGAAATGTCGGTCAGCATGTCGGCGAGCTTCTTCTGGATGAGCTGGTTGGCGGCCAGCGGCCGGCCGAATTGCTTGCGGTCGAGCACATATTGCCGCGCAGTCTCGAAGCAGGATTCGGCAGCGCCGAGCGCGCCCCAGGCAATACCGAAGCGGGCCGAGTTGAGGCAAGTGAACGGGCCCTTGAGGCCGCTGACATCGGGCAGCATGTTTTCGGCCGGCACGAACACGCTGTCCATGACGATCTGTCCGGTGATCGAGGCACGCAGGCCGACCTTGCCGTGGATGGCCGGGGCCGACAGACCCTTCCAGCCCTTTTCCAGGATGAAGCCGCGGATGACGCCATCCTCGGTCTTGGCCCAGACCACGAAGACATCGGCGATCGGCGAATTCGAAATCCAGGTCTTGGAACCGGACAACAGATAGCCGCCTTCGGCCTTGCGGGCGCGGGTCGCCATCGAGCCGGGATCGGAGCCGTGGTCCGGTTCGGTCAGGCCGAAGCAGCCGATCCTGGTGCCGGCGATGAGGCCGGGCAGATACTTGCGCTTCTGGTCCTCGCTGCCGAACGTGTAGATCGGCAGGATCACCAGCGACGACTGCACGCTCATCATCGAGCGGTAGCCGCTGTCGATGCGCTCGATCTCGCGCGCGATCAGGCCGTAGGAGACGTAGTTGAGGCCGGCCCCGCCATAGTCTTCCGACACTGTCGGTCCAAGCAGGCCAAGCTCGCCCATCTCGGCGAAGATGGACGGATCGGTCTTTTCATGGCGAAACGCTTCCTGCACGCGCGGCAACAGCCTGTCCTGCGCATAGGCGCGCGCGGTTGACTGCACCATGCGCTCGTCCTCGCTGAGCTGCGCATCGAGGTTGAACGGGTCCTGCCAGTCGAAAAGGGCCTTCGAGCCGTGCATGAGAATTTTCCTTATTTCGCGGTCTTCACCAGCTCGCGGCCGATGATGAGTTTTTGCACTTCGGTCGCGCCCTCGTAGATGCGCAACGCCCGGATTTCACGATAGAGCCGCTCGACGATCTCGCCGACGCGCACGCCGCGACCACCGAACATCTGCAACGCCTGGTCGATGACCCATTGCGCGTTTTCCGTCGCCGTCAGCTTGGCCATTGCCGCTTCGCGCGTGGCCGGCAGCTTCTGCACGTCGCGCCGCCAAGCGGTGCGGGCAACCAGAAGTGCCGCGGCATCGATGGCCGTCGCCATTTCGCCAAGCGTGCTTTGCGCCGTCGGCAGGTCGGCCAGCGTCGCGCCGAACATCTTGCGCGCCTTGGCATGGGCAAGCGCTTCGTCCAGAGCACGGCGGGCGAAGCCGAGCGCCGCCGCAGCCACCGAGGGCCGGAAGATATCGAGCGTGCGCATGGCAATCTTGAAGCCCTCACCGGGGGCGCCCAGAAGCTGGGTGGCGGGGATGCGGCAATTGTCGAAACGGATGCGCGCCAGCGGATGCGGCGCGATGGTTTCTAGGCGCTCGACGATTGAGAAGCCGGGCGTGTCGGCAAAGACGACGAAGGCTGAAATGCCGCGCGTTCCGGGCGCTTCGCCGGTGCGGGCAAAGACCGTGTAGACGTCGGCGATACCGCCGTTGGAAATGAAGACCTTCTCGCCATCGAGCACATAGGCATCGCCGTCGCGGCGCGCGGCGCAGGCCATGGCGGCGACGTCGGAGCCAGCATCGGGCTCGGTAAGCGCGAAGGCCGAAATCAGCTCGCCCTTGGCGACCTTCGGCAGCACCGCCTGCTTGACCGCATCCGTGCCGGACAGGCTGATCGCGCCGGTGCCAAGGCCCTGCATGGCGAAGGCGAAATCGGCCAGCCCGTCGGCATAGGCAAGCGTCTCGCGCATGACACAAAGCGAGCGGCTGTCGATGACCGGCGAGACCCCGCCATAGGCTTGCGGCACGCAATGGCGCAGGAAGCCGGCCGCGCCGAGTTTTGCGACCAACGCCTTACAGGCTGCATCGGCGTCATGATGGTCGATAACGCCAAGTCCTTTGCCGGCTATGAAGGCATCGGCCTGCGCTGCCAGCGCACGGTGCTCCTCGCCATAAAACGGCCAGTCGAGATGGTCGCGCGCGGGTTGGAGCGAGGTGTCGGCTGCCATCACTCAGTCTCCCTTGAAGGCGGGCTTGGCCTTGGCGGCGAAGGCCTCGAAGGCGCGGCGGAAATCGCCGGTGGCCATGCAGATCGCCTGCGCCTGCGCTTCCGATTCGATCAGTTCCTCGATGCCCATGCCCCATTCCTGGTCGAGCATCTTCTTGGTCATCGAATGGGCGAACCATGGCCCGTCGGCGAGGCTGTGGGCAAATTTCTGCGCTTCGCCAAGCAGCGCGCCGCGCTCGGCAAGGGAATTGTAGAAGCCCCATGAGTGGCCTTCCGCCGCCGTCATCACCCGGCCGGTGAACAGAAGTTCAGCGGCGCGGCCCTGACCGATGATGCGCGGAAGTATACCGCAAGCGCCCATGTCCGCCCCTGCAAGGCCGACGCGCGTGAACAGGAAGGCGGTCTTCACCTCGGGCGTGGCGATGCGATAGTCGGAAGCCATGGCGAGGATCGCGCCGGCGCCGGCGCAGATGCCGTCGACGGCCGCGATGATCGGCTGCGGGCAAGCCCTGATCTGGCGCACGAGGTCGCCGGTCATGCGCGTGAAGGCGATGAGGTCCGGCATCTTCATGGTGGTCAGTGGTTCGATGATTTCGAACACGTCGCCGCCGGAGGAGAAATTGTCGGCCGCACCGGTCAGCACCACGGCGCGCACGTCGCTCGCCCGCTGCAGCGAACGGAACAGGTCGGTCAGTTCCTCGTAGCTGTCGAAGGTCAGCGGGTTCTTCTTCTCGGGCCGGTTGAGCGTGATGGTGGCAACGCGGCCATCCTCATCCGTCTCGAACAGGAAATGGCTGGCCTTGTGGCCCTTGAACGGGCGGCGCTTGGCCTGCATCGCATTGGTCATCTTCTCAGCCTCCCATGACTTCGCCGCCGGCAACGGCGACGGCCTGCCCGGTTATGGCGCTTGCGCCCTCGCCCACCAGCCACAACACCGTGTCGGCCACTTCCTGCGGCGTCACCAGCCGCCCTTGCGGATTGGCCCGCGCCAGACTTGCGCGGGCATCGTCCGCCGTGCGTCCGGTCTTGCCGGTGATCGTTGCCACGGCGTTGTCCAGCAAAGGCGTATCGGTAAAGCCGGGACACACCGCATTGACGGTGATATCGGACCGCGCCAGTTCGAGCGCCAGCGCCCGCGTCAGCCCGACGACGCCATGCTTGGCAGCGCAATAGGCGGCAACATAAGGGTAGCCGGTCAGCCCTGCAGTGCTGGCGATGTTGACGATACGGCCTTTGCCGGCGCGGCGGATCGACGGCAGCAAGGCTTGTGTAACCTGGAAAGTGCCGGTCAGGTTGAGCGAGACAACGTGGTTCCAGACGTCGAGGCTGGTCTTTTCGAACGGAGCGGAAGGGGCTTCGCCTGCAGAATTGACCAGCACCGACACGTCGCCGAATTTCTGCACGGCGCGGGCTACGCCCTGTTCGATTGCGCTGGCATCGGTCACATCGAAGCCGTCCACGACGAGGCCCTGCCCGCCGGCTGCCTCGATCTCCGCCGCCACCTCTTGCAGCGGCGCAGCGCGCCGTCCGGCGAGCGAGACGGCAAGGCCCTTCGCCGCCAGCGCCAGCGCTATGGCACGGCCAATGCCGGTTCCGGCTCCGGTAACGAAAGCGTGCCGGGTCGCGCTCATCTTTTGCCCGCTGCTTCGGCGGCCGCGCGCGCCAGATTGGTTTCATACTGAGCGCGGGAGGTGCGGTATTGTTTTGGCCAGGCGAGCCCGCCATAGCCAATCTTCGCCGCCTCGTGCAGCACGAAGGACGGGTCCGCCAGTTGCGGCCGCGCCACGGCGCAGAGATCGGCGCGCCCTGCGGCGATGATCGAATTGGCATGGTCTGCTTCGGAGATCGCGCCGACCGCGATGGTCGCGACGTCGATCTCGTTGCGGATCTTGTCCGACATAGGCGTTTGCCACAGGCGGCCATAGACCGGATGGTCGTCATTGACCACCTGCCCGGACGAACAGTCGATCATGTCGGCGCCAGCGTCCTTAAACATCTGCGCAAATATCGCGGCATCGTCCGGCGTGTTGCCGCCCTCGTGCCAGTCGGTGGTGGAGATACGCACCGAGATCGGCTTTTCCGCCGGCCAGGCGGCGCGGATGGCGCGGAAGACCTCCAGCGGGAAGCGCGCGCGGTTCTCATGGCTGCCGCCATATTCGTCCGTTCGCAAATTGGTCAGCGGCGACAGGAACGAGGACAGAAGATAGCCGTGCGCGGCATGGAGTTCGAGTATGTCGAAGCCGATTTCAGCAGATCGTTGCGTTGCCGAAACGAAATCCGCGACCACACGGTCCATGTCCTCGCGGGTCATTTCCCGCGGCATGTCCGAGTTGTCGAGATAGGGAATGGCGGAGGCCGAAATCAGCGGCCAGCCACCGTGTTCGACCGGCTGGTCGGTGCCTTCCCACGCCACCTTGGTCGCGCCCTTGCGGCCGGCATGGCCGAGCTGCATACCGATCTTGGCCGGCGTCTCGCGATGGACGAAATCGACCATACGCCTGAAGCCTTCCGCCTGCTCGTCGTTCCACAGGCCGAGGCAACCGGGGGTGATGCGCGCATCGGGCGACACGCATGTCATCTCCGGAAAGATCAGCGCCGCGCCGCCCATGGCGCGCGCGCCGATATGGACGAGATGGAAATCGTCCGGCAGGCCGTCCTTGGCCGAATACATCGCCATCGGGGAGACGACGATGCGGTTGTGCAGCGTCAGGTTCCTCACCGTATAGGGCGTGAACATGGGCGGCGGCACCGCGCCGTTCGGAGCCGGATCGATGCCGGCACGCTCGGCAAACCAGCGCTCGTAATTTTCCAACCAAGCCTTGTCGCGCAGGCGAAGGTTCTCATGACTGATGCGCTGCGAGCGCGTCAGCATCGAGTACATGAACTGTTCCGGCTCCAGCGTGTCGGCATAGCGCTTGCCGACCACCTCGAACCATTCCATTGCGTTGCGCGCGGCGTTCTGGATGCGCGCGACATCGACGCGGCGCACCTCCTCATAGGCGGCCAGCACGGCCGGGATCTTGCCGGCGTCATGGCCGAGCATATCGAATTGCCGGGTTAGCTCGATTGCATCGTCAATGGCGAGCTTGGTGCCGGAACCGATGGCGAAATGCGCGGTGTGGGCGCTGTCGCCCATCAGCACGACATGGCTGTTGCCGTTGAAGTGGCTCCACCGCTCGCAGATGAGACGCCCGAAATTCAGCCATGCCGAGCCGCGCAAATGGCGCGCATTGCTCAAAAGCTTGTGGCCGTCGAGCGTCTCGGCAAACAGCTTCTCGCAAAACGCAATCGACTCGTCCTGGCTCATCTCGCCGAGGCCGTGCGCGTTGAACACGTCCTCCGTCGTCTCGACGATGAAGGTCGAGGTGTCGGCATCGAAGCGATAGATATGCGCCTGGAACCAGCCGTGCTCGGTCTTGCGGAAATCGAAGGTGAAGGCGTCGAAACGCTTGTGGGTGCCGAGCCACACATAGCGGTTCGGCCGCATCACCATGTCGGGCTTGAAGATGTCGATATATTTGGCGCGGATGCGGGAATTCACACCGTCGGCGGCGATGACCAGATCGGCATCGGCGAATTCCTCGTCGCCGGTTGCCTCATGCTCGAACACCATCTCGACACCAAGTTCGATGCAGCGCTCCTGCAGGATGTTGAGCATCTTCTTGCGGCCGATGCCGACGAAGCCGTGGCCGGTGGTGCGGATCTTGCGGCCCTTGAACACCAGTTCGATGTCGTCCCAATGATTGAACGCATCCTCGATCGTGGCGGCGGTCGCGGGGTCCCACTGGCGCATCGACTGCATGGTCTGGTCGGAGAACACCACGCCCCAGCCGAAAGTGTCGAACGCCCGGTTGCGCTCGACGACCGTGACGTGGTGGGCGGGGTGCTGCTTCTTCATCAGCAGGGCAAAATAGAGACCGGCCGGACCGCCCCCGATGCAGACAATGCGCATGTTAGACCTCCTGGGGTACGGCGCATTCAAGGCATCTCGCCAAGCGCGCCTCATCCCTTGAAATCAGAATGGCCTCAATCGAAAAAAACTTCAAGCTTAAAGTTTTTTTACGGAACGAATGTCGCCACCCAAGAGCATTGGACGAGAGGACGGCAACGATGGAAACGGACGAACCCGGCAACCGGACCAAGGCTCCGGCGAAGGCTGCTATTGCGGGTTGGTAAGCGTGGCCCGGATCGAGTTCTTCAACTTGCCGAGCTCCTTCATCAGCGCGGCACCGTCGCGTGCGGACAATTGCTTGAACATATCGCCGATCCACTCGCCATGGCGGTCGGCCATGTTCCGGAAAGCGGCGCGGCCGGCCTCGGTCAGAGCGATGATCTGAACGCGCCTGTCCTTTGGCGAAACGGTGCGGCTGACATAGCCGCTCTCCGCGAGACGTTCCACGAGAGCGGTCAGGTTACCGGGCGATACCATCATGCGCTTGGAGACCTCGCCGAGCACCATGCCGTCTTCTGCCCGCTCAAGCTGGGCGAGCAGGTCGAAGCGCGGCAGCGTGAAGTCGAACTCTTCGCGCAGACGCCGGCGCACTTCGGTTTCGACCAGCGTCGTGCAGGTCAAAAGGCGAAGCCACAGCCGGGTTTCGTCGCCGTGATCGTGCGGCGCTTCCTCAACCTTGGTTTCACCATCAACCCAATCGGGTGACACGCCGCTTGTGCTGCTTTCCGAATTCATGAAATCCCTCAACCTTCGCGCAGTCGAAACCGCTGGATGTTGCTTGCGTATTCGGTAGCGCCACGACAAACCTTGTCGAAAGCGGATAGTTTACCGGGCACAATCGTCACCATGACGTGATGCCGCAGATGCCCGACCAACGGCCCGAGCCGGCCTGGTACGCCACGCCAAACCCGGTCCAAAACGCCATATCCGGCGCGAATATATTTTAAGCATAAAAAGCATGCCTTGGACAGGGCGAGAGCTGCTCGGAAGCGCATAGGAAACGGGCCTTCCGACTGTTTAGCTGGCATTGGCGGCCGGAGCTTCTGCAAAGGAGCGTACCGTCTTGATCGCCCCATCCAGCATGACGCCTTCGGCATCGGCCAAGGCCGCTTCGCGCAAGCGGCGCAGCCACTCGGCGGCATCGGCACGGCCCTTGAGCAACTGGAGACAGGCGAGCACCCGGTCGAACTTGGAGTGGCCGCGTGCATGCGTATCCGAATAGCCCTTGATCAGCCGGCGGCATTTCAAGACTTCGACGCCCAGCGCGTAGTTGCCCGCGCGCTCGGATTCCGCCAGCGCCAGCCAGTCGCGCATATGGGCGGCCTCGACCTTGTGGCGCAGCAGGCTGCGGCGGAAACGGCGCAGGCCGCCGATGATCCACAACATGCCGAAACCGTGGATGGTGTCGGTGCGGATGCGCCGGCCCCGATCGACAAAGCGGTTCAGGGTCTTCATCAGCTTCGGCCGCGCTTCGATGGCCGCGCCAAGGCCAGCCGGCAGCACGCCGCAAAGTTCCTCCATGCGCGGATGGAAATACTCGGTGGTGGCGAGCGTCTGGCTGTCGCCGAGATGCACCTCGCGGCGGACGCGATCACCGCGCGCCGAACGGGTTTTCAGGTCGGCGACGCGTATGATGTCGTCATAGACCATGGCATTGGCGATGTACTTCGCTGCCTCGCGCGAAAAGGCGAATCCCTCGGCTTCGGTGTCGGCGGCGGCTATGCGCTCGACTTGCGACAGGTATTCCTCGCCATAGGCGAGATCGAGAAAATCGACCACCTTGCGCAGGCCGGGGTCAGCCATGTCGCGCACCGGCTGAGGCAAGGCGGCAGAGCGACGCAGCAATGCCTGCCAGGCTTTCGCAAAACGCGGCGGAATGACGGTGCCTTGGTCGCCACTCGCTTCCTCGACAACATCCGTAGTTGCAGCAGCGGGAACGCCGGCAGCCCGGTCGTAGGCGAGCGCGAAGGCCGCAAGGCTGGCGCGCGCGCCCTTGCCGCCGGAATTGACGGTGGCCTCGAACGCTTCACGCGGGAACGGCAGTTCACCGGAGCCTGCTAGCGCACCGAAAAGGCTGGCGGAGATGACGCTGCCGGCCTGCCTGGCCAGCGTTTCCATGTCGAAATGGACGAGACGTCGCGCCGCTTCGCCGGCGCGGCGGATCACGGTTTCGGAATCGGCGCGCCCATCGCCCGGCACGATCTTCTCCGACACTGCCAGCATGCGATGATTGGAAACGATCAGCGCCGTGCGCTCCGGCGTCACGAAGCCGCGCAGCACCGCGCGGCCAGCCTCGGCAAGCTCGGCGGCGATCAAAATGTCCACGTCGCCCGGAGACGGGCTGAGCGACAGGACGGGGAAATCGTTGGGCCGCGCCGGATCGCG
>MKRZ01000112.1:11191-26740 GCA_001897075.1 Mesorhizobium sp. 61-13 | reverse complement strand
TTGATGTCGAACTGATCGTGCCGATCGCCATGGAAGAGAAGCTGCGCTTCGCTATCCGCGAAGGCGGCCGCACCGTCGGCGCCGGCATCGTCGCTTCCATCGTCGAGTAAGAAGAACAACAGATCTGTCGCGGGCGGGGTATCGCCCGCGCCGCGCCAGAACAAGGAATGACGAGATGAACGGTCAGAATATCCGCATCCGCCTGAAAGCGTTCGATCACCGCGTGCTCGATGCTTCGACGCGGGAAATCGTGTCGACGGCCAAGCGCACCGGCGCCAACGTCCGCGGCCCAATTCCGCTGCCGACCCGGATCGAAAAGTTCACGGTCAACCGCTCGCCCCACGTCGACAAGAAGAGCCGCGAGCAGTTCGAGATGCGCACGCATAAGCGCCTGCTCGACATTGTTGATCCGACTCCGCAGACGGTTGACGCGTTGATGAAGCTCGACCTGGCCGCAGGCGTGGATGTCGAAATCAAGCTCTAAGAGCTTAAACAAGAACTCGCAGGGGGTAACCCCGGAGCTCCTCTGAAGGAAAACGAACCGATGCGTTCAGGTGTAATTGCACAGAAGGTGGGAATGACCCGCATCTATAACGATGCTGGCGAGCATGTCCCCGTCACCGTTCTTCGCATGGAGAACTGCCAGGTCGTTGCGCAGCGCACGCAGGAAAAGAACGGCTACACCGCCGTTCAGCTCGGCGTTGGTCTTGCCAAGGTCAAGAATACCTCGAAGGCGATGCGCGGCCATTTCGCTGCCGCCTCCGTCGAGCCGAAGGCCAAGGTTGCCGAATTCCGCGTCTCTGCCGACAATCTTATCGATGTCGGCGCCGAGCTGACGGTCGAGCATTTCGTGCCTGGCCAGAAGGTCGACGTAACCGGTACCACCACCGGCAAGGGCTTCCAGGGCGTTATCAAGCGTCACCACATGGGTGGCGGTCGTGCGACCCACGGTAACTCGGTCTCGCACCGTACCCACGGCTCGACTGGTCAGCGCCAGGACCCGGGCAAGGTGTTCAAGGGCAAGCATATGGCTGGCCATCTGGGTGACGTTCGCGTCACCACGCAGAATGTCGAGGTCGTTTCGACCGATGCCGATCGCGGCCTGATCCTGATCCGTGGCGCCGTTCCCGGCACCAAGGGCGCATGGATCCTGGTTCGCGACGCCGCCAAGGTGGCGCTGCCGGCGAACGCACCGAAGCCCGCCGCGATCCGCGCCGCTGGCAAGGCTGCCGCGAAGAACGATGCTCCGGCCAATGAGGGAGCGGAATAATGGACATCAAGATCACAACGCTCGGCGGCAAAGACGCCGGCAAGGTCAAGCTCTCCGAGGAGATTTTCGGCCTTGATCCGCGCGAAGACATTCTGCAGCGCGTCGTGCGCTGGCAGCTTGCCAAGAAGCAGCAGGGTACGCATCAGGCCAAGGGCCGCGCCGATGTCGCGCGCACCGGCGCCAAGATGTACAAGCAGAAGGGTACCGGCCGCGCCCGTCACCATTCGGCTCGTGCTCCGCAGTTCCGCGGCGGCGGCAAGGCACACGGCCCCGTTGCACGCAGCCACGAGCATGACCTGCCGAAGAAGATCCGCGCTCTCGGCCTGAAGCACGCGCTGTCGGCCAAGGCCAAGGCTTCGTCGATCATCATCATCGACGAACTGAAGCTCTCCGAGGCAAAGACCAAGGCGTTGGTGGCGAATTTCGCAACCCTCGGCCTGACCAACGCGCTGGTGATCGGCGGCGCCGAGCTCGACGCCAACTTCAAACTGGCGGCGACCAACATTCCAAACATCGACGTGCTGCCGATCCAGGGCATCAACGTCTATGACATTCTGCGCCGCGGCACGCTGGTCCTTTCCAAGGCGGCTGTCGAGGCTCTCGAGGAGCGCTTTAAATGACCGACCTTCGTCACTACGACGTGATCGTCTCGCCCGCGATCACTGAAAAGTCGACCATGGCTTCCGAGCAGAACCAGGTGGTCTTCAACGTCGCCAAGAAGGCGTCGAAGCCTGAGATCAAGGCCGCTGTCGAGGCGCTGTTCGGCGTCAAGGTTCTGGCCGTCAACACGCTTGTCCGCAAGGGCAAGGTCAAGCGCTTCCGCGGCACAATCGGCCGTCAGGGCGACGTCAAGAAGGCAGTCGTGACTTTGGTCGACGGCCATTCGATCGACGTCGCGACAGGCCTCTGAGTAAGGCGGCGAGGACAAGAACATGGCTTTGAAACACTATAACCCGATCACGCCGAGCACCCGCCAGCTGGTCATCGTTGACCGCTCGGGCCTGCACAAGGGCAAGCCGGTCAAGGGTCTGACCGAAGGCTTGACCAAGTCCGGCGGCCGCAACAACTACGGACGCATCACGGCCCGCTTCATCGGCGGTGGCCACAAGCGCACCTATCGCATCATCGACTTCAAGCGCCGCAAGCTGGATGTCGTCGGTACGGTCGAGCGCCTGGAGTATGATCCGAACCGCACCGCCTTCATCGCGCTGATCAAGTACGAGGACGGCGAGCTCAACTACATCATCGCCCCGCAGCGCCTTGCTGCCGGCGACAAGGTGGTGGCCGGTGAATCGGTCGACGTGAAGCCGGGCAATGCGATGCCGCTGTCTGCGATGCCGGTGGGCACCATTGTTCACAACATCGAACTGAAGCCGGGCAAGGGCGGTCAGGTCGCACGTTCCGCCGGCGCTTACGGCCAACTCGTCGGCCGCGACCAGGGCATGGCGATCCTGCGCCTCAACTCCGGTGAGCAGCGCGTCGTTCACGGCTCCTGCTTTGCCACGGTCGGCGCGGTTTCGAACCCGGACCACGGCAACATCAACGACGGCAAGGCCGGCCGCACGGTCTGGCGCGGCAAGCGCCCGCACAACCGCGGCGTTGTCATGAACCCGGTCGATCACCCGCATGGTGGTGGTGAAGGCCGTACCTCCGGTGGCCGCCATCCGGTGACGCCGTGGGGCAAGCCGACCAAGGGCAAGAAGACGCGGTCCAATAAGGCGACCGACAAGTTCATCCTGCGCTCGCGTCATCAGCGCAAGAGCTAAGAAGAGGTAACGCCAAGTGACTCGTTCTATTTGGAAAGGCCCCTTTATCGACGGTTACCTTCTCAAGAAGGCAGACAAGGTTCGTGAAGGTGGTCGCAGTGAGGTGATCAAGATGTGGAGCAGGCGTTCCACGATCTTGCCGCAGTTCGTCGGTCTCACCTTCGGTGTTTACAACGGCCAGAAGCACGTCCCCGTTTCCGTCAATGAGGACATGGTTGGTCACAAGTTCGGTGAGTTCGCTCCCACCCGTACCTACTACGGCCACGGCGCGGACAAGAAGGCAAAGAGGAAATAACAGATGGGCAAGGCCAAAGCTCCGCGCAGGCTTGCTGACAACGAGGCACGTGCCGTCCTGCGCACGATCCGTGTCAGCCCGCAGAAGCTCAATCTGGTTGCCGCGCTTATCCGCGGCAAGAAGGTTGCCGCAGCGCTGAACGATCTGGAATTTTCGCGCAAGCGCATTTCCGAGACCGTCAAGAAGACGTTGGAATCGGCGATCGCCAATGCGGAAAACAACCATGATCTGGATGTTGATGCTCTGATCGTGGCCGAAGCCTATGTCGGCAAGTCGATTGTCATGAAGCGTTTCCACGCTCGTGGCCGTGGTCGCGCCAGCCGTATCGAGAAGCCGTTTTCGCACCTCACGATCGTTGTTCGTGAAGTCGAGGAAAAAGGGGAGGCCGCTTAATGGGCCAGAAAATCAATCCTATCGGTCTCCGTCTCGGCATCAACCGCACCTGGGACTCGCGCTGGTACGCAAACACCGGCGAGTACGGCAAGCTGCTGCATGAAGACATCAAGATCCGCGAGTATCTTGAGAAGGAGCTGAAGCAGGCTGCCATTTCCAAGGTCGTGATCGAGCGCCCCCACAAGAAGTGCCGCGTCACCATCCACGCTGCGCGTCCGGGCCTCATCATCGGCAAGAAGGGCGCTGACATCGAGAAGCTTCGCAAGAAGCTGACCGAGATGACGAATTCCGAAACGCACCTCAATATCGTTGAAGTGCGCAAGCCGGAAATCGACGCAACGCTGGTCGCCCAGTCGATCGCCCAGCAGCTCGAGCGCCGTATCGCCTTCCGCCGCGCCATGAAGCGCGCCGTGCAGTCGGCCATGCGTCTCGGCGCCGAAGGCATCCGCATCAACTGCGGTGGCCGTCTCGGCGGCGCTGAAATCGCGCGTATGGAATGGTATCGTGAAGGCCGCGTGCCTCTGCATACCCTTCGCGCCGACGTCGACTACGGCACGGCCGAAGCCCAGACCGCCTACGGCATCTGCGGCGTCAAGGTTTGGGTGTTCAAGGGCGAAATCCTCGAGCACGACCCGATGGCATCCGAGCGTCGCGCCACCGAAGGCGAAGCGCATCCTGGCGAACGCAGCGGCGCACGTCGTCGCGAGAACGCCTGAGATAATTGAGAATTTGGAGCAAGTAAGATGCTGCAGCCAAAGCGCACTAAGTTCCGCAAGCAGTTCAAGGGCCGCATCCACGGCGCTGCCAAGGGCGGCACCAATCTGGATTTCGGCGGCTTCGGGCTGAAGGCGCTGGAACCCAACCGCGTAACCGCACGCGAGATCGAGGCGGCCCGCCGCGCGATCACTCGTGAAATGAAGCGCGCCGGTCGCGTCTGGATCCGGATTTTCCCGGACCTGCCGGTCACCTCGAAGCCTACCGAAGTCCGTATGGGCAAGGGCAAGGGCGCGGTGGACTATTGGGCAGCACGCGTGAAGCCTGGCCGCATCATGTTCGAGATCGATGGTGTGTCGGAAGAGACCGCTCGCGAGGCCCTGCGTCTCGGCGCAGCCAAGCTTTCGGTCCGCACGCGCTTCGTGCAGCGCATCGCAGAATAAGGAAGAGCTGAGATGAAAGCCGAAGTAATTCGCTCGAAGACCCAGGACCAGCTCTCTGACGAGCTCGCCAGCCTCAAGAAGGAGCAGTTCAATCTGCGCTTCCAGAAGGCTACTGGCCAGCTTGAGAAGACCGCGCGCGTCAAGCAGGTCCGCAAGGACATCGCACGCATCAAGACCATCGCCGCGGAAAAAACCGCTGCCAAGAAGGCTTAAGGACGAAAACCATGCCAAAGCGCATTCTGCAGGGCACCGTCGTCAGCGACAAGAACGAGAAGACGGTTGTCGTCAAGGTCGAACGGCGCTTCACGCATCCCGTGATGAAGAAGACCGTGCGTATGTCGAAGAAGTACAAGGCGCACGACGAAAACAACGCCCACAAGGTTGGCGACACCGTGTTCATCCAGGAATCGGCTCCGATTTCCAAGGATAAGCGTTGGGTCGTCGTGTCTTCGGACCAGGCCTGAGCGATTGGCGTAGCAAGAACGTTAGACAGACCGGGGAGGGGTGACACCTCTCTCAACAGAGAAGAAAAAGGCGGCCAGTCATGATTCAGATGCAAACAAACCTCGACGTTGCGGATAATTCCGGCGCCCGTCGTGTCATGTGCATCAAGGTGCTGGGCGGCTCGAAGCGGAAGTACGCATCCGTCGGCGACATCATCGTGGTGTCGATCAAGGAAGCCATTCCGCGCGGCCGCGTTAAGAAGGGCGATGTGATGAAGGCGGTCGTGGTTCGCACGGCCAAGGACATCCGCCGCCCGGACGGCAGCGTGATCCGTTTCGACAAGAACGCGGCCGTTCTCGTCGATAACAAGAAAGAGCCAGTCGGCACGCGTATCTTCGGGCCGGTTCCGCGCGAGCTTCGCGCCAAGAACCACATGAAGATCATCTCGCTTGCGCCTGAAGTGCTGTAAGGAGCCGCAACAATGCAAAAGATCCGTAAAGGCGACAAGGTTGTCGTTCTGGCCGGCAAGGACAAGGGTCGCACCGGCGAGGTCCTCTCGGTTCAGCCGAAGGAAGACACCGCTGTCGTGCGTGGCGTGAACCAGATTCGCCGCCACCAGAAGCAGAGCCAGTCCCAGGAAGGCGGCATCATTACCAAGGAAGCGCCGATCCACCTCTCGAATATCGCACTGGCCGACCCCAAGGACGGCAAGCCGACCCGCGTCGGCTTCAAGTTCGAGAAGGACGGCAAGAAGGTGCGCTTTGCGAAGCGCTCGGGAGAAACGATCAATGGCTAAGGCTCAGCAAGCTACGGCTCAGAACACGCCGCGCCTGAAGAAGGTCTATAATGAGACCATCCGCAAGGCACTGCAGGAGCAGTTCAAGTACGACAACGTGATGCAGGTTCCGCGTCTCGACAAGATCGTGCTGAACATGGGTGTTGGCGAAGCGACCGCCGACTCCAAGAAGCCTTCCGTTGCCGCCGAGCATCTGGCGCTTATCGCTGGCCAGAAGCCCGTTATCACGCGTGCTCGCAAGTCGATCGCCGGCTTCAAGGTTCGCGAGAACATGCCGATCGGCACGAAGGTGACGCTGCGCAAGGAGCATATGTACGAGTTCCTGGATCGTCTGGTGAACATCGCACTGCCACGTGTTCGCGACTTTCGCGGGCTGAATCCGAAGAGCTTTGACGGTCGTGGCAACTATGCCATGGGCATCAAGGAGCACATCGTGTTCCCGGAAATCAACTATGACAAGGTTGATCAGGTCTGGGGCATGGACATCATCGTTTGTACGACTGCGAAGACGGACGACGAAGCCAGGGCGCTGCTCAAGGCTTTCAACTTCCCCTTCCGCCAGTAACGGCAGCGAGCAAAGGAAAAATCTGAAATGGCAAAGACCAGCTCAGTTGAAAAGAATAATCGGCGCCGCAAGCTTGTGGACCAGTACGCTGCCAAGCGTAAGGCGCTGAAGGCCATCATCATGGACCAGTCCAAGCCGATGGAAGAGCGCTTCCGCGCCCAGCTCAAGCTGGCCGCGCTGCCGCGCAATTCGGCGCGCATCCGCATCCGCAACCGTTGCGAAATCACCGGTCGTCCGCGGGCGTTCTATCGTAAACTCAAGGTTTCCCGTATCGCCCTGCGCGATCTCGGCAACAACGGCCAGATTCCCGGCCTGGTCAAGTCGAGCTGGTAAGGAGGACATCACATGTCATTGAGCGATCCTCTCGGCGATATGCTGACCCGCATCCGCAACGCCTATGGCCGCAAGAAGTCGACCGTGTCGACCCCGGCCTCGCGTCTGCGTGCCCGTGTCCTGGATGTTTTGAAGGCCGAAGGCTACATCCGCGACTATAGCCAAACCGATTTCGACAACGGTAAGTCCGAGATCAACATCGAGCTGAAGTATTTCGACGGTTCGCCGGTCGTGCGCGAGATCTCCCGCGTTTCGAAGCCTGGTCGTCGTGTTTACGTTTCGGCCAAGTCGATCCCGCAGGTTGCCAACGGTCTCGGCATTGCCATCTTGTCGACGCCGAAGGGCGTTATGGCGGACCACGATGCCCGCGAACAGAATGTCGGTGGCGAAGTTCTCTGCCAGATATTCTAATCCGGCTGACTTGAAACACGAAGAGTGACGAGGACAACAAATGTCTCGTATTGGAAAGAAGCCCGTATCCGTGCCGCAGGGCGTGACCGCTTCGGTCGACGGTCAGACCGTCACGGCCAAGGGTCCGAAAGGTGAACTGAAGTTCGTCGTCAACGACGAGGTTCTGGTCAAGCTGGAGAACGGCGAAATCGCCGTGCAGCCGCGCGACACCTCGAAGGGGGCTCGCTCGAAGTGGGGCATGTCCCGCACGCAGATCGTCAACATCCTGACCGGCGTGAAGGACGGCTTTGAAAAGAAGCTCGAGATCACCGGCGTTGGCTATCGTGCCGCGATGCAGGGCCAGAACCTGCAGCTTGCGCTTGGCTTCAGCCACGATGTCGTATACCAGACGCCGAAAGGCATCACGATCACTGTTCCGAAGCCGACCGAAATCAGCGTGACCGGCATCGACAAGCAGCAGGTCGGCCAGGTTGCGGCAGAGATCCGTGAGTATCGCGGTCCTGAACCTTACAAGGGCAAGGGCGTGCGCTACGCCGGTGAGAAGATCCTTCGCAAGGAAGGCAAGAAGAAGTAAGTTCGTAAGTACAACGCCACGGGGCGTTGCCGCGGGAGCATTTGTCTACCGCATGTGGCAACCCCCGTTTTACAAGGCAGGAATTAAAAGCCATGGCTTTGAAAGAATCTATCCAGCGCCGCTCTGCGCGTATCCGTCGGCATCTGAAGGCGGTTTCCAACGGCAGGCCGCGTCTTTCGGTGCATCGCACCTCGAAGAACATCTACGTCCAGATCATCGACGACGCCAAGGGTCACACCATCGCGGCCGCTTCGACGCTGGAGAAGGATTTCCGCGACGCCAAGAAGACCGGTGCCGACACAGCAGCGGCAGCGGCAGTTGGCAAGCTGATTGCGGACCGCGCCAAGAAGGCCGGCGTCAAGCAGGTCGTTTTCGATCGTGGTTCATACATCTACCACGGCCGCGTCAAGGCTCTTGCCGAGGCGGCGCGTGAGGGTGGCCTCGAATTCTGATTTTTCGCCGCCGGCGACCCGAAACGTGGCGTCGGCATTCAGCAACCCGTGCTTCCGGAAAAGAACAAGGAACTAGGATATGGCACAGGAACGTAGGGAAGGCGGCCGCGAGCGTGGCCGTGACCGCGAAGAGCGCGACGACGGCATCGTCGACAAGCTCGTACACATCAACCGCGTCGCCAAGGTCGTCAAGGGCGGCCGGCGTTTCGGCTTTGCAGCACTCGTCGTCGTCGGCGACCAGAAGGGCCGCGTCGGCTTCGGCCACGGCAAGGCCCGCGAAGTGCCGGAAGCTATCCGCAAGGCGACTGAGTCCGCCAAGCGCGACATGATCTTCGTGCCGCTGCGCTCGGGCCGTACGCTTCACCACGACGTCGAAGGGCGTTGGGGCGCTGGCCGCGTTCTCCTGCGCGCCGCCAAGCAGGGTACCGGCATCATCGCCGGTGGTCCGATGCGCGCCGTTTTCGAGACGCTCGGCATGCACGACGTCGTCGCCAAGTCGATGGGCTCGTCGAACCCCTACAACATGGTTCGCGCCACCTTCGACGCGCTTAAGAGCCAGATGCATCCCAAGGATGTGGCTGCTGCTCGCGGCATCAAGTACTCGACCCTTCAGGCCCGCCGCGGCAATGCCGTAGCGGCTGAAGAATAGTCGCGTTGACCAGGGGATTTTGACCATGGCCAAGAAAGCAACCAAGACCATCACCGTTGAGCAGATCGGTTCGCCGATCCGCCGCCCGAAGGAACAGCGCGCAACGCTGGTCGGCCTCGGCCTCAACAAGATGCACAGAAAGCGCACGCTGGAAGACACCCCTTCAGTGCGCGGCATGATCGCCGCCGTCTCGCACCTCGTCCGCGTCGTGGACGAGGCCTGAGCCAGAGCGCAGGAGAACGGAAATGAAACTCAACGATCTACGTGACAACGAAGGCGCGACCCATTCGAAGAAGCGTCTCGGTCGCGGCATCGGCTCCGGCTCCGGCAAGACCGGCGGCCGCGGCGTCAAGGGCCAGAAGTCCCGTTCGGGCGTGGCCATCAACGGCTTCGAGGGTGGCCAGATGCCGCTCTATCGTCGCTTGCCGAAGCGCGGCTTCAACAACATCTTCGCCAAGAGCTTTGCTGTTGTTTCGCTTGCCCGCATCCAGGCTGCGATTGATGCCAAGAAGCTCGACGCCAAGGAAGCCGTTACCGCCGAGGCGCTCGTCAAGGCCGGCGTCATTCGCCGCGTCAAGGACGGCGTACGCGTCCTTTCCGATGGTGAACTGAAGGCAAAGCTTGCCTTTGATGTTGCCGGTGCTTCCAAGGCCGCGATCGAAAAGATCGAGAAGGCTGGCGGCTCCGTGAAGCTGCCCGAGCAGGCTGCTGCTGAATAACCACCCAATTGTGAGCGGTCGCGTCAACGCGGCCGCTTGCATCTTGGTTGCGCCGAGCCTATTTCGGGGCTTCGGTGACACGCGCCGCCCGAAGCGGGCCTCCCGCGTCATCCTGCGGAGAAACATGCATGGCTTCGGCTGCTGAACAACTTGCTTCCAATCTGAATTTTGCGGCCTTCGCCAAGGCCGAAGACTTGAAGAAGCGCATCTGGTTTACGCTGGGTGCGCTGTTCGTCTATCGGCTTGGCACTTACATTCCGCTGCCCGGTATCAACCCCGAAGCTTTTGCGCAGGCCTTCCAGCAGCAGAGCGGCGGCGTGCTTGGCATGTTCAACATGTTTGCCGGCGGCGCCGTCGAGCGCATGGCGATCTTCGCGCTTGGCATCATGCCGTACATTTCGGCGTCGATCATCATGCAGCTGATGACCTCGGTCATTCCCACTCTTGAGGCGCTCAAGAAGGAAGGCGAGCAGGGTCGCAAGATCATCAACCAGTATACCCGCTATGGCACGGTTCTGCTGGCCATCGTTCAGTCTTACGGAATCTCGGTAGGGCTCTCCAGCGGCAACAACATCGTTACCAATCCCGGCCTGTTCTTCCAGATCTCGTCGGTGATCACCCTGACCGGCGGCACCATGTTCCTGATGTGGCTCGGCGAGCAGATCACCGCGCGCGGCATCGGCAACGGCATTTCGCTGATCATCTTCGCTGGTATCGTGGCGGGCATGCCTGCTGCCATCAGCGGCACTTTGGAATTGAGCCGCACCGGTGCGCTGTCCACCGGGCTCGTGCTTGCCATCATGGTGCTCGCTGTTATCGTTATTGCGCTCATCGTGTTCTTCGAGCGCGCCCAGCGCAGGCTTTTGATCCAGTATCCGAAGCGCCAGGTCGGCAACCGCATGTTCCAGGGCGACACGTCGCACCTGCCGCTCAAGCTCAACACCTCGGGCGTCATCCCGCCGATCTTCGCATCGTCGCTGTTGCTCCTTCCGGCAACGCTTGCTGGGTTTTCCAACACGCAGAACCTGCCGGCGTGGGCAGCCTCGGTGTTGTCCGCCCTTGGTCACGGCCAGCCGCTCTACATGCTGTTCTACGGCGCCATGATCGTGTTCTTCACCTTCTTCTACACGGCCATCGTGTTCAATCCGAAGGACACCGCCGATCAGCTCAAGAAGCATTCCGGTTTCATTCCGGGATATCGCCCGGGTGAGCGCACGGCCGACTACATCGACTACGTTTTGACTCGCATAACGGTTGTGGGCGCGATCTATCTCGTCGCGGTCTGCCTCCTTCCGGAATACCTCATTGCCGCCACTGGCGTGCCGTTCTACCTTGGTGGTACTTCGCTTCTGATCGTTGTCAGTGTAACGCTGGATACGATCGCGCAGATTCAGGGCCACTTGATCGCGCATCAATATGAAGGGCTGATCAAGAAGTCGAAGCTGCGCGGGGGCAAGAGAGGAAAATGAGGCTTATACTGCTTGGACCGCCAGGAGCGGGCAAGGGGACGCAAGCACAGAGACTGGTTGAAAAGTACGGCATACCCCAGCTTTCCACGGGTGACATGCTGCGTGCTGCGGTGGCGGCAAAGACTCCGGTCGGCCTCAAGGCCAAGGCCGTCATGGATGCTGGCGAGCTTGTCTCCGACGCCATCGTCAATGCCATCGTGGCCGAGCGCATCGACCAACCCGATTGCGCCAAGGGGTTCATCCTGGATGGATACCCGCGCACGCTTGCGCAGGCCGACTCGGTCGAGGCGATGCTTGGCGAACGCGGTATCGCACTCGATGCGGTGATCGAACTGGTGGTTGACGACAAGGCCCTGGTCGGCCGCATCGTCAAGCGGGCAGAAGAAGCCAAAGCCGCCGGCCAGCCTGTCCGCAAGGACGACAATCCCGAGGTTTTCGAGGAACGGCTGCGCGAATATTACAAGAAGACCGCGCCGTTGATCGGCTACTACCATGCCAAGGGGATGCTCAAGGGCGTCGATGGCATGGCCAACATCGACGCCGTCAGCGGGCAGATCGGCGCGCTGCTGGGCAAGGGTCGTTAATAAATCTGGCTGCTTGCCCTTGACGGGGTGGACTGGCTGGAGTATGGCGGCCCGTCTCCCTATCAGGCATGACCTTAACTTGTCCGTGCGGACAAGTCGCTTGCTTTGTATAAGGAACACCCGCAAGGGCCGGCCTCCACCGGACGCGGGTCATTTAAACAGCGCCGGTCAGGCCGAAAGGTCGCCCGGCCCACATGGAGAAGAGAGAAGATGGCTCGTATAGCCGGCGTCAACATTCCGACCAACAAGCGCGTCGTCATCGCGCTTCAGTACATTCACGGCATTGGCAAGAAGTTTGCTCAGGAGATCGTCGAGAAGGTCGGCATTCCTGCAGAGCGCCGCGTCAACCAGCTCACCGACGCCGAGGTTCTGGCGATCCGCGAAACCATCGACCGTGACTATCAGGTCGAAGGCGATCTGCGCCGCGAAGTTTCGATGAACATCAAGCGTCTGATGGACCTTGGCTGCTACCGCGGCCTGCGCCATCGCCGCAGCCTGCCGGTTCGTGGCCAGCGTACGCATACCAATGCGCGCACTCGCAAGGGTCCTGCCAAGGCAATCGCCGGCAAGAAGAAGTAATTTAGGGGAATAGGGGAGTAGGGGAGTAGGGCAGTATGTGAGCGCAGGCATCTGCGAACCTTACATATTCCCTTACTGCCCTATTCCCTTAGTCCCTTAACCCAGGTGGAGCCGCTGGAATTACGGCGGTGTAGAGATCAACTGAAAGGAATACCATGGCCAAGGAAGCCGCTCGTGTTCGCCGTCGCGAACGCAAGAATATCTCGTCGGGCGTTGCCCACGTCAATTCGACCTTCAACAACACCATGATCACCATCTCCGATGCGCAGGGCAATGCTATTGCTTGGTCTTCGGCTGGTGCCCAGGGCTTCAAGGGCTCGCGCAAGTCGACCCCGTTTGCTGCGCAGATGGCTGCTGAAGACGTTGCCAAGAAGGCCCAGGAACACGGCATGCGTATGCTGGAAGTCGAAGTCTGCGGCCCGGGCTCGGGTCGTGAATCGGCTCTGCGCGCTCTGCAGGCTGCCGGCTTCACCATCACCTCGATCCGCGACGTGACGCCGATCCCGCACAACGGCTGCCGCCCGCGCAAGAAGCGCCGCGTCTGACCCACAAAAATTCGTTGCTCAAGCGCCATCTGGCGCTTTTGCGATTTTCCAGATCGCCCACCACGATTGGATGGTGGTGGGGAAGCGGAAGGAAGGCAACATGATCCAGAAAAACTGGCAGGAACTGATCAAGCCGAACAAGGTCGAGTTCTCGTCGAAGAAAAAGACTTTGACCACTCTGGTCGCCGAGCCACTCGAGCGTGGCTTTGGCCTCACCCTCGGTAACGCGCTGCGTCGCGTGCTTTTGTCGTCGCTGCGTGGCGCTGCCGTAACGGCCGTCCAGATCGACGGCGTTTTGCATGAGTTCTCCTCGATTGGCGGTGTCCGCGAGGACGTGACCGACATCGTGCTCAACATCAAGGAAATCGCCATCAAGATGGAAGGCGATGGCCCCAAGCGCATGGTTGTGCGCAAGCAGGGTCCAGGCGCCGTTCTCGCCGGCGACATCCAGACGGTTGGCGACGTCGAGATCCTCAATCCCGAGCACGTCATCTGCACGCTGGACGAAGGCGCTGAAATCCGCATGGAATTCACCGTCGACACAGGCAAGGGCTACGTGCCGGCAGAGCGCAACCGCGCCGAAGACGCGCCGATCGGGCTCATCCCGGTCGACAGCCTCTACTCGCCGGTCAAGAAGGTCTCCTACAAGGTCGAGAACACCCGCGAGGGCCAGGTTCTCGACTACGACAAGCTGACAATGACCATCGAGACCGACGGTTCCGTCACCGGCGAGGACGCAGTGGCATTCGCCGCCCGCATCCTGCAGGACCAGCTGGCGCTGTTCGTCAACTTCGACGAGCCGCAGAAGGAAGTCGCGACCGAGGCGGTCACCGAGCTTGCCTTCAACCCGGCCCTGCTCAAGAAGGTCGACGAACTGGAGCTTTCCGTCCGTTCGGCCAACTGCCTGAAGAACGACAACATCGTCTACATTGGCGACCTGATCCAGAAGACCGAAGCCGAGATGCTGCGCACCCCGAACTTCGGCCGCAAGTCGCTCAACGAGATCAAGGAAGTGCTGGCGGCCATGGGCTTGCACCTCGGCATGGAAGTGCCGGATTGGCCGCCGGAAAACATCGAAGACCTCGCGAAACGTTACGAAGACCAGTATTGAGCATGAATTCCGAGGACCGGCGGCGCGAGCCGCCCGGTTCGACGGTCATGCGGAAAACCATCAGAGGCCGTGGCCTCTTGAACAACTAAAGAAGGAAAAGAGCCATGCGCCACGGTTTTAAAGGCCGCCGCTTCTCCCGCAGCATCAGCCATCGCAAGTCGATGTTCGCCAACCTCGCCGTGTCTCTGATCGAGCACGAGCAGATCGTCACCACCCTGCCGAAGGCGAAGGACCTGCGTCCGATCGTCGAGAAGCTGGTTACGCTCGGCAAGCGCGGCGACCTGCACGCCCGCCGTCAGGTCATTGCCCAGATCGGCAATGAAGGCGTCGTCAAGCGCCTGTTCGAGACGCTTGCGCCTCGTTATGCCACCCGCAACGGCGGCTACCTGCGCATCATGAAGGCAGGCTTCCGCAAGGGCGACAACGCTGCAATGGCTGTCATCGAGTTCGTTGACCGCGACACCTCGGCCAAGGGCGCCGGCGATCGTGATCGCCTCGAGGCGGAAAGCGCCAACGAGACCGAAGCCGCATAAGCTTCGGTTTTTCTTGAAACAGTTCAAAGGGGCCTATGGGCCCCTTTTTTATTGGCCTTATGTCACTACATCGCTGGCAATGTATCGGTGACGAAAGTGGTGAATGTGGATGGTCATGCGCTCGGTGCTTTTGGTGCTTGCCGTTGTTGCCGCGACGGTTTTCTCGGGCGTTGCTTCAGCGAATACCGGAAAGGACAGGGCGATGCTGATTGAGGCAGTTGCCAATGGAGATTTGCCAAAGGTTCGGGAAATCATCTCAACCGGTGGCGAGTTGGAGGCGCGCGATCCTCAAGGGCGCACGGCGCTACTTCTTGCCACCCATGCCGATGCGGTTGAAATCGCAAAAGTGCTGATCGCCGCCGGAGCGGACGTCAACGCCAAGGACGCCATCAAGGACACGCCATTTCTTTACGCTGGTGCCGAGGGTCGTACCGAAATCCTGAAGGCAATCCTGGCGACCGGCAAGGCAAACCTCAAGGACACCAACCGCTATGGCGGCACGGCGCTGATCCCGGCATCTCATCACGGCCATCCCGATGCGGTGCGTATCCTGCTTGGAACCGACATCGATGTCGATCATGTCAACAATCTCGGCTGGACGGCGTTGATCGAGGCTGTGATCCTGGGAGACGGCGGCCCGATCTATCAGGAAATCGTCGGTCTCCTGGTGGATGCCGGCGCGCGCAATATTCCCGACAGGGAAGGGGTTTCGCCGCTGGACCATGCCCGCCGCCACGGCTTTTCCGAGATTGCTGCCCGCATCGAGGCCGGCCCAAGGCCGTAACATCAAAACAATAGCCAAAAATCGGTCCGGCAGCCTTTCATTTTGCACAATCGTCGCGACAATGGCGCGCGATTGTGCCCGGAGGATTCGCGAATGCGCGCCAAGCAGTTAACTGTTGCC
>MKRZ01000112.1:7854-11065 GCA_001897075.1 Mesorhizobium sp. 61-13 | reverse complement strand
GACAAGGCGACCGCCGGTCCCGATCAGCGCGTGCCGTTCGGCCGTGAAGAGATGCAGCTTTCGTTCGCTCCGCTGGTCAAGGAAACCGCGCCGGCCGTGGTCAACGTCTATGCTTCCCAAACCGCCAAGGTGAGGTCGCCCTTCGATGGCGATCCGTTCTTCGAGGAATTCTTCGGTCGCTCGATACCGCGTGCCCAGTCCTCTCTCGGCTCTGGCGTCCTTGTCGATCCGACGGGTGTTATCGTGACCAACTTCCACGTCATCAAGGATGCGGACGAAGTCAAGGTCGCGATGTCGGACGGCCGCGAGTTCAACAGCAAGGTTTTGCTCAAGGACGAAACGCTCGACCTCGCCGTGCTGAAGATCGATTCCGACAAGCCGTTCCCGGTCATCGCCATCGGCGACTCCGACGCGCTTCAGGTGGGTGACCTGGTGCTGGCCATCGGCAATCCGTTCGGCGTCGGCCAGACCACGACCAGCGGCATCGTGTCGGCCTTGGCGCGAAGCCACATCGGCATCTCGGATTCCGGCTTCTTCATCCAGACCGATGCGGCCATCAATCCGGGCAATTCCGGCGGCGGCCTCATCAACATGGGCGGCCAGCTGGTCGGCATCAACACCGCCATTTACAGCCGCAGCGGTGGCTCCATCGGCATCGGCTTTGCCATTCCGTCCAACATGGTGCGCGCCTTCGTGGAGGCTGCAAAATCCGGTCAGGATTTCTTCGAGCGGCCCTATATCGGAGCAACCTTCGAGCCGGTGACACCGCAGATCGCGGAATCGCTTGGCATGGAATCGCCCCATGGCGCGTTGGTCTCGGCCGTGGAGGCAAACGGCCCCTCGGAAAAGGCCGGGCTGAAGCCGGGCGACGTGGTGCTCGCCTTCAATGGCGCCGTCATCGAGAATGTCGATGCGCTGGGCTACCGGTTGGCGACCCAGCCGATCGGGTCGAACGCCGAATTGGGCGTGCTCTCCAAGGGCGAGGAAAAGACCTTGGAGATCGCGCTGGTTCGCGCGCCGGAAGGTTCGGCTTCGGCCGAAATCCTGCTGCGTGGCCGCAGTCCCTTTGCCGGTGCCAAGGTGGCGGAGTTGTCGCCACGCCTTGCCCAGCGGCTCGGTATGGCGGCGGACATTAAGGGCGTGACGGTGATCGACGTCGACCGCAACTCGCCCGCTGCCGATTTCGGCTTCCAACCGGGCGACATCGTGCGCGAGGTCAATGGCCAGACCATCGACAATGCCAAGAAGCTGGCAGACGCTGCCCAGCAGAGCACGCGCTGGTGGCGTTTTACCGTGGAGCGCGATGGCCAGTTGCTTCGCCAGGTGTTGCGCTACTAAGCCCCATCGCCGAAAGTGCCCAAGCCGGATCGGGAGATCCGGCCTGCTTGACGGTTTGGAAAAATGGCCGATCTGTTCAGTCCCGATGAGCCGGAAAAGGCGCCGCTTGGCCGGCCGCTTGCCGATCGGCTGCGTCCACGCAATCTGAGCGAAGTCGTCGGCCAGGAACATCTGACCGGGCCGGATGGTGCGCTGACCCGCATGATCGCGTCGGGGTCGCTCGGATCGATGATCTTCTGGGGTCCTCCAGGTACCGGCAAGACGACCGTCGCGCGCTTGCTCGCCGGGGAAACCAGCCTTGGTTTCGAGCAGATATCGGCCATCTTTTCCGGTGTGGCCGATTTGAAGAAGGTCTTTGAAGCCGCCCGGCTGCGCCGCGCCAATGGCCGCCAGACCTTGCTCTTCGTGGACGAGATCCATCGCTTCAACCGCGCGCAGCAGGATTCCTTTCTGCCTGTGATGGAAGACGGCACCGTCATTCTGGTCGGTGCGACGACGGAAAACCCCTCGTTCGAACTCAATGCCGCGCTTTTGTCGCGCTCGCGCGTTCTCGTCTTTCACTCGCTGGACGAGGACAGCATCGCCAAGCTCCTGCTGCGCGCCGAGGAAACCGAGGGAAAGGCTCTGCCGCTCGATGAAGAGGCGCGCGGTGCCCTTGTGCGCATGGCGGACGGCGACGGACGTGCCTCGCTCACGCTTTCGGAAGAGGTCTGGCGTGCCACCAAGCCGGGAGAAGTCTTCGATACCGAAGGCCTTACGCGCATCGTCCAGCGCCGCGCGCCGATCTACGACAAGGGGCAGGATGGCCACTACAATCTGATTTCCGCCTTGCACAAATCGGTGCGCGGTTCGGACCCCGATGCCGCCCTCTACTATCTTTGCCGCATGTTCGATGCTGGCGAAGATCCGCTTTACCTTGGGCGACGGCTGGTCCGCATGGCTGTCGAGGACATCGGTCTCGCCGACCCGCAAGCGCTTGTCGTCGCCAATGCGGCGAAGGATGCCTACGACTATCTGGGTTCGCCCGAGGGTGAACTGGCGTTCGCTCAGGCCTGCGTCTATCTGGCGACCGCTCCCAAGTCGAATGCCGTCTACACCGCCTTCAAGGCCGCCACGCGCGCCGCCAAGGAGCACGGTTCGCTTCTGCCGCCCAAACATATCCTCAATGCGCCGACCAAGCTGATGAAGGAAGAGAGCTACGGCGCTGGCTACCGTTATGACCACGATGAGCCGGACGCCTTCTCCGGGCAGGATTATTTTCCCGAGAAAATGGGTCGCCAGACCTTCTACGATCCGCCCGAACGCGGCTTCGAAAGGGAAGTGCGGAAGCGTCTGGAATACTGGGCCAAGCTGCGTAAGGAACGCGGCGCTTAGCTGCGGCTGCAAGTCGGCTCGCAAATGCCGGCGCTTGGTGCTATTGCCCCCACCAGATGAAGCATCGGTCCGAACGCGAAATCCGGTTTTCGGATGTTCCCGATGCTCAAACCAGAAGTGGATCGCCATTTGTGCATCCTGAAATGCACGGCGACCAGACGGACAGGCATATGGCAGGCGTAGAACAGATCACGGTTGGGCCCGACGAGGCCGGCATGCGGCTCGACCGCTGGTTCAAGACCCATTTCCCGGGGCTGGGTTTCGGTCATCTGCAAAAGCTGCTGCGCTCGGGCCAGGTCCGCATCAATGGCGGCCGCGCCAAGACGGACACCAGGGTCGAGCCGGGCCAGGTGATCCGGGTTCCACCTCTCGAAGTCGACAAGAAGGGCGATACCCAGCTCACCGGCCATTCCATCCGCAATCAGGATGACGGCGACGTTCTGGCCAAGATGCTGCTGCATGAAGACGCCAAGGTCTACGTCTTCAACAAGCCGGCGGG
>MKRZ01000112.1:0-7520 GCA_001897075.1 Mesorhizobium sp. 61-13 | reverse complement strand
TCATGCCGTGTCCTACTATCGCATCGTCGAACAGGCCGCGCAGACGCTAAGCTGGCTGGAAATGGAGCCCTATACCGGCCGCACCCATCAGTTGCGCGTTCATGCCGCATATCTCGGTTGCCCGATCATCGGCGATCCCAAATATTTCGAAGCCGACACCAATTGGGAATTTCCCGGCGGTGTCCAGAACCGTCTGCATCTGCATGCGCGCCGCATCGTCATCCCGCATCCGGACGGCGGCAATATCGATGTCACCGCACCGATGCCTCCCCACATGCGCCAGAGCTGGAACCTGATCGGCTTCGACATGCAAAGCGCTGAGGACGACGCTTGAACACCGCGATGCAAACCCTCGCACCCAGTGAGAGAGGCCGATGCGTGACATTCTGAACGATCTCGAAGCCGGTAATCATCTGTCCGATCCGGACCCCACGCGCCGCGCGCAAATCCAGATGAAGACGCCATTACCCAAGCGCTTCTACAAGCACGCCGCTGTTTCCAAGGACGCGACTGGCTTTGCCGTGCTCCTCGATGGGAAATCCGTGCGCACGCCGGGAAAAGCGTTGCTGGCCCTGCCAACCGAACGGGCTGCCTTGCTTGTTGCTGCGGAATTCGAGGCGCAGAAGGACGTCATCGATCCGGTATCGATGCCGGTCCTGCGGCTGGTCAATACGGCCATCGACGGTGTGGCGTCCGACCCACAGGCGGTGCTGGAGGATATCCTGCGCTTTGCCGCCTCGGACATGCTCTGCTATCGCGCCGATGCACCGCAAGGCTTGTTGGAGCGCCAGAACAGCCATTGGGACCCGGTGCTGGACTGGGTCCAGTCCGCGTTAAGCGCGCGTTTCAACCTCGCCGAAGGCGTGGTCCATGTCGAACAGCCGCGTGAATCGATTGCCGTTCTTGGTGCGCATCTTGCCAAAGATGCTGACCCGTTCCGTTTGGCATGCCTGCACGTCATGACGTCGCTGACGGGTTCGGCCTTGCTTGCCTTGGCGCTGGACGCTTCGGAACTGGACGTCGAAGGCGCCTGGCTTGCCGCTCACGTCGATGAAGACTGGCAGATCGAACATTGGGGACAGGACGCCGAGGCGACCGCCCGCCGCGCGCAACGAAAGCGAGATTTCGCGGCTGCCGCCGACCTGTTGCGGTCGATCAAGGGCGAGGGGATTTAGCCAGCAGCGTTGGTCCAAGTACGAGGCCATCGCCCTGCGGTTCCATCGATACCCCTGAAAAGCACGAAGACGCCGATGGCGGCGTCTTCGCTAAAGCGTCATTCCTTGACGAACTAGATCGCCAGATATTCGTGACGAAGCTGGCTGTTTTCGAGAACTTCCTTGGCCGTGCCGCTGAACACGACAGTGCCGGTGTCCATGATGACGGCGCGGTCCGAGAGCCTCAGCGCTGCGACCGCGTTCTGCTCCACGATGATCGTGGTGATGCCGATGTCGCGGATCTGCTGAACAATCTTCTCGATCTCCTGCACGATGACCGGCGCAAGGCCTTCGTAGGGCTCGTCAAGGAAGAGAATCTTGATGTCACGGGCCAGCGCGCGCGCCACGGCAAGCATCTGCTGCTCGCCGCCGGAAAGCGTCGTCGCCTCTTGCTTGCGCCGCTCCGCCAGTCGCGGGAAATGCTCGTAGATGCGCTGTAGTTCCCAGCCCTTCGGCTCGGTCACCTGCGCGAGGATCAGGTTTTCCTCCACCGAGAGCCCGCCGATGATGCGACGATCCTCGGGAACGAGCTGCACGCCCGCCTTGGCCGCCTGGTGGGCCTTCAGCTTGTGGATCGGCTTGCCCTCGAGCCAGATTTCACCGGAGGCCAGTTGAGGGGACGCCACGCGCGCTAGCGTGCGCAAAGTCGATGTCTTGCCTGCACCGTTGCGGCCAAGCAGCGACAGGATTTCGCCCTTGCGGATGTCGAAAGACACGCCCTGGACGATGTAGGATTCGCCGTAATAGGCGTGGATGTCTTTGACGCTGAAAAACGGCTCGACTTCGTTGTCCGACACTGTTGTCGCTCCCCCCGTGAAGTCTTTGTCGTGATGTGCTGCCATGTTCATGTCTGCGCCTCCCCAAGATAGGCTTCCTTGACCTTGGGGTTTGCTCGCACGGCTTCGGGCGTACCGTCTGCTATGATGCGACCCTGCGCAAGTACGCTTATCTTGTCGGCAAGCGAAAACACCACGTGCATGTCGTGCTCGATGATCACCTTGGTCATGCCGCGGCTCTTGATGCGCTTGAGAAGATCGATCGTGCTGTTGGTGTCGTGGCGCGACATGCCGGCTGTCGGCTCATCGAGCAACAGCAGACGCGGATTCTGCACAAGGCACATCGCCAGTTCCAGGCGGCGCTTGTCGCCGCGCGAAAGGCTTCCGGCCTCGACGTTGCGCCTGTTCGAGAGACCGACATCTTCAAGTGCCGCCTCCGCCTTTTCGCGAATGTCCTTCTGCGTGCTGACGGGTGCAGAAGCGTTGAAGCGGAACGATCCGTCGCGCTTCGCAAAGGCGGGGATCATCACGTTTTCGAGCAGGGAGAGATCGGCGAAGATTTCAGGCGTCTGGAACACGCGGCTGACGCCCAACTGGTTGATCTCGTGCGGTTGGTGGTTGTTGAGCGCTTCGCCGGCAAAAACGACCTGTCCCTGGTCCGGCTTGATGCGGCCCACGCACACGTTGAGCAAGGTGGACTTGCCAGCGCCGTTCGGACCGATGATTGCGTGCACGGTGCCTTCCTCGACCTGCAGGTCGACGTCGGCGAGTGCGTGAAGTCCGCCGAACCGCTTGTGAACATCGGCGACGTGCAGGACGATATTCTTCTCGCTCATCGGTCTACTCCGCCGGCTGGGGGTGAGGTGCGGCAGGGATGGCATCGCCCCCGCCGCGCTTCCGGGTGAAGATGACCCACAGGCGGCGCAGGCCTTCGATGATGCCACCCGGCATAAAGATGACGAGCAGGACGAAAATGACGCCGAGCGTCAGGTTCCAGCCTTCGCCGACGAACAGTGAGAGGAACGAAACCAGAGCATTCTCGATGGTGTCGGGCAGGAAGCTGAAGACGCTGTGAAGCGTGTCCGGGCCGAACGACGAGAAGATGTTTTCGAAGTACTTGATCACGGCGGCGCCCACGACCGGGCCCACCAGCGTGCCTACGCCACCCAGGATCGTCATCAGCACCACTTCGCCCGAAGCCGTCCATTGCATGCGCTCGGCACCTGCAAGCGGGTCGGTTGCGGCCATCAGGCTGCCGGCCAGCCCGGCATACATGCCGGAGATGACGAACGCGGCCAGCAGGTACGGCCGGGTGTTGAAGCCCGTATAGCGCATCCGGTTCTGGTTGGACTTGATGGCGCGCAGCATCATGCCAAAGGGTGAGCGGAAGATGCGCATCGAGATGTAGAAGCAGATGATCAAGATGACGGCGCAGAGATAGAAGCCGCCAAGCCCGCCGCCGCTGGTGTCGAGGCCGAACAGCGTCGCACGCGGTAGACCGGCGCCAGGTTCATGGAACATGGCGTCGATCCAGCGCGGATCCCTTAGGGTCAACTGCAAACCGGTCTCGCCATTGGTCAGCGGCGTCAGCACCGAGTAGGCGAGGTTGTAGCACATCTGTGCAAAGGCAAGCGTCAGGATCGAGAAGTAGATGCCGGACCGCCTCAGGCTGACATAGCCGATGACCACCGCGAATATGGCTGTGAAGAACAGCGCAAGAAAGATCGCCGGGATGATGTTCATGGTGAACAGCTTGAATGACCAGACCGCCGCGTAGGAGCCGATGCCGAGGAAGGCGGCATGGCCGAACGAGAGGTAGCCGGTCAGGCCGAACAGGATGTTGAAGCCGATGGCGAAGATGCCGAAGATGCAGAACTTCTGCATCAGCGCGGGATAGGCAGCGCCGACCGGCTTCAGGATGATCGGCATCAGCAGGACGAAGGCGGTAAAGCCGACGAGCAGGATGAGATCGTTGCGGGAGAGGCCTTTGAACATGGATCAGTCCTCCATCACGCCTTTGCGACCCATCAGGCCTCGCGGCAGCGTCAACAGGATGACGACCGCGACAAGGTAGATGATGATCTGATCGATACCGGGAATAATCGCCTTCACCTCGTTCATCGAGGCGAAGGATTGCAGGATGCCGAGCAGGAAGCCGGCTGCGACCGCGCCGCCGAGCGACCCCATGCCGCCGACGACCACGACGACGAAGGACAGCACCAGGAACTCCATGCCCATGTGGTAGTCGGGAGGCAGGATCGGCGTGTACATCACGCCCGCCACGCCGGCGACGACTGCGGCCAGCCCGAAGACGACGGTGAAGCGCCGCTCGATGTCGATGCCAAGCAGTCCGACCGTCTCACGGTCGCGCATGCCGGCGCGAACCACCATGCCGTAGGTGGTGAATTGCAGGAAGGCGAAGACCGCGCCGATGATGCCGAGCGAGAACAGGAAGTAGATGATGCGCCACCATGGATAGGCGAGCGTCTGCCCCATGCCGAGGAATTCGCCGACATAGGCTGTGCCGCCGAAGGCCATTGGGGCCGGCTGCGGAATGGGGTTCGCGCCGAAGAAGTGCTTGATGATTTCCTGGATGACGATGGCCAGCCCGAAGGTCACCAGGATCTGGTCGGCATGCGGGCGCTTGTAGAAGTAGCGGATCAGGCCGCGTTCCATGACGATGCCGATGATCAGCATCACAGGTATGGCGAGCAGGATCGACGCGGGAACTGAATAGTCGTGCAGATATTTGCCGAAGTCGCCGAGCCACGCTTCGATGTAAGGCGTGCGGACTTCAAGCGGAGTACCCCATGCGGTTTTCTGGGTGGGGTCGATCACCACGCTCTCTAGATTGAGCAGCTTGTTGAAGGTGACGGCACAGAATGCGCCCAGCATGAACAGCGCACCGTGGGCGAAGTTCACGACGCCAAGCGTGCCGAAGACGAGGGTCAGGCCAAGCGCGATCAGCGCATAAGCGCCGCCCTTGTCGAGGCCGTTCAGAATTTGCAGCAGAATAGCGTCCATGCCCACCAGCCTGTGAACGAGGTTAATGTGCCCGATAGCGAACCCGGCCGCCGTGGAGCGGCCGGGTGTATTGAGGCGTTATGCGGTTAGCACTGCTTGGCGTCGGACGGGCCGAGTTCGCCGCCGAAGATCGCCGGATCGTAAGTGGTCGCCTCGCGCGGAATGACCTTGACGATCTCCATGAGGTCGTACTTGTCCTTCGGGTTTTCCTTGCCCTGCACGACCAGGCACGACTTCATGCACTGATGGTCTTCGGCGCGGTAGAGCGTCGAGCCGTTGCCAAGGCCGTCGAACTCGAATCCTTCGAGCGCCTTGATCACGGCAGGTGCGAAGAATGTTCCGGCGCGTTCGCAGGCGTCAGCGTAGAGCAGGGCCTGGACGTAGCAGGTGTGTGCTGCCTGTGAGGGCGGTGCACCGTATTCCTGGCCGAACGACTTGGTGAAAGCCTTGGTCGCGTCGTCGTCCAGCTTCCAGTCCCAGTTGCTGGTACCGTAGATGCCCTTGACGGCATCGCCGGCGTCTTGAGCCATCAACTCGGAGAACAGCGGCACCACGATTTCGAACTTCTTGCCGTTCACTTCCTTGTCGCGCAGACCGAACTGAACCGCCTGCGTCAGCGAGTTCACCATGTCCTTGCCGTAGTGGTTCAGGATCAGCACGTCGGCGCCCGAATTCAGCACCGGCGTGATGTACTGCGAGAAGTCGGCCGAACCGAGCGGCGTGCGAACGGCGGCAACCGTCTGCCAGCCGAGAGCCTCGGTGGCGGCCTTCATCGATTCTTCCTGCGTCCAGCCCCATGTGTAGTCGGCGGTCAGGTGGTAGGCCTTGCGGTCCTTGCCGTAGGCTTCGCCGATGACCGGGCCGAGCGCCACGCCCGATTGGTAGGCGTTGAAGAAGTGGCGGAAGCCGTAGCGCTTCTTGTCCTTGCCGGTGGTGTCGTTGGAGTGGGTCAGGCCGGACATATGGATGACGCCCATGTCCTGGCAAAGGCTCTGTACGGCAATGGCTTCGGCCGAGGACGATCCGCCGGAAATCATGATCGCGCCGTCGCGCTCAATCATGCGCTTGGAGTTGTCGCGGGCGGCGTCCGTCTTGGTCTGCGAATCGCCGTGGACCTGCGCGACCTTCTTGCCGAGGATGCCGTTGCCCTTCAGCGCCGCTGGCTTCATGGTCGGGATCATGCCGCCGTCGCCTTCGCCGTTCAGGTGCTTCACGGCAAGCTGGAACGCCTTGAGTTCGTCCGCGCCTTCATCCGCGTAGGGGCCGGTCAGCGGTACGCTCCAGCCGAAAGTAACGGTGTCGCCCTTGGGCATGTTGCACGAAATATCCTCGGCATATGCGCCGCGAATGAAGTGCATAGGTGCGGCGAGCGCTACGCCCGACGCCGCGCCAGCCCGCAACAGGCCACGACGCGTCATGATAAACTTGGACATCAAAATCCTCCCATAAGGTTGTGCGCCGGCGACTTCCTCCCGAGGCATCGCAGGTGGTCAGACGGTATCCGACGGCGCGGAATCCTCAATTGGGCTTTGGAATATGAGTCTTAAGTCATAATACTAAGGTATTACATCAGCCCGCCATCAGCGCCTTGATGCCGTCGGCTACGAACTGCACGGCAAGCGCCGCCAGGATCACGCCGAGCAGGCGCGTCAGGATCGAGCGACCCGTATGACCGAGGATGCGGTCGATGCGCTCGGAAAGCACGAACACCAGGTAGGTGATCGCAAGGCAGATGAAGATGATGCCGACCAGGGCCGCCTGAGCCGCAAAGCCCTGGAACGAACCCGAGAGCAGCACGGTGGCCGAGATCGCGCCCGGCCCGGCAATCAGCGGGATCGCCAGCGGGAAGGCGGCGATGTTCTGTATGTGGTCGCGGGTGATCGCCACGTCGGAGATCTTCTCCTTGCGGTCCTGCCGGCGCTCGAAAACCATCTCGAATGCGATGAAGAACAGCAAAAAGCCGCCGGCGACGCGGAAGGCGGGCAAGGTGATTCCGAACACCGATAGGATCGACGCTCCGGCCACGGCGAAAAGCGCCATTACGACGAAGCCGATGATGCTGGCGCGGACAGACACCTGCTGGCGTTGCTGCCGGTTCATGCCGTGGGTTACCGCTAGAAAGAGCGGCGCGAGACCCGGCGGGTCGATGGTCACGAGGATGGTAACGAAGGCGTTGAAAAGACTATCGAAACTCGGCATCGGTTGCTCCCCCTGCAACCTAAATTAGCGTGGTCTGCTCCCCGACGCCAGCGGGCGGTTCGCATCGATCTCCGTGAAGATTGCGGAGCGTTTCACAAGTCGGCCCGAATATTTCATCAGCATTTAGGACAATAAGGCATATCCAATTGAAATATTGGAGAAATTCAGCGTTGGAAAAGATCGCTGGCTGTTGGAGAATCCGGCAGCGTTCCTATATAAGAATAAAGTGATTCCCAAGACTGCGTGATCCGATTTGACCGACCAGAACACACCGCGCGACGCCGACGGCGGCCCTTCCGGCATCGAG
>MKRZ01000111.1:24851-27044 GCA_001897075.1 Mesorhizobium sp. 61-13 | reverse complement strand
CGTATAGAGCCATTGCGGGTTCTCGCCCTTATGGTCCGCGTTGGTGTCGGGAAAGACATAGCCTTCGCGAACCGCCTCAACGACGCCGCTCTTCGCCCGCGCATAGCGGGGAAGCCGCGTATGCCCGGTCGGATTGAAGTTCTTCGTGCGCACCTTGTCGCCAGCCTTGAAGCGCGCCGGCGTCTCCACCGGGCGGTCGCATGGCCCGCCCTTCGCCAGCGTCGCTGCCACGTCCGCCGCCTTCAACACCCGCTTCGGTGGAGCCGTTCCGTCCACTGCCTTGCCGGCCGCTAGGTCGGCAGCACTGACAAAGCCGTGCCTTTGCAGCAGCTTTTCCAGCCCCTTGATCCAGATCTGGTAGTAGCTCGACGAGTAGTATTCCGCCGGCGGCAGGGTTTCGCGCGCGTGCCGGCTCTCGTCAATGTTCCACGCCCCGAAAGCGCCGGTGGCAAGCGTCACCCCAAGAGCGCGCTTTTCCCATTCGGCATGGAAGATCGGCTCATCCTTCTCGGGCGCGACCGGGCCAAAACCCATCTGCCCGCCAAGATCCTGCGGTCCGTTCATGCCGCCCCCTTGGCCGGCACCCTCGCCAGCCCGGTACCGATCATCGAATCGCGCGTCACCAGTTCGGCAAGCTGTTCTTCGCCAAGGCCATCACTGCCTGCGGGTCGCATCGGCACGACCAGATAGCGCAGCTCCGCCGTGGAATCCCACACCCGCACCTTCATCTCAGCAGGCAGCGTCACGCCAAACTCCGCCAGCACGCCACGCGGATCGATCACGGCGCGGCTGCGGTAAGGCGGTGCCTTGTACCAGACCGGAGGCAGCCCGAGCACCGGCCACGGATAGCAGGAGCACAGCGTGCACACGACCATGTTGTGCGTATCCGGCGTGTTGAACACCGCCTGCATGTGCTCGCCCTGCCGTCCGACGAAGCCGAGCGAGGCAATCGCGGCATTTGCATCGCGCTTCAGCCAGTCGGCATAGGCAGCATCGCTCCACGCCTTGGCCACCACCTTGGCGCCATTGCGCGGCCCGACCTTGGTTTCATAGGTATCGACAATGGCATCGACCGCCGCCGGATCGATCAAGCCCTTTTGCGTCAGGATCGTCTCCAGCGCCCGCACCCGCGCGGCGAAGGGGTCGAGTTCATTGTCGTGATGGTGATGATGGTCGTGATCGTGTGACATGGCCGCGAACCTATGCCTACGCCGTGCCGTCGGCAAGCACGCCCGCTCGCTTGACGGTGATTTGTACGCAGGCAGGGCTGTCGCTATCTTCCGGGCATGCGGGTTCTGATTCTGGGCGGCAACGGCTTTGTCGGCATGGCGGTTGCAAAACTGCTTTCGGACCGCGGCAATTCCGTTGTCGCGCTAGGTCGTTCTGTCGACAAACCAAAGCGTCAGATGCCGCAGATTATCTGGAAATCGGTCGACATCTCAACCCGGTTGAGGCCGGAAGAGTGGTTGCCTCTGCTGGAAAACATCGATGCGGTGGCGAATTGTGCCGGTGCCCTGCAAGACAGCGCGCGGGACAATGTGGCAGCCGTTCAGTACGAAGCCATGCGCGCTTTACGAAGCTGCAAAACGCGCAAGCATCAAACTGCTGGTGCAGATTTCAGCCAACACCAATGGTCCTGCAGCCAACCTCCCTTTCCTGTCCACCAAGCGCGCTGCCGACGAGGCGCTCAAAAATTCCGGCATTCCGTTTGTTCTGCTGAAACCAGCCGTCATCATCGGCCGGACCGCCTACGGCGGCTCGGCGCTACTTAGGGCCTTGGCGGCGTTTCCACTTGTGACGCCTCTCGTTCATGCGGATGCTCAAATGCAGTTCGCCGCACTCGATGACGTGGCCGCAGCCGTGGCCGATGCCTTGGAAGGACACATCGAACCGGGTGGCGATCTCCATCTCACCTCCCCTGAAACCCTGACGCTCGCAGAAGCCGTCGCCATCCATCGCCAATGGTTGGGCTTACCCAAGGCACGCCCGGTCGCCGTGCCGTCGTTTGCGGCCCACGCCACGGCCTCGATTGCGGACCTGCTTGGCAGGTTGGGCTGGCGGTCCCCGCTGCGCTCCACCGCGCTCGAAGTAGCGGCGGGTGGCGTTGCCGGCCACATTGCGCCTGCCGACCGTCCCATGAAATCCCTGTCCGAAACACTGGCCGGCATGCCGGCAGGAATACAGGAATTGTGG
>MKRZ01000111.1:24486-24829 GCA_001897075.1 Mesorhizobium sp. 61-13 | reverse complement strand
TCTATCTGCTCAAGCCAGTCATATTCGGCACGCTCAGCATGTTTTGGCTGCTGTCCGGCACAATTGCGCTGTTTCGGTTCGGCCCGTCGTCGCAGCATCTCATCGAGACAGGCGCTTCCCCGACCGTCGCCGGCATATTGACGCTGCTCACCAGCATTGCCGATATCGCACTGGGCGTGGGCGTTTTTTTTCGCGCCCGTGCCGCCTTTGCGCTCAAGGGCATGATCGGTCTATCGCTTGCCTATCTCGCGGCGGCCACGCTTCTCACACCGGCACTATGGGCAGATCCGCTCGGGCCGCTGGTCAAGGTGCTGCCTTCAATGGCCCTTGCGCTCGTTGCCCT
>MKRZ01000111.1:6612-24458 GCA_001897075.1 Mesorhizobium sp. 61-13 | reverse complement strand
CGCTCGTTGCCCTGGCTATTCTGGACGAACGCTGAGCCATGGAAGATTTGCTGCGCCTCGTTCATATCATCGGCGCCACCGTCCTGTTCGGCACGGGCGCCGGCATCGCCTTCTTCATGGTCATGGCGCATCGAACCCGTAATCCCGCCATCATCGCGCATGTCGGCGGCACGGTCGTGGTCGCAGACACGGTTTTCACAGCAACCGCAGTTGTTCTCCAACCCATCACCGGGGCTTGGCTGGCGCACGAAATCGGCTGGTCGCTTTGGGAGGGGTGGATTGTCTTGTCGCTCACGCTCTATGTCGTCACCGGCCTGTTCTGGCTGCCGGTGGTGTACATCCAAATCGTGATGCGCGATCTGGCGCGGTCGGCAGCCTCCAGCGGCGCAGCACTGCCAGCCCGCTATTTCCGCCTCTACCGAATCTGGTTTGCCTGCGGCTTCCCGGCGTTTTTCAGCGTGTTGGCCATCTTTTGGCTAATGCTGACCAAGCCGGCGATCCAGTTGTTTTGATGGTTATTTCACCATCGGCCAAAGCGTCGCCGCCAGCAGGATACCCATGGCGATATTAAACCATTTCAACCGCGTCGGATCGGCAAGAAATCCGCGCAGCGCCATGCCGAAACCGGCCCATGTCGAAACGCTGGGCAGGTTTACGATGCCGAACACCAGTCCGATCAGGAACACCGACCACAACGGCGCGGCCGGATCGGTGTAGACGGCCATCGCCGTCACCGCCATCACCCACGCCTTGGGGTTGACCCACTGAAAGGCCGCCGCCTCCAGGAATGTCATCGGCCGCGACTTGGCCTCGCTCTTGCCCTCGATCGAGCGCGACATGGCGATCTTCCAGGCAAGATAGAGAAGATAGGCACCGCCGGCGATCTTCAGTCCGGTGTGCAGCGCCGGAAACGCCGTCAGCACAGCGCCGAGCCCCAGTCCGACAGCCAGCAACAGCACGACGAAGCCGATGCCGATCCCCAGCATGTGCGGGATGGTGCGCGCGAAGCCAAAATTCACGCCTGACGTCAACAGCATCAGATTGTTCGGCCCGGGTGTGATCGAGGTCACGAACGCATAGGCCAACAGGGCAAGCAATGTGTCGTACGACATGAGGATGCTCCTGATTAGGACAGCAATACTGTCCTTTTCGTGCGTAACACAAAACAGCCAGAACCGGACCGGAGATCGGTCCAGAACCCTCCGAGCAGCTAAAGAAAGCGGTAGGCGGCGATTACATGCCTTGCTGGCCGCGGTTCATCGCAGCCACGCCGGTGCGGCAGATTTCCACCAGCCCGAGCGGACGCATGATGGCGATGAACTGGTCAATCTTCGAGCCCTTGCCGGTAATCTGGAAGATGAAATGCTCGGTGTTTGCATCCACCACATGGGCGCGGAAGGCGTCGGCAAGGCGCAGCGCCTCGACCCGCTCCGTCCCGGTTCCGGCAACCTTGATCAGCGCCAGTTCCCGCTCCAGCGGCCGCTCCTGGCCAAGCTCGTGCGCGCGCACGGTCAGGTCGACCACGCGATGCACCGGCACAATGCGTTCCAACTGGTGCTTGATCTGCTCCAGCACATGCGGCGTACCGCTGGTCACGATGGTGATGCGCGACAGGCGCTGCTCGTGCTCGGTCTCCGAGACGGTCAGGCTTTCGATATTGTAGCCGCGTCCGGAGAACAGGCCGATCACGCGCGCCAGCACGCCAGGCTCGTTGTCGACCAGCACCGAAAGCGTATGGATTTCCGGCTTCTCGGTTTCCTTGGCGATGAAATAGGCCGAACCGGTCGGTTGAAGCTGCGCGTTCATGGTTGAATCTCTATCTTGAATTCTTTTGCTAAATCACTGTTTCCGCACAGCTTCCGCCGGCCGAATTTACGCTGCGACCGATTCAGGTGAGGGTAAGCCGAAGATGGTGGCTTTCGAGAACCGGAGCGGAGCGTACATTGAAGTACGTGAGCACCGGAAGCGCAGAAAGCCGTCATTTGCAGGCCACCCTCACTGAATCCTACACCAGTTCCCGGCCCTTGGCGTCGATGGCATTCGCCACCGCCTCGTCGGTCGCCTCGTCGGGCAGCAGCATCTCGTTATGCGCCTTGCCCGACGGGATCATCGGGAAGCAGTTGGCCAGCGTCGCCACGCGGCAGTCGAAGATCACCGGCTTCTTGACCGTAATCATCTCCTTGATGGCGTCGTCCAGTTCGTCCGGCTTCTCGCAGCGTATGCCGTGTCCGCCATAGGCTTCCGCCAGCTTGACGAAGTCCGGCATCGCCTCGGTATAGGAATGCGACAGCCGGTTGCCGTGCAGAAGTTGCTGCCACTGGCGCACCATGCCCATGTACTGGTTGTTGAGGATGAAGATCTTGATCGGTGCGTCATACTGCACCGCCGCGCTCATCTCCTGGATCGTCATCTGCACCGAGGCGTCGCCGGCTATGTCGATGACCAGCGCATCGCGATGCGCGATCTGCACGCCGAGCGCCGCCGGCAGGCCATAGCCCATCGTGCCGAGGCCGCCCGAGGTCATCCAGCGGTTTGGCTTGTCGAAGTGGAAATGCTGCGCCGCCCACATCTGGTGCTGGCCCACTTCGGTGGTGATGTAGGTGTCCTTGTCCTTGGTCAGTTCGTACAGCCGCTCGATGGCGTATTGCGGCATGATCACGTCCGGGTTCGGCTTGTAGGCCAGCGAATCGCGTGCCCGCCAGCGCGCAATCTGCTCCCACCACGGGTAGAGCGTCTTCTTGTCCGTCTTGGCGGTCGCCCGCCACAGCCGCACCATGTCTTCCAGCACCCGTCCGCAATCGCCGAGAATGCCGACATCGACCCGCACGTTCTTGTTGATCGACGACGGATCGACATCGATGTGGATCTTCTTCGAATTGGGCGAGAACGCGTTCAGCCGGCCGGTAATGCGGTCGTCGAAGCGCGCGCCGATGCACACCATCACGTCGCAATCATGCATGGCCATGTTGGCTTCATAGGTGCCGTGCATGCCCAGCATGCCGAGCCAGTTCTTGCCCGAAGCCGGATAGGAGCCGAGCCCCATCAGCGTGGACGTGATCGGGAAGCCGGTGAGATCGACCAGTTCGCGCAGCAGATGGCTCGCTTCCGGCCCGGAATTGACGACGCCGCCGCCCGTATAGAGGATCGGCTTCTTCGCGCCGGCCATCAACTCGACCGCCGCCTTGATCTTTTCGAGGTCGCCCTGCAGCTTCGGCTTGTAGCTGGTGCGCGGCGCGGTCTGCGGCGAAACATAAGTGCCGCGCGCAAACTGCACGTCCTTCGGAATATCGACCACGACGGGACCCGGCCGCCCAGTCGTCGCGACATGGAAGGCCTCGTGGATCGTCCGGGCAAGGTCGTTGACGTCCTTCACCAGCCAGTTGTGCTTGGTGCACGGCCGCGTGATGCCGACCGTATCGCATTCCTGGAAGCCGTCGGAGCCGATCAGCGATGTCGGCACCTGTCCCGTCAGGCAAACCAGCGGGATCGAATCCATCAGCGCATCCTGCAGCGGCGTCACCGCATTCGTAGCACCCGGACCGGAGGTCACCAGCATCACGCCCGCCTTGCCGGTCGAGCGCGCATAGCCTTCGGCCGCGTGCCCTGCCCCTTGCTCATGGCGAACCAGGATGTGCTCGATATCGTCCTGCTGGAACAATTCATCGTAGATCGGAAGCACCGCGCCGCCCGGATAGCCGAAAATGTGCTCGACGCCATTGTCCTTCAGCGCCTGCACCACCATTTCGGCGCCCGTCATCTCGCGCCGCTCGTTCTGTCCGTTGCTCATCGGTTTCGTCCCGTCTTGTTTCGCTTCAGCGAAGCGTTTTCTGGTCGTTTAGCCTTGTTTTGGGCAATAAAAAAGGCCCCCGAGGGAGCCTGTGTCTTGCGCATGGGGGGATTTCGCCCGGCGGTTACACCGCCTTGCCCACGCGCCTTCCTACTACGATAATAATTGTTGTCTTCATGGGCGCGGACAATAGTTGCGAATTTCCCGTCCTGTCAACGTGAAATCGTCATGTCCCGCGCCGGTTAAGCAAAGCGGCCTTTAAGACGAATTTGAACGACCGCGTTAGGTCAGATGCAACCATGCCGTCACACCCCGCCTTAACCGGACCCACGTAAGGTTGCGGAACGGAAATGGGGGCCCGTAAATGTTTGTAGAACGTCAAAGCGCAGTTGAAACCACATCACAGGAACGCCGCGAAGTCGAGCAATCGGAAGAGCGCGTCCTGGGCCATGTCGTTCAATGCGATGGTTCGCGCGCCGTCATCAGCGCCTTTGCCGACGAAAGCGAAAACTCCAACGTGGAGCGCTGGACCGTCGGAAAGATGATTTCCATCAATCTCGGCACGACCCGCACAGTCGGCCTGGTCTATGCCGTCGGCAAGTCGGACCGGTCCTGGAACCCCGACGTTCCCAATCCGATCGAAGTCGAAGTCGAACTGGTCGGCGAAGTGCGCGACAGCGTCGATCATGGCGGCAAGGCCATATTCGACCGCGGCATCGCCAACTATCCCTATGTCGGCGCGAGCGCACATCGCATCCGCAGCCGCGACCTTGAGGCCGTCTACGATCTTGCCGGCCGTCGATCCATCAACATCGGCAACCTGTCGCAGGACGAGGCAATCGACGCCAATATCGCCATCGACGACACGCTTTCGCGTCACTTCGCCGTTGTCGGCACCACCGGCGTCGGCAAGTCCACCGCCGTATCGCTTTTAATGCGCAAGGCCATCGAGGCGCGCCCCGACCTGCGCATCCTCATCATGGACCCGCACAACGAATTCGCCGCTTCGCTGCCCAATCATTGCGTCACCGTCGATACCTCCACCCTCGACCTGCCGTTCTGGATGTTCAAGCTCGAGGAATTTGCGGAAGTCCTGTTCCGGGGTCGCGGCACCATTCCTGAAGAGGTCGACATGCTGCGCGACCTCATTCCGCTTGCAAAAAACCTCTATCGCAACCCCGGTGCCGGCAGCTACATTCGCCGCGGCTCGGATGCGATGACCGCCGACACGCCGGTCCCCTACCGCATCGCCGACCTCATCAAGCAGATCGACGAGCGTATCGGCCTCCTCGACGGCAAGGCCGACCGGCCAATCCTGAAATCTCTGAAGACGCGCATCGAATCGGCAGCCGCAGATCCGCGCTATCGCTTCATGTTCAACTCCAAGCTGATCGAAGACACCATCCACGAGACCATCGGCAATATCTTCCGCGTGCCGCATGACGGACGCCCGGTGACGTGTTTCGAAATGGCCGGCCTTGCTTCGGAAGTGGTCAATTCGGTCTGCTCGGTGCTGGCGCGTCTCGCCTTCGACCTCGCTCTGTGGAGCGAAGGACGTTTGAAGCTGCTCCTCATGTGCGAGGAAGCGCACCGCTATATGCCAGCCGATCCCAATCTGGGCTTTGCGCCAACCCGCCACGCGCTGTCGCGCATCGCCAAGGAAGGCCGTAAATATGGCTGCTTCCTCGGTATCGTCACCCAGCGTCCGGGCGAACTCGATCCAACCATCCTGTCGCAGTGTTCGACGGTGTTCGCCATGCGTCTCGCCAACGAGCAGGACCAGGCCATCATCCGCTCGGCCATCGCCGATTCTTCCGCCTCGACGCTGTCGTTCCTGTCCTCGATGGGTCAGCGCGAAGCGATCATCTTCGGCGAAGGCACCGCGACGACCATGCGCATGAAGTTCGAGAAGCTCAATCTCAAGCTTATCCCCGGCACCAGCAAGAACGACGATGCCGCCGAAGGCGACGACAAGGACGTCGATCTGTCCACCATTGTCGATCGGTTGCGCAATGTCGCCAAGCCGCAGCAATCCATTGCGTTTGCCGAGGCGGTCGATACCACGCGCCAGGCCGGCGATCCCGACTACCGCAAGCCGGCAGCACAGCGGATCGAAAGCAATGACGATTTCGACCTGCGCTATGGCCTGAAGCCGGCGACCTTCGGCATGCGCCCGCAAAACGAATAGGCACCTTTCGCGACGAAGCTAACCTCTGCCACGCCGCAAAGGCGTGGCATTTGCTTTAGGCCGGGTCGTGTGGAAAGCCTCGCGCCGAAAGCCGAGAAGGTTGCGTCAGGCGTCGGCCTCACGAATTCTTCTGCGGAATTTCAGGCGCAGACGCGATTTCGCCCCTGCCTTTTGGCCTCGTAGAGCTGGCGGTCGGCGCGTCGATAGAACTCGTCGCCGGATTCCTTGCCGTCCCATATGGCAAGGCCGACGCTGGTAGTGACGCGCAGGTGGATGTTGCCGGTTGGGATGGTGAGGTCGGCGATCGCCTTGCGGATGCGCTGGCCGAACCGCTCGAGCTTGTCGACATCCATGTTGGGCGTTACGACCGCAAACTCTTCGCCGCCGAGACGGGCAACCACATCGTGGTAGCGCGTCATGTCCCTCAGACAGCGGCCGACCGCCTTCAGCACCTCGTCGCCAACGTCATGGCCATGGGTATCGTTGACCTGCTTGAAATGGTCGAGGTCGAGGATCATCAGCCCGATCGGCTTGCCGATGCGGCGGAACTCTTCGATGTAGGCGCTGAGCGCGGTGTCGAAATAGCGTCGGTTATGCGTCCCTGTCAGGCTGTCGGTCAGCGCCGCCATTTCCATCGTCTCGGACCGCGCGCTGAGCGAAGCGGTCATGGCCCGAAGCTTGTTTTCTTCCTGCACCTGCCTGCGGATCAGCGGGTAGATGAAGAAGGTGCCGAAAAACAACGCCGCCGCCAGCATGGAACTGGTGATGAACAGCAACTGGTTGAGATAGGTGACCTTGGCGAGCCTGTCGGGATTGCGGACTTCCAGCGCAAATGACTGCAACTGCCCATAGGCATGCAGCATCACCAGGCCTGCGGCCAGGATCACGAAGATAAAGACGAAAAATGCCCACTCCGCCTTGTGGAAGCGCATAAAAACCCGCCTGAAAACGCCCTTCCAAATGATGCCACAGGCTGCCTTAACAAAGGTTAACGGCTGCAACCTTTGGGAGAGAATTTTTCCTGTCACGGCCTATGGATTGCAGGAAAAAACTGCGGCTTCACAGCGGCAGGTCGAGCCCGTCAGTCGGCTGGACCCGCTGCCACCGCTCATCGAGCTGATGGCGAAACCAGGTCGCCTGTCGCTTGGCGTATTGGCGTGTCGCGGCCTTGGCCCTTTGAATCGCCAGCGGGAATTCGATCTCGCCCGCCATCGCCGCCTGCAGTTCCGGCACCCCTATGGCCTTCATCGCCGGCAGTGCCGGATCAAGGCGAAGCGCCGCCAGCTCTCGAACCTCGTCCAGCGCCCCGCGCTCAATCATGGTGTCGAAGCGTGCCTCGATACGTTCCACCAGCGCCGCGCGGTCGGGCTCAATCACAAAAAAGTGAGCGCTGTCTCGGGCGATCAGCGGCATGCCGCGCTCGGCCTGCCAACTCAGGATGGACCGTCCCGACACCTCGAGCACTTCCAAGGCCCGCACGATCCTTTGGCCGTCGCTGGCTCTCAGCTTCATCGCCGCCAAGGCGTCCTCTTGCATGAGAATGCGATGCAGCCTTGGCGCGCCCTGCTCGTTCAATTCGTAGCGCCAGCGGTCGCGCACCTGCTGTGGAATTTCCGGCATTTCGGAAATGCCTTCGCTCAGCGCGCGGAAGTAGAGCCCGGTGCCACCGACGAAAATCGGGCGCTGCCGCGCAAATGTTCCCGCGTCGATCAGCTTGCCGACATCGCGCAGCCACTTGCCGGTCGAATAGGCAACCGATGGGTGGACATGCCCGTAAAGATGGTGCGGCGCCCGCTTCATGTCGGCCGCGCCCGGCCGCGCCGTCAGCACATCGAGGATTGAATAGCCTTGCATGGAGTCCGTGTTGACGATGACGCCGCCGTGTTTCTCGGCCAGTGCAAGCGCCAGCGCCGACTTGCCGCTGGCGGTCGGCCCGGCTATCAGGATCGCGTTCTTCACGCGGCCACCGCCCGCCCCCTCACCGGAATTTCCAATGCCGCTCATTGCCACGCTCATTTCCCATCCCGCCAGCCGCTCGCTGACGCCAGCGCTTGCGAATATGGCGTCAAAGGCCGTCGGCGCAAGCGCCGTTCTATGGCTGGCCGAGGACATTGCCTGTGATCTGGCCCTGCCGCCCGATGCAGACAACTCGCGTACAAGCGGCTTGCTGCGCGAAGCGCTCGCCTCCGCACCACTCGACATTGTCGTTCAGGATGCGGGAAACCGCGCCAAGAAAATCCTCATCGCCGACATGGATTCGACCATGATCGACCAGGAATGCATCGACGAACTGGCCGACGAAGTGGGACTGAAGGAACATGTCGCCGCCATCACCGCGCGCTCCATGAACGGCGAAATCGCCTTCGAACCCGCGCTGCGCGAGCGCGTGGCGCTGTTGAAGAACCTCGATATCGCCGTCGTGGACCGCATCATCGCAAACCGCCTGACGCTTGCCTCGGGCGGCAAGGCTCTTGTTGCCACCATGCGCGCCAACGGCGCCTGGACCGCCCTTGTCTCTGGCGGCTTCGACGTTTTCACCAGCCGCATCGCAGCCCAGCTTGGTTTTGACGAAAACCGCGCCAATCATCTGGTTGAAGACAATGGCCGGCTGACCGGGGAAGTCAGCGAACCCATCCTCGGCCGCGCCGCCAAGGCCGATGCCCTGAACGACATCGCTTCGCGCCTCGGCCTTACCGCGGCCGACGCCATCGCTGTCGGCGACGGCGCCAACGATCTCGACATGATCCGTCTGGCCGGGACCGGCGTCGCCCTTCACGCCAAGCCGTCGGTCGCCGCCGAAGCCAAGGTGCGCATCGACCATGGCGACCTCACCGCCCTGCTCTATCTTCAAGGCTATTCGAGCCGGGAGTTCGCCGCTTGACCCCAATCCGCACCGAACGCCTCATTCTGCGCAACTGGGAAGAGCGCGACCGCGCGCTTTTCCATCGCATCAACTCCGATGACCGCGTCATGGAGTTCTTTCCGTTTCGCCGCAATCGCGCCGAGGCGGATGCCAAGATGGATGAATTCAAAGCCACGCTCGACCAGCAAGGTTTCGGCTGGGCGGCAGCCGAAATCGCCGCGACCGGCGAATGCATCGGCTTCGTTGGCCTCAGCCGTACAGACGACACGCCCTTCATGGCCACCGGCACCATCGAGATCGGCTGGCGTCTCGCGCCGGAATTCTGGGGCCACGGTTATGTCGCCGAAGCCGCGAAAGCCTGGCTCCAATATGGCTTCGAGACGATGAAGCTAAAGGAAATCGTTTCCTTCGCCGTGACCGCCAACCGCCGCTCGACTGCGGTGATGGAGCGCGTCGGCATGCGCGCCGACCCTGCACGCGACTTCGATCACCCCCGCGTTCCAGACAGCCATCCCCAACTGAAACGGCACAGCTTCTACAGCATCACGGCCGAAGAATGGGCGAGCCAGAAAAAGGCGGCACGGTAGCAAACGCACGCGCGCTTTCAGATTTCCCGGCTTGCCCTTGCCAGACCATGTGCCACAAGGCGATCGATAATTTCGGGATAGCTTACACCGCTCGCCGCCATCGCCTTTGAGTACATGCTGATATTGGTGAAGCCCGGAATGGTGTTCACCTCGTTCACGACAAACCTCATGTCCGCCATCAGGAAGAAGTCGACACGCGCCATGCCATCGCAACCGAGCGCCCGGAACGCTTTGGCCGCCGCCTCCCGCATCGCCGTCTCGACCTCCGGCGGCAACTCCGCCGGTACCTTCAGCGCCGCACCGTCACCGTCGATGTATTTCGCATCATAGCTATAGAAGCCATGGCTTTCGGCCGGAGCGATCTCGCCGGGGCGCGAAACGAACAACCCGCCGGATGCATCCTCCAGCACACTGAATTCGATCTCGCGACCCCGAATGAATTCTTCAGCGAGCAGCGTGTTGTCATGCCTGAAACCTTCAGCCAGCGCCGGCTGGAATTCCTGGCTCCCGGACACTTTCCTGACCCCGACGGAAGACCCCTGTCGCGCCGGCTTGATGAAAAGGGGAAGCCCAAGTTTGCCGTCCAGTGTGGCGAAATCAGGCGCCATGCCTGCACTGATCGTCACCGAAGCGGCAACGGGCAGCCCCGCAGCTTGCAGCAAGCGCTTGGCGATCACCTTGTCCAGTGCGGTGGCAGACCCCAGGATGCCGCATCCTGCCAGCGGAACGCGCGCCACTTCCGCCAGTCCTTGAGCCGCACCGTCCTCGCCGTGCATCCCGTGCAGCACTGGAAAAAGGATGTCGATCTTGCCGGCATCGGTCTTTCCGTCCGGCCCGACTTCGATTGTCCGCCCGAAACCGCCGGGCACAAGGCAAATCTCGGTTCCGCGTCCAGGTTGCGCAAGCGCCCCGTCCTCAACGCTGCTCCGTAGCCATCGCCCGTCGCGCGTAACGAAAATCAGGACAGGATCGTACTTTTCTGGAGACAACGCGTTGACGACATTTGTCGCCGAAAGCAACGAGACCTCGTGCTCCGCCGAGCGTCCCCCAAACAACACGCCAATACGAAGCTTGTTTGAAGCACCGGCCATTCGCACTTCCCCCATTCATTCCCACTCGCGGGAAACCTCGGCCTCGTTATGTTACGAGGTCGAGCCACACCTTTTCGTTTTCACAATCATGGTCGGAAACCGGCGGCAATATCGCCGTTTTCACTTGATTGTCAGACACATGTCGGCGATTTCGGACTCAATCCATGCGGATAGTTACGAAGCGCAATTCCCCGCTCTTGGAAGCGAGCATCAACAGCGCGTTCTTGCGGCCCTGCTCTTTCAGCGCGCCGATCCGATCCATGACGTCCTTCGGCGTCGAGACGGATTCCTGGGCGATTTCGGTAATGACTTCGCCCGCCTGCACGCCGCGCTCTGCAGCAGCCGAATCCTTGGCGACTTCGGTAACGACAACTCCGTTCACATCGGCCGCGATGCCGAACTTGCCCCGCGTTTCATCGTTGAGTTCGCCAATGGTCATGCCCAGCACCGAGGCTGTCGCCACTGCCTTGTCCTGCTCGCCGGCGCTGTCTTCGTCGCCGCTGCCTTCTTCGCTGCTTGCCAGTTTCTCGCCGTCCTCGAGCCGACCAAGCGTCACCTTCACGGTCTGCTCGACGCCCTTGCGGACGATCACGACATCCACGGCCTTGCCGACCGGGCTTTCCGCAACGATGCGCGGCAAGTCACGCATCTCGTCGATTTCCTTGCCGTCGAAGCTCTTGACGACATCGCCCGGCTGGATCGTCCCATTGTCAACTGGTCCGCCCTTGATGACCCCGGCAATCAGCGCGCCTTTGGCGCTCTTCATGCCGAGACTTTCGGCGATATCGTCGGTCACCGGCTGGATACGCACGCCGAGCCAGCCGCGGCGCGTTTCGCCAAACTCGCGCAACTGATCGACCACGCCCACCGCAAGCTGGGAGGGAATGGAGAAACCGATGCCGATCGAACCGCCCGACGGCGAGATGATCGCCGTGTTGATGCCGATGACCTCGCCGTTCATGTTGAACAGCGGCCCGCCCGAATTGCCGCGGTTGATGGCGGCATCCGTCTGGATGAAATCGTCATAAGGGCCGGAATTGATATCGCGATTGCGCGCCGAGATGATGCCGACCGTCACCGTTCCGCCAAGACCGAACGGATTGCCGATGGCCATCACCCAGTCGCCGATGCGCATCTTGTTGGAATCGCCGAACTTCACCGCCGTCAGCTTGTGCCCTTTCGGATCGACCTTGAGCACGGCAATGTCAGTCTTGGTGTCGGTGCCGACCAATTCCGCCTTCAGTGTCACGCCGTCGGAGAAATTGACCTCGATGTCGTCGGCATCGGCAATGACGTGATTATTGGTCACGACAAATCCTTGCTCGGCATCGATGACGAAACCGGAGCCCAGCGATTGCACCTTTTGCGAACCGCCGCCCCGTTCGCCGCCGCGATCCTTGAAGAACTCGTCGAAGAAATCCTGGAACGGCGAGCCTTCCGGCAGTTGCGGCATCGGCACCGCGCCAGGCCCCTCGGTGCCCTTCACCGTCTGTGACGTCGAGATATTGACCACCGCGCCCAACAGCCCTTCGGCAAGGTCGGCAACGGAAGCGGGACCATTTTGAGTCACGCTCGGCGCGGCGGTTTGCGCCATGGCGACGGGAGCCGCCATCGTGCCGACCAAGGCAAGCGCCGTTGCGGCAAACAGGGTTTTCCGCGCGGTTCGCAGAAGAACTTCGGTGGTCATCAAGGGGCTCCCGGGATTTTTAGAGGTCGCGTCGCGCCGCGCTTCGCGTGCTATGATGGCATGAAATAAGGCGCGTTTGCGACCTTTGTGCCCTGCCCCGGGTAAATCATGCGTTATTCCCGGACTGATTTGTTTTCAGCCCCGCACCAGCCATACAATTCCGACGCCCATGGCGATGGCCGCCAGTCCGGCAACCCTCAGCGCGCCTTCCGGCATCGCCAGCACTTCGCTGGCGAGCCGTTTGGCAAGCTTCGGAAAACCGCCATAGACCAGGCCCTCCACGACGAGAACCAGGCCCATGGCTGCCAGGAAATCCTGCACCTCTACTGGCCGTTGCCAGACTGAGGCGCTGCTGCTGGCGCCGACGGCGTTCCGCCGGCGGCATTGCTGTTGGGGTTGCGGAAATAGCGGAAGAATTCGGAGTCAGGTGAAAGCACCATCGTCGTACCGCTATTGTCCAGCGCAGTCCCATAGGCGCTCATCGAGCGATAGAACTCGAAGAAACCCGGATCGCGCGTGTAGGCGTCAGCATAGGTGGCGCTGCGTTCGGCATCGCCCTGACCACGCAGGATTTCCGATTCCTTCTGCGCTTCCGCGATGATTTCCACGACCTCGCGGTCGGCGCGGGCGCGAATGCGCTGCGCCGCCTCGTTGCCGCGTGCCCGAAGCCGCTCGGCCTCGGCCAGACGTTCGGCCTTCATTCGGTCGAAGGTCTGCTGCGAGACTTCCTGCGTCAGGTCGGTGCGGCGGATGCGGACATCCACGATCTCAAGGCCAAGCGAGGTGGCGTCAGGGCGCAACTGGTCGCGCACCTCACGCATCATCACGCCACGCTCTTCCGAAAGTGCTGCTTCGAAATCGCGCAAGCCGTAGGCACGGCGCAGCGCCGCGTCGAGACGGGTGCGGAGCCGCTGTTCGGCAAACTCGATGCTGCCTGAAACCGCCGAACGGAACACCCGCGCATCCGAGATGCGATAGGCGATAAACGCGTCGACTTCGTAGAACTTGCCGCCTGACACCTGCACGCGAATATCGTCGAGGTCGAAACGCAGCACGCGGTTCTCGATCATCTGCACGTTATCGGCATCGAAGAAGGAGAACGGGGCCTTGAAGTAGATGCCGGGCTCGGTCTTGACGTCGACGATCTCGCCGAAGCGCAGGATGATCGCCTGCTGGCGGGCATTCACCACGAAGACCGAGGAAAATGCCAGGAACAGAAGTACGGCTACAATGCCGACGATAAAGGGAAGCCGATTAGCCATTATTGCGTCCCTCCGCTCGTAGGCTGCGTCTGAGAACGCTTCTGGATTTCCGGCAGCGGCAGATAGGGCACGACACCCTGACCACTACCCGATTCCACCACTATCTTGCTGGAATCCTTGAGCACCCGCTCCATCGTCTCAAGATAGAGGCGCTGGCGTGTTACTTCCGGCGCCTTTGCATATTCGTCATAAACGGAGATGAAGCGCTGCGCCTCACCTTGCGCTTCCTGCACGACGCGGTTCTTGTAGGCCGCGGCCTCTTCGCGGATCTGCGCTGCCTGGCCCCGGGCCTGACCCAGCTTCTGGTTGGAATACTGGTTCGACTGTTCCACGAACTTGTCTTCGTCCTGCTCGGCGCGCTGCACTTCGTCAAACGCATCGGCCACCTCGCGCGGCGGCGCTGCGTCCTCGATCGAAATGGCATTTACGTTGAGACCGGCCTTGTAGCCGTCCAGCGTCGTTTGCAAAATCTGGCGCACGGCTTCGGCAATGCCTTGGCGGTCGTCACGGAAGATGTCCTGTGCCGGACGCCGTCCGACCACCTCGCGCACGGCGCTCTCTGCGACCTGCCGCAGCATCCCATCGGGATCGGACACGTCAAACAGATAGGCACGCGGATCGGAAACCTGATAGGCGACCGAAAACTGCACGTTGACGATGTTCTGGTCTCCCGAGAGCATCAGACCGGCGGAATCGCCAGCGCGGACGCCGCCGCCGATATTGACCAGTTGTTCGGAAATCTTGGCCGTTTCCACGGTCTCGATCGGCCACCAATGGAAATGCAGGCCGGGTTCGGAAAGTTCCTGTTTCGGCTCGCCGAAGCGCAGCTCAACTGCAACCTCGTCCGGCTGCACCGTATAAACCGCCTTGAATATCCACATCGCAAGAAGAACGAGCACGATCAGCCCGATCATGGCCGGACTTGCGCCGCCGCCGCCCGGCAAAGCGCGCCGAAGCTTGTCCTGTCCTCGCCTGATGATATCCTCCAGGTCTGGCGGCGATCCCTGCGGGCCGCTCGGCCCCCTTGGTCCCTGACCCCAAGGGCCTCCACCGTTTCCTCCACCGCCGCCGCCCCATGGGCCGCCGCCACCGCTCTTGTCGTTCCAGGGCATGAATGTCCTTTCGTCCGGAGTCCCTCAAGCGCCGGTCGACGGCGCAACATCCCTAACACCTCTATAGGGACGCCAAGCCGCGCTTTCAACGTGATGACCCGGTCGAAGACGTTGTTTAGGTTAAAGATAAGGTGAGCCGCGACCCTTTGTCGTCGGTTTCGCGCCAAAACTCTGCGGAAAAGACCTAGCGTCTCCGCTCGTAGACTGTGTAGCGCGTTGCGTGGCTGTCCTTTTCGCCAGCCGGCGTATCCTCCGACCGAACGGCCTTCCAGACGGCAGGATCGATATGCGGAAACCGTGCATCGCCCTCTATGGAGGCCAGCACATGCGTCACATGCAGGCGGTCGGTCAAAGGCAGCGCCTGCTCGTAGATTTGGCCGCCGCCGATGATGCACACTTCCTCCACACCGCCGCTGCACCGCGTCCGCACCGTCGCCAGCGTAATCGCGTCCTCCAGAGAATTCGTCACCTCGGCGCCTTCCACGCGGTAGCCCTTGTCGCGCGTCACGATGATGTTCAGTCGGCCCGGCAACAGCCGCCCGATGCTTTCATAGGTCTTGCGCCCCATGACGACCGGCTTGCCTATCGTATCGGCCTTGAAGCGCTTGAGGTCGGTTGAAAGCCGCCAAGGCAGCCCGCCCTCGCGCCCGATGACGCCGTTTTCGGCAATCGCCACGTAGATCGCCACAATCATTGCGGGCCGCCCTCATCGCTCCAGGTGTCTAGAAACAGGATCTCGATATCCTGTTCCGGGTAAAAATTCTCGGCTTCCATCTGGAATGTCGTCGGCCCGATTTTCTTCACCCCTGTCCCGCAGAACGAGACAATGCTCTTGGCATCGCCCTTGTCGATGGTCAGCCGAAACTTGCCGATGCTGCCCAGCGCCCAGTTGCCGCCGGTCGTGAGCACATAGTCGATCCGGCTCTCCGAATAGGGTGGAAAGCTGTCGCCATTGGCTTTCGCCGCCTTTCGCACGGCATTCTCGAAACCGCTGTCGATGCAGTAGCGGCCCTTGTAGTCGTCGTAGTCGCCCTGGAACTGCCCGTCATAGAAGAACGACAGCCCCGCCGTGCCGCCAACGCTCGGTTTGTAGCTGTGCGACACATGCACGTCCTTGCCGGCAGGGAATGTCGCGCGCCACCAGTAGGTCGAGCGCAATTCCCACAGCGGCGTGCGCTCCTTCTTCCAGCCCGAGCTGTCATCATACTCGTTGATGGTGATCAGGCCGCGATCGCGCCACTCGTTCGCGACATCGTCGGATAGCTTCTCAAGCTGGTCGTAGACCTGTTCCGCGAACGGGTTGAGCGAAATGCCGTGTCCCGTCAGTTCCGCCGTTATGTCCAGCCCGACGGCAAACGCCTTCTGCTCCAGTTGCGGCTGGATCGGCTGGCCGTCGCTTGTCCCGCTGAAGCCGAGGAAATTGTCGGACGTATCGTCCGGAATACTGACATTGAGGTCCGGACCGCCTGCAATCTCGGGCATCGGAAAGGCGACAATGGTGGTGATGTCGGTGTCCGAGCCATTGCGGAACACATAATCCACCTTCACCTCTTCGCGCGAAATGAACAGGTCCTCGCTCTGCATGGCGATGACATCGTTGCGCGACAGGATCAGCCCGCCCGTGCCCAACTCGGCAGTGGAATCATTGGCAAGAGCCGGCGCAGCGGCCAGCGCGAGCAAGGCAGTCAGGGCGGTGCGGAACATCATTTTTGATTCCCCGTCGGTGATCTTCACAACGTAGCGGCTCCGCTCCCGGCTTCATAGCGGGATCGGTGCTCGACAAGCCTGTTCGCGGCTGGACATGCCCGTCCCGATCGGGCAGGAAATCCGCTCATGCGAACCCTTCTCGTCATCGGCATCGGCGCCGGAAATCCCGAACACATGACCGTCCAGGCCATCTCCGGCCTGAACCGCGCCGACGTGCTGTTCATTCCGGACAAGGGCGCGAAGAAAAGCGACCTCTCCGGCCTGCGCCGTGAGATTTGCGACCGCTTCGTCACCAACCCGAAATCCCGCCAAGTCGAGTTCGACGTGCCCGTGCGCGACGAGCCCGCGCCCTCCTATCGGGCAACAGTGGACGATTGGCACGAAGACATTGCCGGCATCTACGAAGCGCTCATCCGCGACGAGCTTCCCGACGACGGTTGCGGTGCGTTCCTGATCTGGGGCGACCCTTCGCTCTATGACAGCGCGCTGCGCATCCTCGAACGGGTGAAAAAGCGCGGCAATGTCGAATTCACCGTCGAGGTCGTCCCCGGCATCACCGCCGTGCAGGCGCTCGCCGCCAGCCACAAGATCGCGCTGAACCGCATCGGCGATCCCATCGTCATCACCACCGGCCGTCGGCTGACCGAAGAAGGCATGCCCGCCAATGCAGGCTCCGTCATTATCATGCTGGACGGCAAATGCGCGTTCCAGACCTTGGCGGACAAGGATATCGTCATCCATTGGGGGGCGTATCTCGGCACACCGGACGAAATCATCATCTCCGGCCGCCTCGGCGACGTCGGCAACCGCATCGTCGAAACCCGCACGGAGGCCCGCGCCCGCAAGGGCTGGATCATGGATACCTATCTCCTGCGCAAGCCCGGCGAACCGGAAGACTAGCGGCATCTCTTCCCGCCTCGCACCGCCGGACTAGCGTCAGATTGCAGGCCGTCCTCACGCTAGTCCGTCAGCCAGCGTCGATTTCAGCTTGGAGCGCCTGCATATGCGTCGAAGCGGCGGATGCCGCGGCACGTTCGATGGCGCGAAAGCGGCTCACTACCGCAAGCCCGATCGGCGTCAGTTGCGCTCCGCCGCCACGCTTGCCGCCGGTCTGCGCGCTCACCAGCGGCTTTCCGAACACGCGGTTCATGTCCTCAACCAGGTCCCACGCATGCTTGTAGGACATCTCCATCGCCCGCGCCGCGGCCGATATCGACCCGAACGAGGCGATGTTTTCGAGCAGTTCGATCTTGCCGGGCCCGATACGCCCGTCAGGGTCGAGATTAATGCGCAGGCTTAAGGAAGGCATCTCGCACGTCCGTACTTCACTTCACACAGGCATAGAGCCATTTCGTTGCTACCGCTATTCCAAAATAGAATAGCGGTGTCGCATTGTTGTCACGCGTCCAGTTCACGGCGCAGTCCGGCGGCCGTATTGGCCTGGTCGAAGCTCACGGTCTTGATCACCGCGAACACCGGCAGGCCGGACTTGAGCTTCAGCCCCTGACGCGATTGTTCGGTGATCCGCGCCATGATCACGGCGCCGCCGCAGTCGATCCTCA
>MKRZ01000111.1:0-6601 GCA_001897075.1 Mesorhizobium sp. 61-13 | reverse complement strand
CGACGCCACTTTTCCCGCCAGTATGTTCAAGGCGCTAAGGCCCTTTGGCCGCTCTGTTGCGATCATCACGTCGCGTGCGCGAATGCGTATGCGTACCGGCGCGCCGACCTCGACATCGACCCGAGGCACCCTGATCTCGCCGGCAACCGAGGAAAGCACCGTCATGCCGAAGGCCTCGTCATGCCGTGCCACCCTGGTTTCCAGCACCGCGCCACCCTCGCCGCGTTCATCGGCGGGCAGCAGGTCCAGCCGCTGCATAATCTCGACGGTCGGCCCGCTGGCTGCCACCTTTCCGTTTTGCAAGACGACGACATCGCTGGCCAGCCGCGCCACTTCGCTGATCGAATGGCTGACATAGACCATCGGAATCTTCATCTCGTCGCGCAGCCGCTCGATATAGGGCAGGATTTCCGCCTTGCGCGCCTCGTCCAGCGAGGCCAGCGGCTCATCCATCAAAAGCAGCTTCGGGCTAGCCAGAAGCGCACGGCCGATTGCCACTCTTTGCTTTTCGCCGCCCGAAAGCTTGCCCGGACGCCGTTCCAGTAGCGCGGAGATGCCCAGAAGCTCGACCACCGCGTCCATCTCGACATAGCGCTCACCGGCTGGCGTGAACCAGCGACCAAAATTAAGGTTGTTCTTCACGCTCATATGCGGAAACAGCCGCGCGTCCTGGAACACCATGCCGATACGCCGCTTGTAGCGCGGCACGAACACGCCCTTCTCGGTATCGACCAGCACGCGGCCATCGCTCTCGATGCGCCCTTGCTGCGGGCGGGCAAGCCCTGCAATCAGGTTGATGAGCGAACTCTTGCCCGAACCAGATGGTCCAAATAGCGCCGTAAGCCGTCCCTCGCTGGCGAAACGTGCATCCAGCTCGAAAGCGCCCAGCCGGTGGCGAATGTCGACCGAGATCGTCATTCGATATCCATCCGCTTGCCTACCCTGCGCGCCAGCACCTCGGAAGCAACCAGCGCCAGCATGGAAATCACGATGCTGATAAGCGTCAGTCTCAGTGCCCCTTCGTCGCCTCCCGGCACCTGCGTAAAGGTATAGATCGCAGACGGCAGCGTCTGCGTCTCCCCCGGAATGTTGGAAACAAACGTAATGGTCGCGCCGAACTCGCCCATTGCCTTGGCAAAGGACAGGATCGAGCCGGCAATGATGCCCGGTAAAATCAGCGGCAGCGTCACGACCGTAAATACCCATAGCGGATTAGCCCCCAGCGTCCCGGCGGCTGCCTCCAGCTTGCGGTCTACGGATTCTATGGAAAGCCGGATCGCCCGCACCATCAGTGGAAAGCCCATCACTCCGCAGGCAAGCGCGGCGCCCGTCCAGCGGAAGGAAAAGACGATTCCGAAATGCTCGGCCAGGAACGCACCCGCCGGGCCGCGCCGGCCAAACGCCAGCAAAAGCAGGTAACCGGTCACCACCGGCGGCAGCACCAGCGGCAGATGGACGAGGCCATTCACCACCGTCTTGCCCCAGAAGCGCCAACGCGCCAGCGCATACGCAATGGCGATGGCAAAGGGGATGCTGACCAGCATCGCCACCGTCGCCACCTTGATCGACAGATGGACCGCATTCCATTCATCGGGAGTGAGGTCCAGCAGCCAGTTCATGTCTTACTTCTGAAAAGTCGGTTGAATGTCGGTGCCTGTCGAAATCCAGGCCGACACGTACCATGAATGGCGACTTCCGGGAGCCGGAGAAAAACTTGCGTCAATCTGTTGCCGGAGCCACGAAAATCGCCATTGTCGGCCGTTCTTGCCAGCGCAAACTCAGTTGCTGGCCGGTGCCAGAACCGTGAAGCCCTGCTCTTCGAAAAGCTTCTTGGCCGCATCGGTGCGCAGGCACTTCAGGAAGGCCGGGGTATCGTCGTCCTTGGACTCTGCAGTCTGCGCGACCGGATAGATGATCGGCTTGTGCGAATCTTCCGGGAACGTGCCGATGACCTTGACGCCCGGCTCTGCAACCGCGTCGGTTGCATAAACGATGCCGGCAGCAGCTTCGCCGGTCGATACCAGCTTCAGCGCGGCGCGAACGTTTTCGGCCTGGGCAAGCTTGCCCTCGACCGAGCTCCACATGCCGAGCGATTCAAGCGCTTCCTTGCCATACTTGCCGGCCGGCACAGCCTTGACGTCGCCCATCGCGAGCTTGCCGTCGCCGATCACGGCTGCGAGATCCGCGCCCTTCTCGAGCTTAACTTCAGCCTTCGAATCCTTCGGTGCAACCAGCACGATGCGGTTGCCGAGCAACTGGACTTCGGTGTCGGTCTTGGTGAGCTTCTTCTCGGAAAGATACTTCATCCAGTCGAGATCGGCGGAGATGAACACGTCGGCCGGAGCGCCTTCCTCGATCTGCTTGGCCAGCGCCGAGCTGGCGGCATAGGAAATCTTCGCAGCTTCGCCAACTTCCGGCTGGCAGGCCGTATTCACCGCGTCGAGGGCATTCTTCAGGCTCGCTGCCGCGAATACGATCACTTCATCGTCGGCCTGCGCAGACGGCGCCATCGCCATCATCACCGCAGCCACGCCACCAGCAGCGGCCAGCGCCTTCAAACCAAAACCCTTACCCATCAACATGAAACTCTCCCTGATCGGTCGCAACCTTGTTGCCAATTCCTTCGGCCAAAGCCGGGAAAACGATATATCCACCTGAATATAACAATGGAAGCCTTTTGCTCGGAATTGTCCAACAATATTCCTTCAGCGCTCCGCTCGAAGCGGCAACGCGCCAGTACTTTCAAGATAAGTTGAAGGCGTCCTTCATCCCGCAATCGGCGGCCAACACCCCGCGTACCGAGCCGAACTCGGCCGGCTAAGGCGCTGTTCCAATCAAAGATTTTGGCCGGCCCGCGGCCACGCCATCGTCAAGACACAAGCTTTTCCCTATAAGGGCAGCCTGACATCACATCAGGAGACTTCACATGAAAATCAGCGCACGCAACCAGCTCAAGGGCAAGATCGTCGAGGTTGCCAAGGGTGCGACCACCGCCCATGTGCGCATCGACATCGGCGGAGCAATCGTCACCGCCTCGATCACCAACGAAGCGGTCGACGAACTGAAGTTGAAGGTCGGCTCCGAAGCCTATGCCGTCATCAAGGCTTCCGACGTCATGGTCGCCGTAAGCTAGCAACCAGCTTTCCGATCAAACTGCGATCGGCGCCTTGATCGAGGCGTCGGCGACGTAGTTGTCCAGCCGGAAGTCCTCGAAGCGGAAGGCAAACAGGTCGTCCACTTTCGGATTTATCCACATCGTCGGCAAAGGCTTGGGCGTGCGGGCAAGCTGCTCGCGCGCCTGTTCGAAATGATTGCTGTAGATGTGCGCATCGCCCAGCGTGTGCACGAAGTCGCCCGCCCTTAGCCCGGTCACCTGCGCAACCATCATGGTCAGCAACGCGTAGGAGGCGATATTGAAGGGCACGCCCAGGAAAATGTCCGCCGAGCGCTGGTAAAGCTGGCAGGACAGCCGGCCGTTGGAAATGTAGAACTGGAACAGGCAGTGGCACGGCGGCAAGGCCATGTCGTCCACCTGCGCCGGGTTCCAGGCCGATACGATCAGCCGGCGTGATTGAGGATTTCGCCGCAACTCTATGAGAAGATTCGCGATCTGGTCGATCTCGCCACCATCGCCATCGGGCCAGGAGCGCCATTGGCGTCCGTAGACCGGGCCGAGGTCGCCTTTCTCGTCCGCCCACTCGTCCCAGATGGTGACGCCGTGGTCGCGCAGATATTTGACATTGGTGTCGCCGGCCAGGAACCACAAAAGCTCGTGGATGATCGACTTCAGGTGCAGCTTCTTCGTCGTGATGACCGGAAAGCCGCGCTCAAGATCGTAGCGCATCTGGTAGCCGAATACTGAGCGCGTACCCGTCCCGGTACGGTCGCCCCGGTCGGTGCCATTGTCCAGCACATGCTGCAAGAGATCGAGATATTGCCGCATCGGTCCCGTCCGATTCGATTGAGGAACCAGTATAGCCCTGCAATCTCTTACCGAATACCTGAAACCGCCCTCAGCACGGCCGCACCCACAGCTTCAACGCGTCGAAGCACAGCAGCCGAACGAAACGCTGCCCGCCCGGCCCTCATGATACGGTCAGCATTTAGGGCGCTGAAATTTCGCGTCAGGGCGAGACGAAAATGGCGATGTTCGAGAACCGGAGCGGAGCGTACATCTTCGGCGCTTGCACCGTGCGGCACAAACCACACGGCACAACGACGTCACCCCGTCGTGCTTGGAGGTCCCGATCAGTGAAGGGAAAGCCGCTCCGGGGAGACGAATAGCTGTGGTTTCGAGAACCGGAGCGGAGCGTACTTAAAGTACGTGAGCACCGGAAGCGCAGAAAACGCTGCTAGTCGGCCGCCGGAGTGGAGTTTCCGAAGCTAAAGGGATTTGAGTTTACCAAGCTCCTTAGCCACCAAATAATAGAACGTCACGCGGCCCTTCGAGCTGTCGGCGGCCATGGCCTTGGCGACCTTAGCGACGGCGGCGTCCGCCTTGGCTGCATCGACGCCAAGCTTCTTCACGCCCCAATTGTCGCGCACGCGGTCGAGTTCCTTCTTGTCGCTGGCGGCAACAAGCGAAGAATCCTTGTTTCGAAGCGCAATGCCCAGATGCTTCACGATCTTTTCGACCACGGCGGCATCAGCGCCGGCATCGTACTTCTTCACGTCTGCAAGGTAGTCAGCCATGGAATTTCCCCTCATCGGAGCCAAATTTCACATCAGGCACCGGGGGATGGGCATCCGCTGCAACCTGCACGCTAGGTGAGTCCCCCTGCACCACCGACGGAGCTTCGGGGAAATTGGCATCGAGAGTCAAGACTTTGCGTTGCAATCCCGGCAGACGACAACCACAGGCCTGCCGCTCTTCCATTTGCCGCCGCCGCCCCCTATATTCGGTTCGTCGGCTTGACCGACTATGGCGATAAATGGGCGATGTAATAAGCCGTTCGGACCCGGGGGCGGTACCCGGCGCCTCCACCAAAAACCGCTTTGTACAAGCAGAGCGGCTTTTGCTGGGGGCGAAATAGGATCGACGAAGGTGTAAAGATCGTACTTTTGCCCGGCATTGTACCACCGTTATCGGGCTAAACTTATAGTTGCAAACGACAACTATGCTGAGGCACGTCTCGCTGCTTAATGCGGTGCGACAGTCTCGAATCAAGCCCTAGGGGTTAGCCCCTCTAGGCGGGGTTCGGAGGTACCTGGCAACAGAAACCTCCACTTCTCCCCCATCTCCAGCCAACGAACTTGCCGCCATGCCAGGTTGCACGTGCTTCGGCGGCCGTGCGCCTGCGCGTCACCGCTCGCTCCGGTCGAAGAGCGTATCCGCTTCATTCTCGCCGAAAGCGGCGGCCTGCAACCCGGCATTTCGACTACTCATCCACACCCACGTCGGTAGCTCGAAACGAAATTGCAGGCGCGCATCTGGCGTCTCCCGCCAAGTCTTCTATATGGGCGTGACGTATATGCGGTTTACGACGCCCCCAAGCTTGATTACAGCTATTCAGGCGATTCAACGGAACCACCCATGGCAGACGACCACATCCGCTACGACATTCTCGCCCAGGAGGCCCTGCGCGGCGTGATGCGCAAGGTGCTGGCCGAAGTCGCGCGCGCCGGCCTGCCCGGCAACCATCATTTCTTCATCACCTTCCTCACCGGCGCGCCCGGCGTGCGCATTTCCAGCCGCCTGCGCGAGCGCTATCCCGAACAGATGACCATCGTCATCCAGTTCCAGTACTGGGACCTGAAAGTCACCGACACCGGCTTCGAAATCGGCCTGTCCTTCTCCGACATTCCCGAAAAGCTGGAGATCCCGTTCTCTGCCGTACGCGGCTTCTATGACCCCTCGGTGAACTTCGAACTCGAATTCGACGTCAAGTCCGAACCGTCCGAGGCGGCCGAGCCCGCCGAACCGGAAACACCGCCGATCTCCATCGTTGCGGAAGCAAAGCCCGCACCGGCGTCGAAGAAGAAATCGGCCGAAGCGGAGAAGAAAGAACCCGCCGCCGACGCATCCGCTGGCAAGGGAGCCGACGTCGTTTCGCTCGACGCCTTCCGCAAGAAGTAGTCGCAAGGGACGCATCGCGATGGCCGAAATCGTCAACCTGCGTCAGGCCCGCAAGCAGAAGGCCCGCAGCGAGAAAGAGCGCGTTGCCGCGGAAAACCGCGCCATCCATGGCCGCAGCAAGTCCGAGCGCGAGCGCGAAAGCCTGCTTGAGAACAAGGCGACAACCTTCCTCGACGCGCACCGCCGTTCGCCCGGCCGCGAACCCGGCGATCAATGAGCGCCCCGCCCACATCCGCCGCGCGGTGAACTGCGATGGCAATCGTCGAAAAGCATTCGGTCACCATTCGCGGCCACCGCACAAGTTACTCGCTGGAAAAGCCCTTCTACGATGATCTGGTCGCCATTGCCGCCGCCCGCGACATGCCGCTCGCCGCCCTGATCGCCGAAATCGACGAAAATCGCCCACGCACCGCGAACCTGTCGTCCGCGCTCCGCCTCCATGTTCTGGACTGGGCCAAGCGGCGATAGCGCAAGACCGAAAACCCTCTTTTATGTGAAGATCATTCGCTCGGACGCGGTAGCGCT
>MKRZ01000110.1:9033-15352 GCA_001897075.1 Mesorhizobium sp. 61-13 | reverse complement strand
GTTCACCGATGAATCGACCGGGCGCATTCCGGTGTTCAACCTGTTGTTCCTCGCATACCTGCTGCCCGCAATAGCGGCTGGCGCGCTGGCGCTCTATGCGCTCGACAAGCGGCCCTACTGGTATTCGGCCATGCTGGCGGCGGTGGCTGCCTTGCTTCTGTTCGCCTATGCGACGCTTTCGGTTCGGCGGCTGTTCAAGGGCGAGTTCATCGCGCTGTGGAGCGGCATGGAGCAGATCGAAACCTACAGCTATTCCGCATTGTGGCTGGTCATGGGCGTGGCCTTGCTGGCGGCCGGGGTGCGGTTGCGCTCGCAGGTGTTGCGCATTGCTTCCGCTGCCCTGATCGCCATAGCGGTGCTGAAAGTATTCCTGTTCGATATGTCGGAACTGGAAGGCGTGCTGCGGGCGCTGTCGTTCATCGGCCTGGGTGCGGTGCTGATCGGCATCGGCCTGTTCTACCAGCGGCTTTTGACGCGTGCCGCAAAGGCCGGTTGAGGCACTCCGGTAGTGCAAAACCTTGCATTTCGGGGTAGTTGGAATAAATCAGGCCCCTTGCACGTTTCCGTAGTGCTTGGGTGATCGAGGCGCTGGCACGCGCTGCAGACCGCTTGCATTGGAAGCGGTGCCGCAATTGGGCGGCTGGCGGAGAGGAGCACGTTTCGGCAAGCGGCTATGGATGGCAAGAAGGCAGCGATTCTTGGCGAAATCCCGCGTTTGCGTCGCTACGCGCGTGCCTTGCTGCGTGATCGCGATGCCGCCGAAGATCTGGTGCAGGACTGCCTGGAACGCGCGCTGACCCGTCTCGACAACTGGCAGACCGGAGAAAGCCCCCGGAGGTGGCTGTTTACGATCATGCATCATCTCTTCATCGACCAGATGCGCAAGGTTGATAGGCGCGGCGAGGCGGCAATGCTGTCGCTCGACACCGACGAGGCGCTGGCAGCGCCCGCCGAGCAACTGGAGACGGTTGCCTCGCGCGAGATCGTCAACGCGCTCCATGCCATCAGCCCGGAGCGGCGCGCGGCGCTGGTGATGGTGGCCATCGAGGGCTTTTCCTATGCCGAGGCCGCGAACATGCTGGGCGTTCCGGCAGGCACGCTGATGTCGCGCATTTCACGAGGCCGCGAGGAACTGAGGGGCCTGCTGGAAGACAGCGCGCGCCGCCGCACACTGAGGGTTGTCGAGAAATGACCCGGCGCGACTTTTCCGAACGTGACATCCATCTGGCGCTCGACAACGAGCTGCCGGGCGACGAGCGCGCCGGCTATGAGACATGGCTTGAAGCCAATCCGGAAATGAAGGCGAGAAGCGCCCGCTACGCCAGCGACAACGAAGCCTTGCGCGCGGCCTTTGCGGATGTACTCGACGAGCCGGTTCCGGCGCGCCTGCAAAACATCGTCATCGGCGAAGCGGCCGCGAACCCGCCGGTGTTCCGTTCGAAATGGTGGTTTGCCGCCGCTGCCGTGCTGCTGCTCAGCCTTGGCGGGGCAGGCGGCTATTTTGCCGGCGCAATCGGGCTTGACGACGGAGGCGGCCCGGCTGACCGCCTGGCGGAGGAAGCGATCGCCGCGCATGTGATCTATGCCGCCGAAAAGCGCCACGCCGTCGAAGTGCCGGCGAGCGACAAGGATCATATGCAGACCTGGCTTTCCAACCGGGTTGGGCTGAAGCTGGTGGCGCCGGACCTGACCGAGGACGGTTTCGAGCTGGTGGGCGGGCGTTTGCTGCCCGCGTCGGACTCCAGCAAGGCGGCGATGCTGCTTTACGAAGACGCAAGCGGCAACCGCATTTCGCTGTTCGTCACTTCGGAATCCGCTGCCAAGACGGCGGGCGTCTACAACGAAGAAAAGGATGGCCCGACGGCAGTTTATTGGCTGGACAGGGGCTATGGTTGCGCCGTTGTCGGCACGCTGCCCAACGACCGGTTGAACGAGGTTGCCAAGCGCGCCTACAAGCAGTTGGTTTCCTCCATCTGGTCGTGACCTGACGGTGTTTCCCGAGTCACAATTCGGCCCAATTCGAGGAGCGCTTAAATGCTCCGTTGCGGGCCGGAAAACGAGTCCGTTTCGACAAGGATGTTCCCACCGCCGATCGAGGTTTCCCAACCCGCATGCCTGCCGAAATCCGCACGGCCCGCGCGTCTGACGTCGATGCTCTCGCCGCTATCGAGAACGCCGTCTTTGAAGGCGACCGCATCTCGCGCCGCTCGTTTCGCAAGCTGATCGAGCGCGAGACAGCGGAAACCCTGATTGCGGAACGCGATGGCCGTGTGGCCGGCTACGCGGTGGTGCTGTTTCGCAAGGGGAGCGGCGTGGCGCGGCTTTATTCGCTGGCGGCAGGTCCTGATTTTTCCGGCATGGGCATTGGCCGCGCGCTGTTGGAAGCGGCCGAAAAAATCGCCTTCGAACATGGCCGCATGCTGTTGCGGCTGGAAGTGCGCGAGGACAACCAGCGCGCCATCGGCATTTACGACAAGGCCGGTTTTCGCCGCATCGGCCGCGAGACAAACTATTACGAGGACGGCGGCCCGGCGCTGCGTTTTGAAAAGACTTTGCGTGGCGACACGCCACTGGCAACAGCCGTGCCGTTCTACGAACAGACCTGTGATTTCACCTGTGGGCCATGTTGCCTGATGATGGCGATGGCGCATTTCGACAAAGGCTTCGTGCCTGATCCGGTCATGGAAATCCGGCTGTGGCGCGAGTCGACGACCGTATTCATGATGTCCGGACCGGGCGGCTGCGAACCGTTCGGCCTCGCGGTTTCGGCGCATGAAGGTGGGCTGGCGACCGAAATCCTGGTGTCGTTTCATGGCGCGTTGTTCCTGCAATCGGTGCGCAGCGAGGAAAAGCGCCGCGTTATGGAATTGGCGCAGGTCGATTTTCGCCGCCGCGCCGACGGCTACGGCATTCCGGCCAGCTATCGCGCCTTCACCATCGAAGATATCCGCGCGGCGATTGCCGACGGCAAGCTGGTGCTGGTTCTGGTGAGCGGCTTCCTGATGTTCGGCAAGAAGGTGCCGCATTGGGTGCTGGCGATCGGCGATGACGGCGACCACATCCTGATCCACGATCCGTGGGTAGAGGACGAGAAGGAGGAGACGCAGTCGGACGCGGCCAACATTCCCGTGCCCTATGCGATCTTCATGACCATGGCGCAATTCGGCCGCGACGGACTGCGCGCGGCGATCATGCTTGGAAAGCGCGGCTGACGATGAGCTGGGTCATCCTGACTGGACGGCAATCTGACCTCACCCAGGCGGCGACCCCGCACAAGATCATCACCAACCGCGAATACCTGGCGCATCCGTCGCTGTTTCGCGGCCAGCGGCCCAAGGTCATCAACCTTTCCAACAATTACGGCTACCAGAGCAGGGGCTACTATGCCTCGCTGCTGGCGAGTTCGCGCGGCCACCGGGTCATCCCGACCGTGGAGACGATGATCGACCTGTCCGAGCACAAGCTCTACGAGCACGCGCTGCCGGAGCTGGAACTGGCGCTGAACAAGTCTCGCAAGGATCTCGGCACCTACCCGGCCAAGGTTTGCATCTTTTTCGGTATCGGTCCTTCGAAAGCGTGGGACCGCTTTGCAAGGCTCTTGTTCGACTGGTTCAGGGCGCCCGCGCTGGAGGTTTCGATCAAGGATGCTTCCGGGTGGGCGTCGATCCGCAAGATCGGCTTCCATCCGCTTGGCCGTATGACGCCTGAGGAGCTGAAGCGGTTCACCAATTGCCTCGATGTCTATACCGGGCGCGAGTGGCGCGAGACCAAGACGCGCACGCCGGCGCGCTACACGTTCGCCACGCTGGTCGATCCGAACGAGGAACTGCCGCCCTCGGAGATTTCCTCGCTGCGCCATTGGGCGAGGATCGCCGAGAAGATGGGCGTCGAAGTCGAGCCGATCACCCGCAAGGACCTTGCCAAGCTCGCCAATTACGACGCGCTGTTCATCCGCGAAACCACGTCGATCTCCAACCATACCTACCGCTTCGCCCGCAGGGCACAGCAGGAAGGCATGCCGGTGATCGACGACCCGCTGTCGATGATCCGCTGCACCAACAAGGTCTACCTGAACGAGCTGATGACGGCCAACAAGGTGCCGGTGCCGCCGACGGTGATGATCGCCGGCATCTCCGACCTGCAGCTTGCGGCAGATACGCTAGGCTTTCCGCTGGTGCTGAAGATCCCGGATTCGTCATTCTCGCGCGGCGTCAAGAAGTGTTCGGACGTGGAGGAATTGAAGGCGCTGGCGACCGAATGGCTGGAAGATTCCGATCTCTTGATCGCCCAGAAATTCATTCCGACAAAGTTCGACTGGCGCGTCGGCGTGCTTGGCGGACAGCCGCTGTTTGCCGTGCACTATCTGATGGCGAGGAAGCACTGGCAGATCGTCAACCACAAGGCGAACGGCAAGCCGGATCAGGGCGGCATCAAGACCTTCACCTTGAAGAACGCGCCGGCGCAAGTGGTCGAGACGGCGGTAAAGGCCGCAAGCTGCATCGGTGACGGCCTTTATGGCGTCGACCTCAAGGAGACGAACGACGGCATCTTTGTCATCGAGGTCAACGACAATCCGAACCTCGACCACAATTGCGAGGATACCGGCGAAAAGGACGAGGTATGGGTGCGACTGACCCAGTGGTTCCTCGACCGGCTGGAGAAGCAGCGGCGCTAGGCTGGCAACCGGCAGTATGGCTGCAAGGGAGGACACAGTGGCGAAGGTCGTGCTTTCCATGTTCATGACGCTCGACGGCTATTTTGCCGGGCTGGGCGGTGAGTTCATGCCGCCTGCTTGGTCCGACGGCATGGAGGCCTGGGCACTTGAGGCGATGCGGCAGTCTGGCCATTTCCTTTATGGCCGCGTCAATTTCCAGTTCAACAAGGGCTTTTGGGAAGCGGCCAAGACCGACCCGGACAGCCCGGCCGCGGGCATTGCCTATGCGGGCGAGATGAACGCCAAGCCGAAGACGGTGTTTTCGCGCACGCTGAAGGGCGATCCGGGCTGGAATGCGACGCTGGTGAGCGACGATATTCCGGCCAGGATCGCTGAACTCAAGGCGACGAACGAAAAGGACCTTTTCCTGTTCGGCGGCGCCAGGCTTGCCCGCAGCTTCATCGATCTCGATCTGGTCGATGAATACCGCCTGCTGGTCACGCCAACGATACAGGGATCGGGCGAGCGTCTGTTCGGAACGGGCACCAGGCCCATCGATCTGGCGTTTGTGGAGTCACGCCCAATCGACACCGGTGCGGTACTTTTGCGCTACCGACGCAGCCGGGAGACTTGAAGCGTGGCTCTTGAACTTTATGCGCATCCGTTCTCGTCTTACTGCCAGAAGGCGCTAACCGCGCTCTACGAGAATGAGGTTCCTTTCACCTACGTCATGCTCTCGCCGGAGAATCCGGACGCACTTGAGGAACTCGAAACGCGCTGGCCGATGAAGCGCTTTCCCATGTTGATCGACAGTGGCCGCTCGATCCATGAAGCGACGATCATCATCGAATACCTGCATGCATTTCATCCGGGGTCGGTGCGTCTTATTCCAGACGACGCAAAGCGGGCCGTCGAGGTGCGCTTCATGGATCGTTTTTTCGACAACTACATTTCGACGCCGCAGCAGAAGGTGGTGTTCGACGCTTTGCGCAAGCCGGAAGAGCGCGACCCAAAGGGCGTGAGCGACGCACGCGACATGCTGGAAAAGGCCTATGGCTGGCTGGACAAGCATATGGCGGGCCGTGAATGGGCGGCAGGCGAGAGCTTCAGCATGGCGGACTGCGCGGCTGCACCGTTCCTGTTCTACGCCGACTGGACGCACGAGATCGCCGAGCGGTTCGAGAATGTTCGCGCCTATCGCACGCGGCTCAACCAGCGCCCGTCCTTTGCACGCGCCGTCGATGAAGCGCGTCCATACCGCCCGTATTTTCCGCTCGGCGCACCGGATCGCGATTAAGTTTCAGGCGGTTTTAGCGCGCGCTTTTTCCAGCGCGGCAAAGCGCTTGACGAAGGCATTCTGCGCCCATGTCACCGAGCGCGGCGATAGGTCGAAACTGTCGGCGCTCATGCCGCGCGGCCGGCCGAAGAACTCGGTCGCCTCGGCGGCCGAAAACCCGGCGAGAAGCGTTGCCTCGAAATAGGCGGCGACCTGATCGGCGCGCTTGATGTCCTTGCGCAGGCCGGCACCGAGTTCCGCCGGAAGGGAGAAACGCAGGTGGATGGCGCGCTGCAGGCGATGTTCGCAATCCTTGTAGCCACCGCCGACCACCGACTTGAACGGCGAGATCATGTCGCCGATGACATATTCGGGTGCGTCGTGGAGCA
>MKRZ01000110.1:0-8961 GCA_001897075.1 Mesorhizobium sp. 61-13 | reverse complement strand
GTGCTCGCCGCTGGTCTGGCCGTTCCAGCGGGCGACGCGGGCGAGCCCGTGCGCAATGTCGGAAATCTCGACATCGAGCGGCGAAGGATCGAGCAGGTCGAGCCGCCGCCCCGACAACATGCGCTGCCAGGCGCGCGGCGGTGCGCCGGCGCGGTCTGCCATCAGGCATCCTCCGTGCCGGTGGCATCCTGCGGGAAGGTGAAGCCGGCCCATTCGGGAATTGCGAGTTGGACAGGCACCTCGCCGGCCAGAATCGCCGCTCCTTGGTCGAGGGCCGTCTTGACCCGGTCGATGCGGGCAATGGCCAGTCCGGTCGTGCCGAAGGTGGAACCGAGCGTTCCGACGGAACGCCCGTTGACGGTGAGATCTGTGCCTGCGGCAGGCAGCGGCTGGTCTGCTGAGGCGATCAGCACGCGCCGCCGTGCGGTGCCACGGTGCTGCATGCGCGAGACCACTTCCTGACCGACATAGCATCCCTTCCTGAAGCCGACGCCGCCGGTCTGGTCGAGCAACACATCATGCGGAAAGGCATCGCCAAGTTGGTAGTCGAGGCCACTTTCGGCAATGCCGCTGGCGACGCGGAAGGCGTGCCACGCGGCAGGGTCGCCTTGCGCGGAAGCCGGCTCGTAATCGCGCCTGACGGAGCCGGACGGAAAGCGCGTGTCGATGACGCTGGTTGAATCAGTTCCTGAAGGGGTTGAATCACCTTGCCACCTGACCGTGACAACGGATTGATCCTGCTTGATGATTTCTGCCTTGGCCCGCAGCTTGTAGAGCATCAGCCGGCGTTGGAAGTCGCTGGATATGTCGGCGCGGCACTCGATACGGAAAGTATCGGCGCCGGCGCGAGATATGAGGAAATCGAACAGGATCTTGCCTTGCGGCGTCAAAAGCGCACCGGGCTTTGCCTCGCCCGGTTTGAGGGCTTCGAGATCGACGGTCAGGATGTTTTGCAGGAAGTGCTCGGCCTCGGGGCCGGACACAAGGATGAGCGCGCGATCTTCAAGCAGGGCGAAGGGCATGGATGAAAAGGGGCCTGATATTGCAAACTACCAGCCTTACGTAGTCCGCCGAGGGTGCCCCCGCAAGCATCCATGCGACAGGAGCAATGCTCCTGCACAAGCCTCCTGACAGCGATGGCAAAGCGTGTCAGTCGCCGGCAACGAAGAACGCCCACTTGCCTTCCGGCGTTATGCCGACGCGGTAGAAGATGTAGGTGCCGAACTGCTTCATGTCCTCGTAGTCGCCCGCCGTGACGATCTTGAACAGTTCGACCCGCTGGCGCGCGTCCAGCTTGTCCAGCGGCAGGGCGAAGAAGTAAGGCCAGACATAAAGTTCCTGCGGCGTGCCGGCGTCGAGATGGACATAGCCGGCATTGAGCACTTCTTCCATGATGGCGAGGATTTCCTGGCCTTCGGTGTCGCCCGAGAGGCTTTTCAGGAACTCGATCGGCTCGCCTTCGACATCGGTCAGCGACAGTTGCGTGGCGTCGTCGCCCATGCCGATCAGCGGCTTCAGCTTCTGGATATCGCCGCTCTTGCAGGCTTCGACGATCAGGTCGCGCATGCGGCGCACCGGTTCCGGCAGCCGGGTAAGGTCATAGACCACTTCGGGCAACGGCTCGTCCGGGTTGATATGCGGCCGGGCGATGCTGCCGTCTTCCGCCGGCGATTCGGGGTCGACCTGTGCCGGCGACTCGTTGTCTTCCGGTGAAGCGGGCTGTTCCGTCGAAGGCTTCGGCGTCTCGATCGGGTCCGGCATCGGCACGGCATTGGGCGATCCGTCATCGTCGGCGGGCGGCGAAACGGTGGAGGGCAGTTCCTCGCGCTTGATTTCGCTGAGTGCCGACGCAGGGAGAACCGCCGCCAGCAAGGCAGGCGTCGTCGTGGCGCAAACCGCCAGCATGATGAGGCTGAGCCGCACAATGCCCAGCCTGCCTGAACGAGGAAAATTCAATGCCCGCATCTCCTTCACGCCGGCATGATGCCCGAAGGCCAAAGATGCGTCAAAAGCTGTTTGATGGCAGGCGTTAGTGACGCAGGCGTTCCGGCTCGAACGCGCCGGCGATGACCTTTTCACGCATGCGGTCGAGAAGGGCCAGTGCGGCGGTTTCGCCGTTGGTGCGCAGCATTTCGCCAAAAGCTGTCTCAAGGGCGGCTTCGGCGATGATTTCGGGCTCGATCCCGGCCGAAAGACCTTCGGCCCAAGCCTCATTGTGGCTTTCGACGGCAGTCAGGCGCTTTTCTTCCCTGACCATTGCGTCGATATCGCTTACGCCGTGTTCCATACGCAACTACAACCCTTTTCAAGCCCCGACCCTTCAAACGAGGATCAAACTTGAGGCGTCCCTTTGTTGGCCGGAAGTCTGCGATTTCTGTAGGGCGTTGTAATCAAAACGAAATTTCGTTCGAATTTTACAATTCCCCGATGGTCCCGCAGACTCGGCCTGTATTCCAACACCATACAGCAACAGAATGCGGCACGATATCGATCTCTAAGGTTTAAGTTAATTTACCGCGGGGTAATTAACCCCGTCTTCATACATACATTGGGTGAGTTGCCGCAATGCCGAAATGTCCCGGCCCGATTCTACGCTGTAGCGGGCCGGGCGAGCAGGCATGCTGACCGGTGACTAGCACTTCAGTGATGTCAGCGCCAGCAGGCAACGGGCCTGATTCGGCGTATTCCCGGGCTCAAAGCGGCTGCGGGCTACGCTATCGCGGCACGCGCGCAAAGCTTGTTGCCGTCGGGATCGCGCAGATAGGCGAGGTAAAGCTTGCCGGCGGCGGATTCGCGAATGCCCGGAGGGTTCTCGATCGAGGTTCCGCCATTTTTCACGCCCGCATCGTGCCAGGCGTTCACGACGTCGGCATTGTCCATTTTCAGGCCGATGGTGCCGCCATTGGCGTGGGTAGCGCCTTTGCCGTCGATCGGCTTGGTGATGAGGAAGCGGCAACCGTCCTTGGAATAGACAAGCCGGCCTTTCGCATCGATCGTTCCGGGTTGGGAACCCGCGGCCGCGAAGATTGCATCATAGAACTTGCGTGATTTTTCGATGTCGTTCGTGCCGACGACAATGTGACTGAACATTTGGCAGTACGCCTCCCTTATTGCGCGGCTATTGAAATCCCATCCGGCAGCCGCAGGCAAGGTCCGCGTGATGTGCCAGACGGCTTGACCGCGCCTTGGCAGCTCTAATCAACAGAAAGCGTCTTATCGCAACCTTAGTTGCCGTAACGCGAGGCGATGTCGCGGGTCAAAGCCTCGCCTTCCTTCATGTAGCGGTTGATCGCTTCCGTGGCCGACGGCGTGCAGGCTTTGTAGGATTCGCTGAAGGAGCGGTAGCCGCGGTTGAAGGAGGCGATGAAGCGTGCGCGGCGCTCTGGATTTGGATTTTCCGATTCGAGCAGCTTTTCCATCTGTCCGCGCCAGTCGTTGCCGGCCTCGCCGCACAAATTGCGCAGAAAGTGCAGCGAGCCAAGCACTTCGGCAAGCCGCATCAGGCCGGCCTCGAACGGCGCTTCGACGGCAACGGCCTGCCGCACTGGCAGGGCGGAGGAAACGGCTAGGGCAACGGCGAGGAAAAGCGAAGCGCGGTTCATGCGCCTTTTTGGCCAAGCAATTTGTCGGCTGCAAGACCAATCTCCGGATCGCCAGGTTCTTCTGCTTCCGCAGACAACAAGCTTTCGGCAATGGTGAACACCGAATCCGCCAGCGGCAGGGCGGACATTTCGGCCAGGGTATAGAATGCAGCGGTCGCGGCGTCATCGCTGGCGACAGCTTCGCCGCCGGTATAGTCCGCACCGAACACGGTCAGACGGTAGTCGACAGGGTGGTTGTCGCGCGCGCCTTCGATGAAGATTGTTTCCAGTGGCTGGAAGGAGGCGCCACTGAGCGTGGTCTCTTCCATCAGTTCTCGCCGTGCTGCTTGTTCCAGCGTTTCGCCCGCTTCGACCTTGCCGCCGGGAAAGGCGTAGAGCCCTTGTGACGGCGGCAGGGCGCGCTTCACCAGGAGAACGCGATCACCACGCACGAGCGCAACTGAAACGGCGGGGATTTCAGGCAAGTTGTCATCCCTTTGGATTGCGAAGCCGGAGCCTTTTGTGGACGGTTCGTGTCAGGCAGCTTTAGCGGTTGCGCCGCGATAGTTCCATCGCCACCTTTAGTGGTGAACACGCAAATCGAAGGATTGAGCCATGTGTGGGCGCTTTGCCCTGGAGGCGACCGTGGAAGAGTTCATGGCCATGATGGCTGTGGCAAATGTCGCGTCATTTCCTCCTCGCTACAACATCGCGCCGACGCAGCCGATCATGATGGTTTTGGCTGGTCCGCCGCAGCCGCCGGGTTCGAACCTGCCCGACCGGCAGGCGATGCTGGTGCGTTGGGGGCTGATACCGTCATGGGTCAAGGACACGCGCGCCTTTCCGCTGTTGTTCAACGCGCGCTCGGAAGAGGCCGCGACCAAGGCTTCATTCCGCACGGCGATGCGCCACCGCCGCGCGCTGGTGCCGGCGTCAGGCTTTTATGAATGGCAGCAGGCTGGCGGCAAGAAAGGGCAGGCCTATTGGGTGCGGCCGAAGCGCGGCGGGCTGATCGCCTTTGCCGGCTTGCTGGAGCCTTATGCCGAGCCGGGCGGCTCGGAGATGGACACCGGCGCCATACTGACGACGAGCGCCAATGCCGACATCGCCCATATCCACCAGCGCATGCCGGTGGTGATCGAAGAACAGGACTTTGCCCGCTGGCTGGATTGCCGCAGCCAGGAACCGCGCGATGTCGCCGATCTTATGAAGCCGGCCCAGCCTGACTTCTTCGAGGCGATCCCGGTGTCCAGCCTCGTCAACAAGGTGGCCAACACCGGCCCCGAAATACAGGCGCGGGATACGGGCGAGGCATTGGCCCAGCCCGAGAAACCGAAGCGCCGGAAGCCCGGCGCCGATGACGATCAGATGACGCTGTTTTAAACAGGGTTGCCAGGACACGCGATCAAGCCGCCCGATTGGGCGCTGGACTGGCAATACGTCTGTTTGTGGTTCTTCAGCGGCAAATCATGCCGCCGCCCGGATCGTCACGCAACGCGCGGCGAGAGGAACTTCTGAACGGGCTTCTTCTTCTTGGTGCTGTGGAGCAGGGCTGCGACGATCGCTGCCGAACCGATGGCGCGGTATTGGCTGGCCAGTACTGGTTGCTTAGGTCGCTTTGCTTCCGGTTTTCGAGACATTGTTCTTTCCTTCGGGTTGGTTTCACTTGGAGCCGGGGGTCATGACGACCAAATCGGACCAAATCGTGACGCTTGACGCAATAGCCGCGCTTCTGAGGTCGAGGCTGTACTTACATGTTTAATAAAATCTTTCTCTTGCGCCGGTCTTGCGGCAAACCGGCATTTTCAGCCAATTTTGCGGCTTGACTGCAACAGGGGCGAAAGCGATAAAGCGCGCCATGGAAACGTCTTTTGCCATTTGTGGCATTTCGATTATCGGCTAGCTTCGCGCTGGCCCGGACGTTTTCGCCTCATCTTTCTTCCAGAGTGGACAAACGAACCGGCCAGCCAGGCTGATCTTTGTGCGCTTTGTTGAACCGGCCAAAGCCGGGAAGGGGATGAATGTCCAAGGCAGTTGCAGGAACGCCCGGTTTCAAGGGCTTGCGTCTCTACAACACCCTGACCCGGTCGAAGGAGGATTTCGCTCCGATCGATCCGGACAACGTGCGCATGTATGTCTGCGGACCGACGGTCTACGACTTCGCCCATATCGGCAATGCGCGCCCTGTCATCGTTTTCGATGTGCTCTACCGCCTGCTGCGCCATCTCTACGGCGAGGCGCATGTCACCTATGTGCGCAACATCACCGACGTGGACGACAAGATCAACGCGCGTGCCCTGCGCGATTTCGGCGCTGACATCGCCTCCGGCAAGCTTTCGCTCAACGAGGCGATCCGCCGCGTGACCGAAAAGACCGCCGACCAGTTCCACAAGGATGTCGCCACCCTCGGCTGCTTGCCGCCGACCTTCGAGCCGCGCGCAACCGAGTTCGTGCAGCCCAGGTCGGATGGCAAGACCGACATGATCGGCCTGATTCAATCTCTGATCGAGCGCGGCCATGCCTATGAAGCGGCAGGCGAAGTTCTGTTCGACACCGCATCGATGCCCGACTACGGCCAATTGTCGAAGCGTCCGCTCGACGAACAGCAGGCCGGCGCGCGCATAGCCGTCGATGCACACAAGAAAAGCCCCGGCGATTTCGTTTTGTGGAAGCTGTCGTCACCGGAAGAACCGGGCTGGGATTCGCCTTGGGGCAGAGGCCGGCCGGGCTGGCACATCGAGTGCTCGGCCATGTCGTCGGCCTATCTCGGCGAAGTGTTCGATATCCACGGCGGCGGGCTCGACCTGATTTTCCCGCACCACGAAAACGAGATAGCCCAGTCGCGCTGCGCCCACGGCACGCATGCGATGGCCAATGTGTGGATGCACAACGGCTTCCTGCAGGTCGAAGGCCAGAAGATGTCCAAGAGCCTAGGCAATTTCTATTCGATCAACGAGTTGCTGGAGACCGACACCTTCGGCGGCCGCAAGTGGCCGGGCGAGGTGCTGAGGCTCGCCATGCTGATGACGCACTATCGCGAGCCGATCGATTTTTCCGTGCGCAAGCTGGAGGAAGCGGAAAACACGCTGCGCAAGTGGAAACGGGCCGCTGATCTTGCCGAGGGTGATGCGGGCTTGCCGCAAAGCGTGATCGAGGTCCTGTCGGATGATCTGGCGACATATGGCGCGTTCCAGCATTTGACGCAGTTGGCGAGCGAGGCTGGCGACGGCGACGCGGCGGCTGCGTCTTCGCTCAAGACTGCGCTGGAGTTTTTCGGCTTTGATGTGAGTGCGGAAGTCGATCATGCTGTGGTGGATGCCGCAATCGCCCGCCGCCTGACAGTTATCGCCGAAAAGAACTGGGCCGAGGCCGACCGCATCCGCGATGAACTTCTGGCGCAAGGCGTGCAGTTGAAGGACGGCAAGGACCCTGCAACGGGTGAGCGCATCACGACATGGGAGGTGAAGCGATGATCGATCATACCGGAATTCCCGTTACCGATTTCGAGGCTTCGAAGACATTCTATGATGCGGCGCTGGCGCCGCTTGGCGCATCGCTGGTGATGATGGTGCCGGAAGAGTACACCGGCGGTGCCAAGGTTGGCGGATACGGCTACGACAGGCCGCAATTCTGGCTGCATGAGAGCAAGGAAAGCGGGCCGGGCCGGCACTATTCCTTTACCGCCGACAAGCGCTCGGAAGTCGATGAATTCTATGAAGCGGCGATGGATGCGGGCGGGCGCGACAACGGCAAGCCGGGCGTGCGTGCGCACTACCATCCCAACTACTACGGCGCATTCGTGCTCGACCCCGACGGCAACAACATCGAGGCCGTATGTCACTCACCGGAATGAGGGCCGCAATGAAGGAAATGACTCGGCGATCAGGCACTTGCCGGCTTTTGCTGAATCAGCCTGTCCGAAGCGCCTGTGAGGTTCTGCGATGAGCCTCGACAATCGCCCGATCTATACCGGCGGCTGCCAGTGCGGCGCGGTGCGCTTCCGCGTCGAAGGTGCGTTGGGCGATGCGTCGGTCTGCCATTGCCGCATGTGCCAAAAGGCGTTCGGTTCGTTCTATGCGCCGCTGGTCTCTGTGCGTGAGGCGAAGCTTACGTGGACGCGCGGCGCGCCGAAATATTTCCAGTCTTCCAATCACGCCAGCCGCGGCTTTTGCGAAAATTGCGGCACGCCGCTGACCTATACGGCACCTGACGGCGTGGGTCTCGCCATCGGCGCATTCGATGAACCAGAAGGCATCGTGCCTCAAATCCAATGGGGAACCGAAGCAAAGCTGCCCTATGTCGATGGCATCGCGGCGCTGCCCGGCATGGACACGATGGCGGACCAGGAAGCGGCGGATTTTCTCGCCAGTCTCGTTTCCTACCAGCATCCCGATCACGATACCGAAACATGGCCGCCCGAGGACGACAAGGAATGAGCAGCGAATTGCGGACCCTTTATCCCGAAATCGAGCCGTTCGAGAGCGGCACGCTGGATGTCGGCGACGGCCACACGATCTATTGGGAGCGGGTGGGAACGAAGGGCGCCAAGCCGGCAGTGTTCCTGCATGGCGGGCCGGGCGGCACCATTTCGCCAAGGCATCGCCGCCTGTTCGATCCCAAGCTTTACGATGTGATCCTGTTCGACCAGCGCGGCTGCGGGAAATCGACGCCCAATGCCTCCATCGACGCCAACACGACGTGGCATCTGGTGGCCGACATCGAGCGGCTGCGCGAAATGGCCGGCTTCGACAAATGGCTGGTGTTCGGCGGCTCGTGGGGCTCGACGCTGGCGCTCGCCTATGCCGAGACGCATCCAGAGCGCGTCAGCGAACTGGTGGTGCGCGGCATCTACACGCTGACCCGTGCAGAACTCGACTGGTACTATCAGTTTGGCGTGTCGCAGATGTTCCCGGATAAATGGGAGCGCTTCCTCGCTCCGATTCCCGAAGCGGAGCGCGGCGACATGATGGCGGCTTACCGCAAGCGGCTCGTCGGCCAGGATCGCAAGGCGCAGGTGGAGGCGGCCATCGCCTGGAGCGAATGGGAAGGCCAGACCATCACGCTGTTGCCGGAGCCCGAAACCAGCGACGTGTTCGGTGAGGCCGACTATGCAATCGCCTTTGCCCGCATCGAGAACCATTATTTCGTCCATGCCGGCTGGCTGGAGGAGGGGCAGCTTTTGCGCGATGCCGGCAAGCTCAAGGACATTCCGGGCGTCATCATACATGGCCGCTACGACATGCCTTGCCCGGCGCACTATGCCTGGCAGTTGCACAAGGCGTGGCCGAGGGCCGAGTTCTTCCTGATCGAAGGCGCGGGCCACGCCTATTCGGAACCTGGCATCCTTGACCGGCTGATCTACGCGACCGACAAGTTCGCG
>MKRZ01000109.1:22225-31152 GCA_001897075.1 Mesorhizobium sp. 61-13 | reverse complement strand
TTCATCCAGCGTCAGCGCATGCACCTCGGCGGCGTGGCCGTTGATGGTGATTGCGGTAATCCCCTCGACCGAGGCCACGTCGGCAAGATGATCGCGGTAGGCGCGTTCGTCCACGGCAAGATCGGCGTCGAACGGCATCAATACTGCCGGGATCACGCCTTTCGGATCAAAATGCTTGGCCTGGGCCACGAGAGTTCTCCTTGTAAAATGATTGAATGAAAACCGCGCGGCCAATGGGGCCGCGCGGGATGGTCGAGGTTGCTCAGAAGCCCGTGCCGAGCATTTCCTTGATGTTGGTCGCGTCGATCTGCTTGCCGGGAAGAATGACTTCGGCGTCGACCTTCTCACCCTTTGCGAGCTTGTAGGCGATCTCGATGCCTTCAGGCGCGACATAGGGGTAGGTGAAGGTGGCGGCGAGCTTGCCGGCGGCAATCGCTTCGAAAGCGTTGTTCTGGCCATCGACGCCGACGACCTTCACTTCGCCGAGGCGGTTGGCGGCCTCGAGCGCCTGGATAGCGCCCAGCGCCATCTCGTCATTGTGTGCATAGACGGCCTGGATTTCGCCGGGGCCAAAGCGCTGCAACTGGTCTTCCATGAACTTCACCGCGTTCTCGCGCAGATAATCGCAGTTCTGGGAAGCGACGACTTCCAGCCCGGACCCTTCGATGCCCTTCATGAAGCCGTCATGACGATCCACGGTCGCCGAAGCGCCGCCGGTGCCCTGCAGTTCGATCACCTTGCCCTTGTTGTCGAGTGCCTTGACCAGGAACTTGCCGGCAGATTCACCGATCGGCAGGTTGAGCGCGCCGACATGCACCGTTACCGGAACGTTGACCTTGCGGTCCATGGTGACCACTTTGATGCCCGCGTCGAGGGCCTGCTGCACGACAGGCGTCAGGGCGTCCGATGTCAGCGGGCTGATCATCAGCACCTTGACGCCGCGCGCGATCAGGCTTTCGACATCGGCAACCTGCTTGGCCGAGTCATTCTGGCCGTCGGTCACGACCAACTCGACGTCCTTGTAGTGCTCTTCGGCGTACTTCTTGTTGCCTTCGACCATCGCCACGCGCCACGGATGGTTGAGCGTGCCCTGGCTGAAGCCGATCAGGATCTTGTCGGCGGCGAACGACGCGCCCGACATGGCCACCATCGCAGCGGCTCCGGCAAGAGCGATACCGGCCTTCTTCAGGTTTTGTTTTAATGACATGGATAGTCCTCCCTTGGGTGTTGGCTCTGTTTCCAGCGTCTTCCGCACTGTCCTGCGGCGGTCTTCGCGAAGGCGAAGTTGGTGGGTCAAGGTGATCATTTGCGCTTGCGCTGCATCTCGTAGAGCACGGCTCCCACGATGATGGCTCCCTTGACGATCTGTTGCGTGAACGGCGAAATGCCGACCAGATTCATGATGTTGGCGAGCACGGCGAGGATCGCGGCGCCAATGATGGTGCCGAAAATGCCGCCCTCGCCACCGAACAGGCTGGTACCGCCGATGACGGTGATTGCGATGGCTTCAAGCTCGATGCCGGTGCCTGCAGTAGGCTCGCCGACGGTGAGACGGGACACGAAAATCAGCGCCGTCAGCGCGGCGAGAAAGCCGCTGATCACATAAACATAGAAGTTGATGAGATTGACGCTGATGCCGGATAGATGGGCGGCTTCCTCGTTGGACCCGACGGCGTAGATCTGGCGTCCGAACGGGGTGTAGCGCAGCACGAAGATGGCGATGGCCGCAACCACCGCGAAAATCCAGACCGGCACCGGAATGCCCAGCATGGCGCCACGGCCGAGCCAGGCGAAATTGGCAGCGGCATCTTTCAGCCCGATGGGTTGGCCGTTGGCAAGCGTCAGCGCAAGGCCGCGCGCCATCACCATCATGCCAAGCGTCATGATGAAAGGCGGCACGCGACCGATGGCAACGCCGATGCCGTTGATCGCGCCAAGGCCAGTGCCGATCAGCAGCGCAATGACGACCGCGAGCCAGGGCGACCAGCCGCCGCTGAGCAGGAGAGCCGTCGAAACCGCGCAGACGCCGAGGATCGACCCGACCGACAGGTCGATCCCCTTGGTCAAGATGACGAAGGTCATGCCGACGCTGACGATGCCGTAGAGTGCTACCTGACGGAAAACATTCATCAGGTTGGCGGGGTTGAGGAAGGCCGGCGACAATAGCGCGGCGACCACGCAAAGGCCGAGGAATACCCACAGGAGCCCGGAGGCCTTGAAGATCGACGCCGAAAGTTTCTGCATGTTCGACCGCGATTCCATTGTGCTGATGTCGCTCATTGTCAGACCTCTGGGGTGCGGGCGGCCGCCCGGTTGGCGGCGATGATTGTGTCTATGGCGAAGGCAGCGCCGGCATGGGCGTTCGACCAGGTGACCCAGTCTGCGGCGCGTTTCACGGCTTCCGAGCCGTTGCCCATGGCAATACCGAAACCGGCCCATCGGATCAGGTCGAGGTCGTTTTCCGAATCACCGATTGCCGCGACGTTTTCCCGGTCGACGCCGAGGCGCTTGGTAAGAGCCGCGACCGCACCCTGCTTGGAAACGCCGCTGGACGTGATCTCGACCAGATGCCTGTCGGAGCGCACGAAATTGAAATCGCCGGCAAAATTGTCGGCCAGCTTCTCAAGTGCATCACCAGTGCCTGCGGTCTCGAGGCAAAGCACCTTGAATATTGGCTGAGCCAGTTCATCGAGCGATGACGCCAGGACCGGATTGGTTTGAGTGGCATGTGCCTCTCGCTCGACAAGATGGCCGTGCGACAGCGCGTGCCAATCCGTCTCCGTGAACCAGCAGGGATTGAGGCCGACAGCCTCGGCCTGCGAGATCAGTGCCTTGGTCCTGGCGAAGTTCATCGGCGCGCCGTGTTCCATCATCGCTTCGTCGGACAGGATGGTGCCGGTCCAGGCGCCGTTGAGGCACACGCTCGGACCTTTGAGGCCGAGCGAGGCGGCAATGCCTCGCAGCGCGTTTGGCGCACGCGCTGTCGCCGCAACTACCTGGACATCGGCTTCCACCGCGCGCGCAACGGCCTCGACCACTGCCGGCAGTAACCGATAGTCGTCGGTCAGCGTCGTGCGGTCGACGTCAAGGGCAATGAGGGAAATGGGCTGGCGCATCACTCCTCCTCAATGAACCGTGGCGTGTTTCATGATTTCTTCCTCGGTCGCATCGGCTTTGGCGAGTTCGGCCGTGATGCGGCCCTCGCACATGACGAGGATGCGGTCGCACATGCCGATGACCTCCGGCAGGTCGGACGAGACCATGAGGATGGCGAGACCGCTGCGCTCGGTGAGATCGACCAGCAACTCATAGATTTCGCGCTTTGCGCCGACATCGACGCCGCGCGTCGGTTCATCGACCAGAAGCACGTCGCACTTGGCGTTGAGTTGCTTGGCGATGACGCATTTCTGCTGGTTGCCGCCTGACAGGTTGCCGACGCGCGCATCGACGTCCGGCGTCTTGACCCGCAGCTTGGCGGCAAAATCCTGCGCCGTCTTGCGCTCATGGGAGAGGTTCAGCCAGAAGCCGCTCAGCACGTCGCGCAGGCGCGAGATGGTGATGTTGAAGCTCACCGACTGCGATAGGAACAGGCCGTCCGTCTTGCGGTCTTCCGGGGCAAAGCCGATGCCGAGCGCAATCGCCTTGCGCGGGGTCTCGATGGTCAGCGCCTTGCCGCGCAATTCGATGCGGCCGCTGTCGATTGCGTCGGCGCCGATAATGGCGCGCAGCAGTTCGGAGCGCCCGGCTCCGGCGAGGCCGCAGATGCCGACGATCTCGCCGCCGCGCAGGTTGAGTGAAATATCCTTCAACACCTTGCCGCGATTGATGCCGCTGATCTTCAGCACATCGTTGCCGAACTTGGGGTTACGTGGCGGGAAGTAGTCGCCGATCGAGCGTCCGACCATCGATCGGATCAGGTCGTCGGTCGTCATTTCGCGCGTCGCGGTGGAATTCACCACCTTGCCGTCGCGGAGGACGGTGACGGTCTGGCTGATGTCGAACACCTCTTTCAGCCGGTGGGAAATGTAGATGAACGACACGCCTTCCTTCTGCAGGCTGCGGATGGTGGAAAAAAGCTTCTGCAATTCGTTGTCGCCGAGCACGGCCGAAGGTTCGTCGAGCACGATCAGCCGGGCGTTGCGCGAAAGAGCGCGCGCAATCTCGACCATCTGCCGCTGGGCTACGCTGAGCCGATCGATGCGCGCCAGCGGGTCGACTGAAAAGCCGAGGCGATCCATGTAGCGCTTGGCCTCTGCCGCCGCCTTCTTCCAGTCGACGAGCCCCAAGCGGGTTCGGGGCAAGCGGTGCAGGAAGATGTTTTCCGCCACTGTCAGATGCGGCGCCTGTGCGAATTCCTGGTAGATGACCGCAATGCCAAGACCGATCATTTGCGAAGGGGTAGGGAAGGCGACTGCCTTGCCGTCGAAAGTGATCACGCCCTGGTCGGCCTGATAGGCGCCGGACAGGATCTTCATCAGCGTGGACTTGCCGGCCCCGTTCTCGCCCACCAGCGCATGCACTTCGCCGCGCCGCACCGAGAAGCTGACGCCATCCAGCGCCCGCACGCCCGGGAATGACTTGGCGATGCCGGCCATCTGCAGGATCATCGTCGGATCGAAGGTGTGTGACCCCTTCGAGATTGCTTCCAGAAGCATGAATTCCGATCCTCTTTCATTAAGTTGAGAAATCGTTTTCTCAACCAGTGCGCGAAATGCCCTTCAAGCGGTCAAAGCTGATGGATCTGCATCCCTCCGCCAATGTTGTAGATATCGCCGGTGCTGAACGGCATCGCGCCCGTCGCAAGCGTGGCTATGCCCCGGGCGATGTCTTCCGGCTCGCCCCAACGGCGCATGGGGCAGATGTCGCCCGCCGCCACCAGCGGCGAATAGCGCTCGTAAACATCTGCCGTCATGCTGGTGCGGATCAGGCCGGGACGAATTTCGTGGACCCGAATACCTTCGGCGGCGAGCCGTAGTGCAAACTGCTGCGAAGCCATCGAAAGTCCGGCCTTGGACACGCAGTAGGGCCCTTTTTCCGGCGAGACGAGGCCGGCATTGGCGGAGGTAATGGTGATGATGGAACGTTCGGCGACCGGCGCTGTCTGCGCCACCATGCGGCGCGCCACGGCCTGTGTCAGGAAGAAGGTTCCACGCAGATTGATGTTGATCAGGTGGTCGAACATTTCTTCCGAAACGTCGAGCAGATCGCCGCGCACCGGAACCTGGATGCCAGCATTGTTGACCAGGCAACTGATCGCACCCAACTCCCCTTCGACCTGATCGAGCAGGGTGGCGTAGGAGCCGGTATCGGAAATATCGCACTGCCGAAAAAACGTCTTGCGCCCGACCCGCTTCACCATTTCGACGGTTTCGCGGCCACTGTCGTCATCGACAATGTCGACCACGGCCACGTCGAAGCCATTGGCGGCCAGTTCGCGACAGATCGCCCGGCCAATGCCACGGCGTCCGCCCGTAACAAGGGCGACGCCGCGTTCGCCCAGACCTGCGTCAGAAGGCAGCGCCTTTTCGCTCGCGCGTGGAGGAGGTTCTCTCAATGTCATGACGGCTCCGTCACTTTGGTCTGTTCGGCGCGCGAGGCAGTTACGGCACCCGCTTCGATGAGGCCTTCGGTTTCGGCGCTCGAGTAGCCGAGTTCGCCCATGATTTCGCGGGTATGCTCGCCGATCTCGAGTGCAAGAACCCGAACATCCGGCACCTGGCCGTCATAGCGGTTGGGGTGGTTGACGAGATGGATGGTGCGGCCTCTGACGTCGATGCGCCGGAACACGTTCATATGAGCAAGCTGCGGGTCTGATAGAAGATCGTCGTAATAGGCGATTGGCGCCCACCATATGCCGCGTTCGTCGAGCCGATGGGCGAGTTCGTCGGTTGTGAAGACCGCGGTTGCCCTGTCGAGCATGCGGGCGTAGTCGTCCCGGTTCTTGTAACGGTCGACCGTCGCGGCAGCGCGCAGTTCGTCGCTGTCCACGGCTTCGGCCAGCACGCTTGCTTCGCAGAGCGAGATGACGACGTGGCCATCGCGCGTTGGATAGACACCGTAGGGGGCAGCGTGAAACCACGTCGCCAGATTGTGTTCGCGCTTCAAAACCTCGCGCGTCATGCCGCCAGCGAAATAGTTGACCAGCGCTTCGCCCTGCAGGTCTATCGCTGAGTTGATGAGGCTGGATTCGACGCGCGTTCCACGCCCTTCGCGCAACCGGCGTATCAAAGCGCCCAGGATACCCATCGCCATCAGCGCGCCGCCATGCTGGTCCACCACGGCGACGCCGACCGGCGTCGGCCCGTTTTCCGGCGTCCCGGTTGCACTGATCAGGCCCGAGCGCGCCTGGCATAGAATGTCCTGGCCGGGCTTTTGCGCCATCGGCCCGCTCGAGCCGTAGCCGCTGGCTGATGCAAAGATCAGATTCGGGTTGATTTCACGCAGCGCCGCTTCATCGAAACCCAGCCGCGAAAACACGCCGGGGCGGAAGTTCTCGGAAACGACGTCGGCCGAAGCTATCAGCCTGCGGGCAACGGCCTTGCCTTCGGGGCTTTTGAGATCAATCGCGATGGAACGCTTGTTTCGGTTGGCGCAAAGATAAAAGCCGCTGACCCCTTCGACGTAGACGTCCGCACCCGACCAATGGCGTTCGTAGGCGCCGGTGAGCGGCTCGACCTTGATGACGTCCGCGCCCATGTCAGCCAGATACTGATCTGCGGCCGGACCCTGCAGAAAATGGCAAAAACTGACAACCTTGATGCCATTGAGCAGCATCCGTAGTTCTCCTCCCGAGCACTCTATGAGAAAACGTTTTCACATCAAAACTTGCAAGTCAAGCGAGTTTTCGCTTCGATTGCCTATGTGCTTGTGCTAGATCAAGAAAAAATGATAAAACGTTTTCACGGATAGGAGAGCATTGCTTGGCGGATCGGGCTCAGGGGTCGGAGGGCGGCGGCGCCAAGCTGGTTGACGTCGCCCGTCTTGCCAATTGTTCGCTGGCAACTGCCTCGCGCGTGCTCAACGGAAATCCGCGTGTAGGCCAAGACGAGCGCGAGCGGGTCATGCGCGCGGCGGCGGAACTTGGTTATGTGCCGAACGGTTCAGCGCGGGCGCTGCGCTCGACGCGTTCGCGACTGGTCGGCGCTATCATTCCGACACTCGACCACGCCATCTACGCCACCATGGTCGAGGGTCTGCAGGCGAGGTTGGCGGAGAACGGTGTCTCCGTCATCATCAGTACGTCGCACTATGACCTCGACCTTGAACTCGAGCAGGCACGCTTGCTTGTCGAGCGCGGTGCGGAATCGATCGTGCTCGTTGGTTCGACGCACAGTGCCCAGACAATGGCGTTGCTCAACCAGAAGCGCGTCGACCACGTGTTTACCTATACCTCGGCTGCGGTCGAATCCGGCGCGGCTATCGGTTTTGACAACGAAAAGGCCGGGGCGGCAGCGGCGCGTTTCCTGCTGGATCTGGGCCACACCCGGCTCGGCATGATCGCAGGCATCACCACGAACAACGACCGCGCGAAGGGGCGCCTCGACGGTTTTCTGGCCGAAGTTGCAGCGCGGGGGCACGATCCCGAAGCCGTACCGGTAGTCGAAGGCGCATATAAGGTCGAGAGCGGCAGGCAGGCGATGCGGTCGCTGATGGACGTGCAGCACCGACCGACCGCTGTGTTTTGCGGCAGCGACATCCTTGCCACCGGGGCCATCAAGTATTGCCACCAGCAAGGCATCGTTGTGCCGAAGGACATGTCCATCGTCGGCTTCGACAATCTGGAGATTGCCGAGCTCACCGCACCAGAACTGACCACGCTGGAAGTGCCGGCCCGGGAGATGGGCAGCCTTGCCGCAAACTATATCCTGGCCCCCGCCACCCAGAAGCGACATCTACGCCAGACGGAACTTCCGATCCGCATCATCGTGCGCGGTAGCACCGGGGCCGCGCCGCGTCCTTGAGAGGCGAGGCAAGGCAGGCACAGCGGCCCGAAAGGTCGCCGGATTTCAGGAAACACTTTTGGCTGTTCAGGAGATGAGGCTTGCGCGCCTGACATGGCGAATTGCCAATTCACGCAAGGCCTGCGCAACCAGACACCGCGCGGAAAACATCACGCAAAGCTTTGAAAGAAATGGCGCGAGTGACGGGGCTCGAACCCGCGACCTCCGGCGTGACAGGCCGGCACTCTAACCGACTGAGCTACACCCGCGCACAGACGAACACCGGTCTGTGTGTGCGTCGATGGCGGGTGGATAAGGGCTTCACCGCAAGGTGTCAAGCGGGGCAATCACGCTTGTGGGAAAACAATTCGGTGTTTTCAGCAAAAGCATTGCGTGGCAGCCATTGTGTGGCACTTGCTTTGCGCCGAGCGCTTGGTTAGGCCTTGCGAAGCTGGGCGGAACTGCTTAAAGGTCCGCGCCACGAAGGGCGATTAGCTCAGTTGGTAGAGCGCCTCGTTTACACCGAGGATGTCGGGAGTTCGAGTCTCTCATCGCCCACCAGTCCTTCCGACAAACCGATGGATTTCTCTCCCATGCAGGGTAGGGGGACGTCACATGTATTTGGCGATCTTCTTGCCCACGGTCAGGAAGGTGAGGGGGTTTATCGCTTCGCCGTTGTGCCTCACCTCATAGTGGAGGTGCGGCCCCGTAGAGCGACCGCTGCTGCCGGTTCTGCCGACAACATCCCCGGCTGAGAGCTTTTCCCCGACGCTGACCAGGATCTCGCTGAGATGCGCGTACCGGGTGCTAAAGCCTTGGCCGTGATCGACTTCGACCATGCGCCCGTAGCCGCCGTTCCAGCCGGCTTTGACGACCACGCCCGGCGCGGTGACTTTTGCATCCATGCCGACGGAAGCGCGGAAATCCATCCCTGAATGGAGAGCGGCCGAGCCGAGCAGTGGGTCGGTGCGAACGCCGAACGGGCTG
>MKRZ01000109.1:0-22172 GCA_001897075.1 Mesorhizobium sp. 61-13 | reverse complement strand
CCTTGGCCTGATCGAGCATGTCGAGCGCCTCGTCCAGTTGCTGCACCTTGGCGTCGAAGATGGTCGTGCCGTCCACCGGGATCAGCGGGCCGCCGACATCGCTTTTGCCGACATTGCCTTCGCTGAAATCGCTGTCGACAGGCAGGCCGGCAGCTTCCAGCGCGTTGGAAATGGCATCAGCGCTCTCCGAGGCAGAATTGGCCAAGGTCGATATCTGGGCGATCTGGTCTGTTTCGATGGCCTTCAACGACTGGTTGATCGAGACGAATAGCTTGTCGGCGCGGTCGGCCGATGAGACGGGCGTCTCGCCCTGCGTGCCTGACGACCAGAACGCGAACGGCCTCGCTGTGCTTTCGGCAATGCTGGCCAAGGCAACTTTTTCCGGCGCGACAATGGTATCGGCCGCCGACGCGCTTGTGTCTTCACGCGTAGCAGGAACGGGAACCGTCGCCGGCAGGGCGTTGTGGATTCCGCCTTCCGCTCGTTCGAGGAGCGGACCGAGCCGGCCGTGCCGTTCGCTGAGTTGCGTCTGGCGTTCGATCAGTTCGGTGACCTTGGTCTCCATCAATTGCTGGTCGAGCAATTGCCGGCTGGTGATCCGGTCGACTTGGGCGCGAAGGGCAGAGATACGGTCTTCATAGGCTTGCTGGATGCGCGCCTGGCGCGCTGTTGCAGCGCCGATGAGGTTGTCGCGCAAGACGAGATAGGACGTTGCCCCGAGATAGCCGATGACGACTGCGGCCAGCGCCGACCCTACAACGGCGGCAAGCCAGGGACGAACGGTGAAATGCCTGATTTCATCGCCACGGGCGATGATGACTGTGTGTGGTTCCTTACGCTTGCCGAAAACCGCTGACTGACCGGATACTGCCACGGGACGCGCCTTCGTTAACCATGCCGACAGCGCGATTTAAACATTGTTAGGGTTAACAAAGCTTTGTTGAGCGGATGCTAAACCGCATGCGACAGCAGCAAAAACGCGGCTATGTGCGATCAGAGTTCGCGAACCGCCTGCAACACCGCCTCGGCATGACCCTTGACGCGCACCTTGCGCCATACTGCTGCGATCCGGCCATCACGACCGATCAGGAATGTCGCGCGTTCGACACCCATGTAGCTGCGTCCATACATCTGCTTTTCGACCCACAGATTGTAGGCGTCGATGACATTGCGCTCCTCGTCAGCGGCAAGCTCGATAGTCAGGCCATGCTTGGTCTTGAACTTGTCGTGCTTCGTCGCGCTATCGGGCGACACACCAACAACAACGGCGCCCGCTTTCCCGAATTCAGGCTTCAACTGTGAAAAGTCGATCGCCTCCTTGGTGCAGCCGGTTGTGTCGTCCTGTGGGTAAAAGTAGAGAACAACCGGCTTTCCGGCGAAATCCGTCAGCTTGATCGTGCCGCCGCCGTCACGAGGAAGTTCGAATTCTGGTGCCTTGTCGCCGACGCTCAGTTCGGTTGCCGCAGTGTCGGTCATATCGATGCCCTTGTTTAAGCTTACACGTGAGGGTTCACCGATATAATGTCGAGGCTGGATTCGTCCACGTGGATGTTCTTGCAACGGAATAATGTGTGGACCAGGAACTGCCACAGCACGAAAAGGTCAGGTTCAGGCGCGACGAGATCACGGATCTGAGCGCTTTGCCGTCCGCTTGCGACGTGCCTCCTTTGGGCCGGGCCTCAATCGGGCGTAGGTTCCGCAGGATCAAACGGGTCGTCGCGGCTCTGGTCTGCGTCATCGCCCTGCTTGTCATCGCGGTTTACACGGTCGGCGCAATCGGCATCGGCACCGAGCGCCTGCAGCAGGAAGCTGAAAAGGCTATCGAGCGGGTGGCCGGAATAAATGTCGACGTCGACATCGGCTCCACCAGCATCACGCTCGATGGATCGAGCTTCCTGGCTTTGCGGGTCAAGGATCTGAGCCTCACGACGCACGATGGCCGCCCGGTGGTGAATGCCGGCGTCGTACGTTTTGGCGTGAGGCTCTGGCCGCTGATCTCGGGCGATGTCCGGCTGACCAGTGCCCGCCTTTCCAACGCCCGGATCGATGTTGGCGCTATGCCTTCCACCGGCAGCGATTGGGCGGTATCGCTGCGTAACAACGAAGGGCTGGTCGATCCCGACAAGGTCATCGCCGCGACGTTCGATGCCGCGCGCAAGGCACTCGACGCCGTCAAGATGGATTCGATGCGCGAGATCAGGCTCGACAATGTCGAGTTCCTGCTGCCCCAAAAAGGCGAGGTCAATTCGGTAAAGGTCACGAACGCCGTCGTCTCCCAGACCGGTGTCGAACAGATGCAGCTCACATCGACCATGGAAGTGGACGGCCGTGCCCTGACGCTTGAGGCGGCGGCGAGCGGCAACCCGTCGACGAAGCTGATCAGGACTTTGACCGCAAAAATCGAACTGGCGGAACGAGATGGAGCGGTTGGCTCCATTCCTGCAGGCAGCAGGTTGGGAGCCATCCAGCTTGGCGTTTCAGGCGGCGAAAGTAGCGGTGACACGCCATCGCGGCTGGAACTTTCGTTGTCGTCGACAGGATCGGTGCTTGATCTTGGGCCAAGGGGCGCGTTGCCCGCCGACGTGGACATGCAGGCCAAGCTGGAGTCCGGAGCCAACAAGCTCGCCATTGACCGGCTTCTGATCAAGACCGGCAGATCGACGTTCGAGTTCGAGGGGTCGGTCGGCCCGCGACCTGCTTCTGGGGCGCCAAACGAGGAAGCCGCCTATCGCTACGACCTTGTCAGCAATGGATCGACGCTTGCGCCGCTGGAATCTCCCGAACCCGGCTTGAAGTTCATATCTCGTGTGGCCGGTATTTTCCTGCCGGACAGCAACAAGCTGGTGGCCGATACCATCGCCTTGAGGTCAGGCCCGACGGGGGAGGCGGTGGGAACGGCAGCCATCGAGTTCGTCACTGGAAAAGCACCGGGCGTGCTTGTCGCCTTCACCGTCCACGACATGCCGGTTTCGCACGTCAAGCAGTTGTGGCCTTGGTTTTCCGCGGCCAATGCCCGCTCATGGGTGCTGAAGAACCTGTTCGGCGGCAAGGTGGTGGATGCGTCCCTCCAGTACCGCGTCGAGCCCGGCCGTGTCGGCAATGGCGTGCCGCTTACAGGCAAGGAAGTGTTTGGCCGTTTCCAGGTGGAGGGCTCGCGATTTGACGTGGCAGGCCGCATCCCGCCGGTTCGCGATGCCGTCGGCGTGGTCGAGTTTGCCGGCAACGACGTCGATATCTCGCTCTCTTCCGGCACGGTTTACATGCCGAGCGGTCGCGTCGTGAATGCCAGCAATGGCAACATGAAAATCTACCGGGCCAATCGCCCGCCTGTCATCGGCAAGCTCGACATGGATGTCGCAGGCGATGCGCAGGCCATCATCGAGCTCGTTTCCTACGAGCCGATCAACGCCATGCGCCACATCGGCCTGAAGCCTGAGGAAATATCGGGGACGGTAACCGGCAATGTAAAGGCCGACATTCCGCTGCAGAAGGGCCAGGATACGAGCAAGCTCGGCTGGGTCGTGTCGCTCGACTACAAGGACCTTGCTCTGGCCAAGCCCTTTGACGGCCAGATGGTTGCGGAAGCGGATGGCTCCATCGTCGTCGATCCGCAAAAGGCAGTGATTGCCGCCACCGCCACCCTGAATGGCATCCCGGCCGAAGTCGATCTCATCGAACCGTTGGAAGCCGCCGGCCCGCCGCGCAGCCGCAAGGTGGCGCTCATCATCGACGACAAGACGCGCGAGACCTTCATGCCGGGGCTTTCGACGCTGCTTTCCGGCACCGTCAAGGTTGCGCTGGACAAGAATGAGGATGGCAGCCGCAACGTCACCGCCGACCTGACCAAGGCCACGCTCAGCATCCCTTGGGCAGGTTGGAGCAAGGGTACCGGCATTCCTGCCGATGTCAGCTTCGTCATGAGCAATGACGGCACGGTCACAAGGCTCAGCAAGTTCGATCTCGACGGCAAGTCATTTTCCATCGATGGCGATGTGGAGCTTGCCGGTGGAAGCCTGACTTCGGCGAAATTCGCCAAGGTCCAATTGAACCGGGGCGACAACGTCGCCGTATCGGTCAAACGTTCTGGCAAGGGCTATTCCGTGAATGTATCGGGTCAGTCGCTCGATGCGCGCTCCCTGATCAAGCAGTTCACGTCGGACGTGGATACGGCCACCAAGGGCACTGGCACGGACGCCATTTCGGTCAGCGCCGATATCAAGTCGCTGTCCGGGTTCCACGACGAAGTGCTGTCGGGCCTGAAGCTGGACTACAGCGCGTCCGGTTCGAAGGTGAACGGCTTGCAGGTCAGCGCCACCGCGGCGTCGGGCGCGGCAATCACCATCGACAACGCGGCCGGTGGCGGGCAGCGCACCATGACCATGCGCTCAGCCGACGCCGGCGCCATCCTGCGCTTCCTCAACATCTATGAACACATGCAAGGCGGAGGCATCCTGCTTTCCCTGCAAGGCAGCGGTGACGGGCCCTTGCGCGGCAAGATCGACGCGCGTGACTTCCTTGTCGTGAACGAACCGAAGCTTGCCTCGATCGTTTCCACGACACCGGCAGGCGACAACCGCAGCCTCAACCAGGCGGTCAAGGCTGATATCGACGCATCAAGGGTGCAGTTCGAGCGCGGCTTCACCGAGATCGAGAAAGGCCGGGGCTATGTGAAGCTGGCCAACGGGGTGCTGCGTGGGCCGCTCATCGGTACGACGTTCCAGGGCACGCTCTATGACCCGAACAACAACATGGACATGACCGGAACGTTCATGCCGGCCTATGGCCTCAACCGCATCTTCGGTGAAATTCCGCTGGTCGGAGCGCTTCTCGGCAATGGTCGCGACCGCGGCCTTATCGGCGTCACCTATCGATTGAGAGGCAACGCCAACAAGCCTGATCTGGAGATCAACCCGCTGTCGGTGATCGCGCCGGGCATCTTCCGCTCGATCTTTGAATTCCGCTAGGCGCGATCCAGCATCGCCCGTCTCAGGTCGGGCGCACCAGAATGTGTTTTTTCTTGCCCAGCGAGACCTTTATCACGTTTTCCGGACTCAGGTCCTGAAGCGTCACAGTGCGCCGTTCATCCGATACCGGCTGGTCGTTGAGACGCACCGCGCCACCCTGGACGTGACGCCGGGCCTCGCCGTTGGAAGAGGCCAGTCCTGCGGTGACCAGCAGCGACAGGATGCCGACGCCGGCTTCCAGCGTCGATGCGGCAACGTCAACAGATGGCAGCGTTTCAGCGAGCGCTCCTTCCTCGAACGTCTTGCGTGCCGTTTCCGCTGCTTGCTCGGCGGCGGTCCTGCCATGCAGCAGAGCCGTGATTTCGGTGGCAAGCACCTTCTTGGCTTCGTTGATCTCGGAACCGCCGAGAGAAGCCAGCCGCGCAACTTCATCCAAGGGCAGCGTGGTGTAGAGCTTGAGGAAGCGGCCAACGTCCGCATCCTCGGTGTTGCGCCAGTATTGCCAGAAATCGTATGGGCTCAGCATATCCGGATTGAGCCATATGGCTCCGCCCAGCGACTTGCCCATCTTGGCGCCGGAGGAAGTGGTCAGCAGCGGCGTCGTCAGCGCATAGAGTTGCGGCGTGCCCAGCCGGTGGCCGAGATCGATGCCGTTGATGATGTTGCCCCATTGGTCGGAGCCGCCCATCTGCAAGCGCACGCCATAGCGCTTGTTCAGCTCTACGAAGTCGTAGGCCTGCAGGATCATGTAGTTGAACTCGAGGAAGGACAGCGATTGTTCGCGGTCGAGCCTCTGCTTGACAGAATCGAAGGCGAGCATGCGGTTGACGGAAAAATGCTGCCCGACATCGCGCAGGAAGTCGAGATAGTTCAGCGGCAGCAGCCACTCTGCATTGTTGACCATCAGCGCGTCGCGCGGGCCGTCGCCAAAGTTCAGGTAGCTGGAAAACACTTGCTTGATGCCGTCGATGTTGGATTGGATGGTCTCGACCGTCAAAAGCTTGCGCGCCTCCTCCTTGAAGGAAGGGTCGCCGACCATGCCGGTGCCGCCGCCCATCAGCGCAACGGGCCGGTGGCCGGTCTGCTGCATCCAGTAAAGCATCATGATCTGGATCAGGCCGCCCGCATGCAGGCTGGGTGCGGTGGGATCGAAGCCGATATAGGCCGTGACCGTTTCCTTGGCGAAGAGCTGGTCGAGGCCGCTTTCATCCGAAATCTGGTGGATGAAGCCGCGCTCGCTCATGATGCGCAGGAAGTCGGACTTGAAGGCGGACATTTTTCTTTTCCCGAAAGCACCGGCCCGAAATGGTCGCGGCGTGGCAAGTGTGAACGCGCGCGTTTAACATCAGGAACCAAGGAATCACAAGAACGGTAGGCCAAATGGCAACCCAAACGGGGACGATGTGCGCGATCGGGTTGATGAGCGGCACATCCATGGATGGCATCGACCTAGCAGCAATGCGGACAGATGGGGGCAATATCGTCGAGCGCGGCCCAAATTTCTTCGTGCCGTATGAGGCCGCATTTCGCGACCGCATCACGCGGGCGTTGGAAACGGCCAAACAGATTTCGGCGCGCGACGACAGGCCCGGAGACCTTGCCGCACTGGAAAGGGAAATCACCCGGCGTCATGCCGACGCGGTTTCTGCTTTCATCAGTCAGAAGCTGGCCGGGTGGGAGAGGCCGGACATTGTCGGCTTTCATGGCCAGACCGTCCTGCACCGGCCGCATGTCGCGCTGACAGTGCAACTGGGTGACGGCAAGCTTCTGGCGGCGCTGACCGGCCTGCCGGTAGCCTATGACATGCGTGCAAATGACATGATGCATGGCGGGCAGGGCGCGCCGCTGGTGCCCGTCTACCATGCCGCCTTGGCGCGAGCGCTACCGGCACCTCACGCCGGGCAATTTCCCGTCGTGTTCGTCAACATCGGCGGCATTTCAAATATCACCTACGTACCGGCCACCGGCGATCCCGTTGCCTTCGACACCGGCCCCGGCAATGCCTTGATCGACCAGTGGGTGTCGCGCGAGGGCGGCATTCCCTTCGATGCGGATGGAGCGATTGCCAGCGAGGGCGACGTGGTGCTTAGGGTTTTGGACCGCTATCTGGAGAAGCCGTTCTTCGGCAAGCCGGGACCGAAGTCGCTCGATCGCAACGATTTCACGCTTGCCGAAGCCGAAGGTATGGAACTCGCCGATGGTGCCCGCACGCTTGCCGCGGTTTCAGCGCAGGCGATCCTCAAATCGGTCGCACACCTGCCCGGTAAACCGAAGCTCTGGATCGTTTGCGGAGGAGGCCGCAAGAACCCGCACATCGTGCGCGATCTTCACGAAGGCGCAGAAGCGGCCGGCGCAACAGCGATCCTGGCAGAAGACGTCGGTCTGGATGGCGATGCCACCGAGGCGGAAGCCTGGGCTTATCTCGCGGTCCGTGTTTTGAAAGGGTTGCCGCTGACATTTCCGACGACGACCGGCTGCAGGCAGCCGGTCACCGGCGGAGTGCTTGTGCGCCCGTTATCTTAGCCGCTTCGGGCGCGGATCGGCGAGTTCGCCGGCCAGGCGGCGGTCGAGATAGTCGGCGCATTCCTGCAGCAGAAGTTCCGAATCGTTGGCGAAGAAGTGGTTGGCGCCCGGCATCGTCTTTTGCGTGATGGTGATGCCCTTTTGGGTATGCAGCTTGTCGACCAGTCCCTGCACGTCCTTCGGTGGCGCAACCTTGTCGGCGTCGCCGTGGATGATGAGGCCGGACGAGGGGCAGGGCGCAAGGAACGAAAAGTCATAGATGTTTGGCTGCGGCGAGATCGAAATGAAGCCTTCGATTTCCGGCCGGCGCATCAAGAGCTGCATGCCGATCCACGATCCGAACGAATAGCCGGCAACCCAGCAGCTCTTGGAATCGGGATGCAGCGACTGCACCCAGTCGAGCGCCGCGGCTGCATCGGACAATTCGCCGGTGCCGTGGTCGAATTCGCCCTGGCTGCGGCCAATGCCCCGGAAATTGAAACGCAGGGTGGTGAAGTTGCGCTTCTGGAACATGTAGAAAAGGTCGTACACGATCTTGTTGTTCATCGTGCCGCCGAATTGCGGATGCGGATGCAGTACAATGGCGATCGGCGCGCTCTTTTCCTTGGAGGGCTGATAACGACCTTCCAGGCGACCGGCCGGACCTGTAAAAATGACCTCAGGCATTTATAACTCCGCACTTTAAACTCTGGAGCGGTGTCGAAACAATTCCTGACCTGGTTGCACAAGATTCGACCTTGACGCGCGCCGAAGCTGTTTCTAGAACCAGATTAGAATTATTCAAAACTGAGTGGTTGGCCACCCGTGCCGCGAAGGCGCTAGATAGGACGGCTGGCCTTGTAATTTCAAGGAAATAACGCTTCTGCCTCTGAAGCGGCCTCAAGCTGGGAGATATTGACAGGGAAATGGCTGCTGAACGCGCCTATCTCGACTATAACGCAAGCGCGCCGCTGCTCGATGCGGCGCGTGCTGCTATGGTCGCGGCGTTTGATGTGACGGCCAATCCCTCGTCCGTGCATGCAGAGGGTCGGGTGGCCCGGCGTTTGATCGAAAATGCGCGCCGCGACGTCGCCGCGCTGGTCAACGCAAAGCCCGAACATGTCGTCTTCACCTCCGGCGCGACCGAGGCCGCATCGACCTTGCTCACGCCCGACTGGCAGATGGGTCGCGGCGCTGTGCGCATGAGCCATCTCTACGTTTGCGCTGCCGATCACCCGTGTCTCTTGAATGGCGGCCGGTTCGCCGCTGGAAACATCAGCCGCATTGACGTCAAGACCGATGGCATCGTCGATCTCGATCAATTGGCGGCGGCACTCGCAGCGCATGACAAGGCCTCGGGGCTTCCTCTGGTTGCCATGCATGCCGCGAATAACGAGACGGGCGTCATCCAGCCGATCGAAAAGGTCGCGGAGATCGTGAAGGCCGCAGGCGGTATCCTGGTATTCGACGCGGTCCAGGCGGTAGGCCGCATTCCTCTAGATATGTCAAAGCCTTGCGCAGATTACCTGATTCTGTCGTCGCACAAGATCGGCGGTCCCAAGGGTGTCGGCGCGATTGTCGCTGCCGCAGATTTGATGATGCCACGTCCGCTGGTCAGCGGCGGCGGTCAGGAAAAGGGCCATCGCGGCGGCACCGAGAACCTGCCCGGCATTGCCGGCTTTGGCGCGGCCGCGCGGCAGGCGCTTGACGGCCTCGCGGCCATTGGCGATGTCGCGGCAAAGCGTGCCGAGGTCGAGGCGATTTTGGCGGCTCTGGTGCCTGATGCCGAGATCGTCGGCAGAACGGCACCCCGGCTCGCCAATACGACGTTTTTCGCCATTCCAGGCGTCAAGGCTGAAACGGCGCAGATCGCCTTCGATCTTGCCGGCGTGGCGCTGTCGGCCGGCTCAGCCTGTTCATCGGGCAAGGTCGGTCCGAGCGGTGTGCTGAAGGCGATGGGCTACGAGGAAAGCCACGGTGCGCTGCGCGTTTCCGTCGGCCACGCGACGAGTGCGCGTGATCTGGAATTGTTTCGCGAAGCATTGGCGGGCATAGCTGCGCGTCGTGCAGATCGCGTCAACGCCGCCTGACCGCGGCGCGAGAATTGGGCCTTCGGGTCTGGTAGAGCCGTGCGGACCTCCGTGGCCGGTGATTTTCCGGCCGGGACGCACTATATGGAACTTACGCCGCCCCCACCCGGGCGGTGCCATAGTTTGAAAACTGTCGGGCCTTGACCCCGGCGTGGATGGAGAACGCTTATGCCTGCCGTGCAGGAAACGATCGATCGAGTCCGAAAGATCGACGTTGACCAATACAAATATGGATTCGAGACGGAAATCGCGACCGATAAGGCTCCCAAGGGCCTTAACGAAGACATCATCCGTCTGATTTCGGCCAAGAAGGACGAGCCGGAATGGATGCTCGAATGGCGTCTGGAAGCGTTTCGCCGCTGGCTGACGCTGGAAGAGCCCACATGGGCGCGCGTCGAATATCCGAAGATCGACTTCCAGGACATTCACTACTACGCAGCGCCGAAGGGCATGACCGGGCCGACGTCGCTGGACGAGGTCGATCCTGAACTGCTCAGGACGTACGAAAAGCTGGGCATTCCGCTCAAGGAGCAGGAAATCCTCGCTGGCGTGCGCAAGCAGACCGAGCCGAGCGAACTGGACGGCGAGCTTTCCGACAATGTCTACCAGTCGGGCCGCGTTGCGGTTGATGCGGTATTCGATTCCGTGTCGGTCGTCACCACCTTCCGCAAGGAACTGGCGGCTGCGGGCGTCATCTTCTGCTCGATCTCCGAGGCGATCCGCGAACACCCTGAACTGGTGAAGAAATATCTCGGCTCCGTCGTCCCGGTCAGCGATAATTTCTACGCGACCATGAACTCCGCCGTTTTCACCGACGGCTCGTTCGTGTTCGTGCCGAAGGGCGTGCGCTGCCCGATGGAGCTTTCCACCTATTTCCGCATCAACGAAAAGGGCACCGGGCAGTTCGAGCGCACCCTGATCATCGCGGAAGAGGGCGCTTACGTCTCCTATCTGGAAGGCTGCACGGCACCCCAGCGCGACGAGAACCAGCTTCACGCCGCCGTGGTCGAACTGATCGCGCTCGATGACGCCGAGATTAAGTACTCAACGGTCCAGAACTGGTATCCGGGCGACGCTGAAGGCAAGGGCGGCATCTACAACTTCGTCACCAAGCGTGGCGATTGCCGTGGCGACCGCTCCAAGATTTCGTGGACGCAGGTGGAAACCGGCTCGGCGATCACCTGGAAATATCCATCGTGCATCCTGCGCGGCGACGACAGCCAGGGCAATTTCTATTCCATCGCGGTGTCCAACGGCTATCAGCAGATCGATAGCGGCACCAAGATGATCCACCTCGGCAAGAACACCAAGAGCCGCATCATCTCCAAGGGCATCGCTGCCGGTTTCTCGCAGAACACCTATCGCGGACAGGTTTCCGCGCACCGCAAGGCGACCAATGCGCGCAACTTCACCAACTGCGATTCGCTTCTGATCGGCGACCAGTGCGGCGCGCATACCGTGCCCTACATGGAAGCCAAGAACTCGACGGCGAAGTTCGAGCACGAGGCGACCACCTCGAAGATTTCCGAGGACCAGAAGTTCTACGTCATGCAGCGCGGCATTCCCGAAGAGGAAGCGATTGCGCTCATCGTCAACGGCTTCGTCAAGGACGTTATCCAGGAGCTGCCGATGGAGTTCGCTGTCGAAGCGCAGAAGCTCATCGGAATTTCGCTGGAAGGCTCGGTCGGCTGACCGGCACAAAAGATTCAGGAAGAACAAATGCTTGAGATCAAGAACCTGCACGCCCGCATCGCCGAAGACGGCACCGAGATCATTCGTGGGCTGAACCTGACCGTCAACAAGGGCGAAGTCGCCGCCATCATGGGGCCGAACGGCTCCGGCAAGTCGACGCTGTCCTACATCCTCGCCGGCCGCGAGGATTATGAAGTGACCGAGGGTGAGATCCTCTACAACGGCGAGTCGATCCTTGAGATGGACCCGGCCGAGCGCGCCGCTTCCGGCATCTTCCTCGCCTTCCAGTATCCGATGGAGATACCGGGCGTCGCCACGATGGAGTTCCTCAAGGTTGCGCTCAACGAGCAGCGCAAGGCACGCGGCGAGGAGCCGCTGAAGATCCCTGAATTCATCAAGAAGGTGAAAGAGGCATCCGGCTCGCTCAACATGGACATGGGCATGCTGAAGCGGCCGCTCAATGTCGGCTTCTCGGGCGGCGAAAAGAAGCGCGCCGAAATCCTGCAGATGAAGCTGCTCGAGCCAAAGCTCTGCGTTTTGGACGAAACCGATTCCGGTCTCGACATCGATGCGCTGAAGATCGTTGCCGATGGCGTGAATTCGCTGCGGTCGCCCGACCGCGCGTTCCTCGTCATCACCCACTATCAGCGTCTTCTCGAGCACATCGTGCCCGACACCGTTCACGTCCTTTACAAGGGCCAGGTCATCAAGTCGGGCGACAAGTCGCTGGCACTCGAACTCGAAGCCAATGGCTATGCCGGCGTCATCGACGAGGCGGCTTGAGGCGGAGTGAGGTGAACGCAATGAACATTCATTCAACCCCGCAGCTCACGCCCGCCGAGACCGCCTTGATCGAGGCGTTCGGCGAAAGGCTTACGCTGCTGCCGGGCGATGGTGACGTCATGCTGAAGCGCGACAACGCCATCGAGACATTGAAAGCCGGTTTGCCGACGCGTCGTGTCGAATCCTGGCACTACACCGACCTGCGCCGCCTGCTGACGACGGTGCCGGAATTCGACGCTGCCCTTGAGGCAAAGACGGTCGCGCCGCTGATCGAAGGTTCGCCGGTACTGCCGGTTCTCAATGGCGTTGCCGGAAAGCCGGCTGCGATCGAAGGCGTCACGGCAACCCCGGTCTCGGCAAAGCTTGCCGATGGCAGCTATGCGCCGGCGCTTGGTACGCAGGACGATGATGACGCCATTGGTGCGCTGAACACCGCGTTCGTGGCCGATGGCTGGCTTCTCGACATTGCCGACGGCACCCTTCTGGACAAGCCGGTGGAACTGCAGAACATGCAAGCAGGCGGCCAGGTTCATACCCGTTTTGCGGCCAAGGTGGGTGCTGGCGTCACCGCCACAATCGTGGAACGGCAGACCGGCACCGGTGGCGCACTGGTTTCGTCGGTCGATAACCTGACGGTTGGCGACGGCTCGAATGTGACCTGGCTGATCGTGCAGGAGCAGCCGGACACGGCATCTTATTTCGGCCAGTTCAACGCCTGGATCGGAAAGAACGCCAAGCTCACGCTGTTTGTCATGAACGCCGGCGGCAAGCTTGTGCGCCAGGAAATCCGCGTCGTTACCAAGGGCGAGGGCTCGGACTTCCAGTTGCGCGCCATCGACCTTCTGGCCGGCGACACGCACACCGATGTCACCATGGTTCTGGACCATGCCGTGCCGCATACCGGGTCGCGCGAAATAATCCGCAATGTCGTCACCGGCAAGGCGCGGGGCGTTTTCCAGGGCCGCATCAACGTGCATCAGGTGGCGCAGAAGACCGACGCCAAGATGGCCTGCAACACGCTTTTGTTGTCGGATGACGGCGAGTTCTCGACCAAGCCGGAACTGGAAATCTTTGCCGACGACGTTGCCTGCGGCCACGGCGCCACGGTCACCGAGATCAACCACAACCATCTGTTCTACCTGATGGCGCGTGGCATCGATGAAAAGTCGGCGCGCGGCCTGCTGGTCAAGGCGTTCGTGGCGGAAGTCATCGAAGAGCTCGAAGACGAACGGATCGTCGAGGCTCTGGAGCAGAAGCTCGACGGCTGGTTCGCCACACATGGGTAACGGACGCCAACGCTGACGCCCCCTCTCTCCGCGAGCGGGGAGAGGGTAAGGGTGAGGGGCAGCAGGACTTTGAAAATGGACCAGTCAACCGCAACACTTCCCTATGATGTCGAGGCGATCCGCCGCGATTTCCCGATCCTGTCGCGTGAAGTCTACGGCAAACCTCTCGTCTATCTGGACAATGGGGCTTCGGCACAGAAGCCGCAGGTGGTGCTGGACGTGATCCAGAATGCCTATTCGATGGAATACGCCAATGTGCACCGCGGCTTGCACTTCTTGTCCAACGCTGCGACCGACGCCTATGAGAAGTCGCGCGAAAGCGTTCGGCGGTTCCTGAACGCGCCCAGCACGGACAATATCGTCTTTACCTCGAATTCGACGGCGGCCATCAACACCGTGGCCTATGGTTTCGGCATGCCGCATATCGGGGCAGGCGACGAGATCGTGCTGTCGATCCTCGAACATCACTCGAACATCGTCCCGTGGCATTTCATCCGCGAGCGGCAAGGCGCGAAGCTGGTGTGGGTGCCGGTCGATGACCTTGGCGCATTCCATATAGAGGATTTTGAAAAGAGCCTGACCGATCGCACAAAGCTGGTCGCCATCACCCACATGTCGAACGCCTTCGGCACGGTCACCCCGATCAAGGAAATCTGCCGCATCGCCCATCAGCGCGGCATTCCGGTGCTGGTCGACGGCAGCCAAAGCGCCGTGCACATGCCCATCGACGTGCAGGATCTGGACTGTGATTTCTTCGTCTTCACCGGGCACAAGGTTTACGGTCCTTCCGGCATCGGTGTTCTCTATGGCAAGCGTGAGCGGCTCGAAGCCATGCGGCCGTTCATGGGCGGCGGCGAGATGATCGAAGAGGTGACGGAGGATATCGTCACCTATAACGACCCGCCGCACCGCTTCGAGGCGGGCACGCCTCCCATCGTGCAGGCCATTGGGCTTGGCGCGGCGCTCGACTACATGGACAGCGTCGGTCGCGACCGTATCGCAGCGCACGAGGCCGACCTGAAGGCTTATGCACATGAACGGCTTCGCGCCATCAATTCGCTCCGCATTTTGGGCGACGCCCCGAACAAGGGCGCGATCGTGTCGTTCGAGTTGCAAGGCATCCATGCGCACGACGTGTCGATGGTGATCGACAGGCAGGGCGTTGCGGTGCGGGCGGGCACGCACTGTGCTCAGCCACTGTTGAAACGCTTCGGCGTAACATCCACATGCAGGGCGTCGTTCGGCATGTATAATACGCGGGCGGAAGTTGATGCTCTCGCCGAGGCGCTGGAAAAAGCGCGGAAGTTTTTCGGGTGACGAAAATGGAAGAATCGACAATGGCTGAGGCCACACCTCAGGAAGCGGCGACAAGCGGCGTCGTCACGGCCTCCTCCATTCCGGCGGACGAACTGGCGCGGCTAACCGACGATATCATCTCGGCGCTGAAGACGGTTTATGACCCTGAAATCCCAGCCGACATTTATGAGCTTGGCCTCGTCTACAAGATCGATATCGAGGACGACCGCACGGTCAAGATCGAGATGACGCTGACGGCTCCAGGCTGCCCCGTGGCTGGCGAAATGCCTGGCTGGGTTCAAAATGCGGTAAGTGCTGTCGAAGGCATTTCTGATGTCGATGTTACCATGACTTTCGATCCGCCTTGGACGCCTGACCGCATGTCGGAAGAAGCGCAGATCGCCTGCGGATGGTACTAACGCTTCTATGTGGCGTCTTTCGGCGGTCTTGCGCTATGGCGGAAACTTCACCATTTTAGGGTGAAACTCGCTCCGCCGGCCTTGAACCGGCGCGACAGTGGAGAAGGTAATGGGACGCTTTGTCGTCATCAGCATGACCGAAAAGGCCGCCGAGCGTGTGCGCGAGATTGTTGCGACGCGTGAAAACGCCCATGGCATTCGCCTTGGCGTCAAGAAGGGCGGTTGCGCCGGCATGGAGTACACGGTCGATCTTGTTACCGAGCCGGTGGCCAAGGACGACCATGTCGAGCGCGATGGCGCCCATGTTTACGTAGCGCCGGAAGCAGCTCTTTTCCTTCTCGGCACCGAATTGGATTTCGAGCAGACCAAGCTGCGCACCGGTTTCACCTTCCGCAATCCCAACCAGAGTTCGGCATGCGGCTGCGGTGAATCCGTGGAGTTGAAGCCGGCCGATCTCAAGGCGCTGGCCGAAGCGCGCGGCGCTGCAAGCGCGGCCTGATCTGACCGATCGCTGTGGACGACGAGCGCATCCGGGAACTCTTTGATGGGCTCGGAGCCGTTTCCATCCGCCGCATGTTCAGCGGCAAGGGCATCTATCATCAAGGCGTCATCTTCGCGCTGATCCTGCGCGGCGAACTGATGCTGAAGGGCGATGACGTGGTTGCAGGCGACTATGAAGCGGCTGGCGCCAAGCGCTGGACGTATCGCCACAAGCGCCACGGCAAGGAAGTGGCGATGCCCTATTGGACGGTGCCGGAAAGCGCGCTGGACGATCCCGACGAGATGACCGTCTGGGCACGCAAGGCCTATGAAGCCGGTTTGCGCGCCGGCAAGTGACGCCTAAAGCGATTTGGCAATCTGCGCCGCCAGCCGCGCATTGTTCTCGACCAGCGCGATGTTGGTCTTCAGGCTGCGGCCGCCGGTCAGTTCCAGGATCTTCGACAAAAGGAATGGCGTCACCGCCTTGCCGGTGACGTTTTGCACCTGTGCCGCCTTCTGCGCCGCTTCGATGTAGCCGGCCATTTCACCGGCCGGTATCTCGTCATTTTGCGGCACGGGGTTCGCCACCAGCATGCCGCCATCGAGACCGAGTTCCCGCCGTGTCTGGAACAGTTTGGCGATCTTGTCGGCACTGTCCAGCGTGAGAGGGGCCCGGAACGGCGATTGGCGCGACCAGAAAGCCGGCATGATTTCGGCGCGATGGGCGATCACCGGAACGCCGCGCGTTTCCAGCACTTCCAGCGTCTTTTCGATATCGAGAATGGCCTTTGCGCCAGCAGACACAACGATGACCGGCGTGCGCGCCAGCTCGTCGAGGTCTGCGGAAATGTCGAAGCTGGTTTCTGCGCCCTTATGCACGCCGCCGATGCCGCCCGTAGCGAAAACCCGGATGCCTGCCATGTGCGCAGCGATCATTGTTGCGGCAACCGTGGTGCCTCCGGTGCGCCCTTCGGCAACGGCGAAGGCGAGGTCGGCGCGTGACAGCTTCATCGCATCGCCGGTCATGGCCAGCGATTCGCGCTCGCCATCGGAAAGGCCGATCTTGATCCGGCCGCCGACGACCGCGATCGTGGCGGGAACGGCCCCTTCGTCCGCGACGATCTTTTCGACATTGGCAGCCATCGCTCCATTGTCGGGATAAGGCATGCCGTGGGTGATGATCGTGCTTTCAAGCGCCACGACCGGGCGGCCAGCGGCCAATGCTTTAGCCACCGGCGCATGGACGTCGATGAAGGGGCGGGCGCTTTCTGGCGTCATGATCGTCTCCGGCTATGCCGCATGCTGGTTTTTTCGGGGCGCTTTGCTTATCGCGCATCTCATGCCACTTCCTCCGCCTGAGGCACAAGAGCAAGCGCCCGGGCAAAGGATGAAGCGTCGAATTTCGGCACGGCGTCCGGGCTTTCTATGGCCAGCAGTGCAGCGGCCACCCCTTCGCGCAATGCCTGGCGCAAATCGAGGCCCTTCAGCAACGCAGCCACCGTCGCGCCAGCCAGCGCGTCGCCAGCGCCGGTCACATCCGCGACATGCCGCGCGGCGGGAGGGCTGATCGCGAATGAACCCTTCTTGTCAAACCCAAGGATCGTTTCACTTCCGGAGGTAATGACGCCGCTTCCAAGGCCAGCCTTTTGCAGCCCGGAAACCAGTTTCTGTATTGGAGCCTCGCGCTCCATCCCGGCAAGCGTCGCCGCCTCGCGCCGGTTCATGAATAAAATCGCAAGCTTGCCCATGATCGGAACGAGACGCACGACCTTGGCGGGCGAAATGGCGACGGCGAAGATCGGCTTTCCTTCCGCCAGCTTAGCCAGTCGCTCCAGCGCTGCTGTCGGCAGATTGGCATCGCACAAAACGGCATCGACCGTCTCCAGCGCCTCGCGCACCTTTGCCCGGCGCATCTGCTTGACAAAGGCGGCCTCGTAAAGCGCCATGTCAGCAAAGCCGATGAGCAACTCGCCTTCGCGATCCAGAAGCGCCGTATAGCTCGGCGTGGTCCGGTCTAGGAAGGTCACCGACAGGTCGCCAACCCCAGCCTCGGCGATGGCACGCGCAACCGTGTCGCCAGCCGCATCGCCGCCCCGCACCGAGAGCAGTGAAGCCGAGACGCCTCTGCGCACGGCGATGCGCAGCGCGTTGAACACGCCGCCGCCAACATCCTCGCGCATCGTGCCGGGGTTTGAAGCGGCCGGCACGTAGACGCCGGAGACCTGGCCTCGTCGGTCGACATGCGCACCGCCCACGGCAAGGATATTGGGTTTCAGCGTCATGCGGACCTACCGGGCTGGATCAAAACGGAGTTTAGTTTGGTGAACCGGCATCGGCAATCGAACGCAGCGATTCGCCCGCGCCTCTTGCTCCATATGCGTTCACAGGATCGTGCGTCGCGCATCAAGTGCAAGTACAAAAAAAGAACAAATATGGATTTATATTTAAAATCAATGTTTTAACACCTATTGCCAAAAAAGAACAAAAAAGGTACAAAATAGCAGGGATCAACGGATTGTCCGGCTTTCATTGACGAACAAAGGGTGCTGTATCATGGCTCAGAATTCATTGCGGCTTGTAGAGGACAGTTCGGTGGATAAATCAAAGGCTCTGGATGCGGCCCTGTCGCAAATCGAGCGGGCTTTCGGCAAGGGCTCGATCATGCGTCTGGGCGCCAACGAGCAGGTTGTCGAGATCGAAACGGTGCCGACCGGTTCGCTTGGCCTCGATATCGCACTTGGCGTCGGCGGCTTGCCGCGCGGCCGCATCATCGAGGTGTACGGCCCGGAAAGCTCCGGCAAGACCACGCTTGCGCTCCACACGGTGGCAGAGGCGCAGAAGAAGGGCGGCATCTGCGCCTTCGTTGATGCCGAGCATGCGCTCGACCCGGTCTACGCCCGCAAGCTTGGCGTCGATCTTGAAAATCTCCTGATCTCGCAGCCGGACACCGGCGAACAGGCGCTGGAGATTTGCGACACGCTGGTGCGGTCCGGCGCAATTGACGTGCTGGTGGTCGACTCGGTGGCGGCATTGACGCCGCGCGCCGAAATCGAAGGCGAGATGGGCGACTCCCTGCCGGGCTTACAGGCCCGCTTGATGAGCCAGGCGCTGCGCAAGCTGACCGCATCGATTTCGCGCTCCAACACCATGGTCATCTTCATCAACCAGATCCGCATGAAGATCGGTGTGATGTTCGGGTCGCCCGAAACCACCACCGGCGGCAACGCGCTCAAGTTCTACGCATCCGTGCGTCTCGACATTCGCCGCATCGGTTCGGTTAAGGACCGCGACGAGGTCGTCGGCAACCAGACCCGCGTCAAGGTGGTCAAGAACAAGCTGGCGCCTCCGTTCAAGGTGGTCGAATTCGACATCATGTATGGCGAAGGCGTGTCGAAAACCGGTGAGCTGGTCGACCTTGGCGTCAAGGCCGGCGTGGTCGAAAAATCGGGTGCCTGGTTCTCCTACAATTCCCAGCGTCTCGGGCAGGGGCGCGAGAATGCCAAGCTCTTCCTGCGTGATAATCCGGAAACGGCGCGCGAAATCGAACTGGCGCTCCGCCAGAACGCGGGGCTGATCGCCGAGAAATTCCTCGAGAACGGCGGCGAGGGCGGTTTGGAAGACGAAGCGGGTGAGATGTAAAATCCCGCCCATGTGAGGCGCGCCGTCTTGCATTTCATCGGGTAACATAAGCCGCCGGTCTTTTTGGCCGGCGGTTTGCTTTTTGATGCCGGCTTGTCTCGTTCCAAGGCGATTTGGCTGGCTGGCTTGCCGGATTTGTGCGGGCTTTTTTGTCTTTCTGGACAGTGCGAGGGCTGGTCGCTAAAAGGCCATGTTCTGTGCGCTGGCATCGCCGGCGTTTCCCGCGAAAAAGGCATCATTCATGAGTGGCGTGAACGAGATCCGGTCGACTTTCCTCGACTATTTCCGCAAGGAAGGCCACGAGGTCGTCTCGTCGAGCCCGCTTGTTCCGCGCAACGACCCGACCTTGATGTTCACCAATGCCGGCATGGTGCAGTTCAAGAACGTATTCACCGGGCTGGAAAAGCGCGCCTATTCGCGCGCCACGACCGCGCAGAAATGCGTGCGCGCCGGCGGCAAGCACAACGATCTCGACAATGTCGGCTACACCGCCCGCCATCTCACTTATTTCGAGATGCTCGGCAATTTCTCGTTCGGCGACTATTTCAAGGAGCGCGCCATCGAGCTTGCCTGGAACCTGATCACGCGCGAGTTCGGTCTCGCCAAGGACAAGCTTCTGGTAACGGTCTATCACACCGACGACGAGGCCGTGCGACTGTGGAAGAAGATCGCCGGCTTTTCCGAAGACCGCATCATCCGCATACCGACGTCCGACAATTTCTGGGCGATGGGTGACACCGGCCCTTGCGGCCCCTGCTCGGAAATCTTCATCGATCGCGGCGAGCATATCTGGGGCGGCCCGCCCGGCAGCCCGGAAGAAGATGGTGATCGCTTCCTCGAGTTCTGGAACCTCGTCTTCATGCAGTACGAGCAGGTCACCAAGGAAGAGCGTGTCGACCTGCCGCGCCCCTCCATTGACACCGGCATGGGGCTCGAACGCATGGCGTCGATCCTGCAGGGTGTCGATTCTGTTTTCGAGACGGACCTGTTCCGTCATCTCGTCGATGCTGCGGCCTCAGCGCTCGGTCGCGGGCCGGACAAGGAAACCACGGCCTCGTTCCGTGTCATCGCCGACCATCTGCGCTCGTCCGCGTTCCTGATTGCCGATGGCGTGCTGCCCTCCAACGAAGGCCGCGGCTATGTGTTGCGCCGCATCATGCGCCGCGCCATGCGCCACGGCCAGTTGCTCGGCGCCGGCGAGCCGCTGATGTGGAAGCTGGTGCCTGCGCTGTTGCGCGAAATGGGCCAGGCCTATCCTGAGTTGGTGCGCGGCGAAGCGCTGATCACGGAGACGCTGAAACTTGAAGAGACACGCTTCCGCAAAACGCTGGCGCGCGGCCTGCATCTGTTGGAGGAAGCCACGGCGGATCTTTCGGAAGGCGCGATGCTGGACGGCGAGACCGCGTTCAAGCTCTACGACACTTACGGCTTCCCGCTCGACCTGACGCAGGATGCGCTTCGCCAACGCAGCATTTCCGTCAATCTCGACGGCTTCAACGATGCCATGCAGCGCCAGCGCGCCGAAGCGCGCGCCAACTGGGCAGGCTCCGGCGAGGCCGCGACCGAGACAATCTGGTTTGGCCTGCGGGAAAAGCTCGGTGCCACCGAATTCCTAGGCTACGATACGGAAAAGGCTGAAGGCGTCGTGTTGGCGCTGGTTAGCGACGGTAAGGAAATCGAGACCGCTGCCGGTGGCAGCACGGTTGCGGTCATCGTCAATCAGACGCCGTTTTATGGTGAATCCGGCGGCCAGATGGGCGATACCGGCCGCGTTTCCGGTGACGGTTTCACCATTGAAATCACTGATACGCAGAAGAAGGCCGACGGCCTCTTCATCCATCTCGGCAAGGTGGTGAAGGGAACGGTCAAGCAGGGCGCGGCAGTAGAGCTCGAAGTCGACCATGCCCGCCGCTCGCGCCTGCGGTCCAACCATTCCGCAACGCACCTCGTTCACGAGGCCCTTCGTGAAGTGCTGGGCAGCCATGTGGCACAAAAGGGTTCGCTCGTTGCGCCGGAAAGGCTGCGTTTCGATATTTCGCACAACAAGTCGATCTCGCCTGAAGAGCTCGAGCAGGTCGAGCGGATGGCCAACGAAATCGTCGTCCAGAACGGCCCCGTCACCACCCGGCTGATGTCGGTGGACGATGCGCGCGCCGAGGGTGCGATGGCGCTGTTCGGCGAGAAATATGGCGATGAAGTGCGTGTGGTCTCGATGGGCACTGCCTTGCATGGCGAAAAAGCCAACCGCCCTTATTCGATCGAACTCTGCGGCGGCACGCATGTCAGGGCAACCGGCGATATCGGCATGGTCCGGATTGTTTCGGATAGCCCTGTCGCGGCTGGTGTCCGCCGCATTGAAGCGCTGACGGGCGAGGCCGCCCGCCGCCATCTGGATGAGCAGGACCGCCGCCTGAAGGCAGTGGCGGCCACGCTGAAGATTTCGCCGGCGGATGTCCAAGCGCGCGTCGAAGCTTTGCTTGATGAGCGCAAGAAGTTGGAACGCGATCTTACCGAGGCACGCAAGCAGCTTGCTCTCGGTGGAAGCTCAGCGGCCGGCGGGGCGTCGGAGAACGAAACTGTGGCCGGCGTAGGCTTCCTGGGCAAGGCGGTTTCGGGCGTTTCGCCGAAGGATTTGAAACCACTGGCCGATGCCGGCAAGAAGTCGCTCGGTTCTGGCGTGGTCGTGTTCGTCGGCGCTGGCGAGGATAACAAGGCAAGCGTCGTGGTTGGCGTCACTGACGATCTGACGAGCCGGTTCAATGCGGTCGAACTCGTTCGCGTTGCCTCGGCTGCGTTGGGCGGGCAGGGCGGCGGCGGCCGGCCGGACATGGCCCAGGCCGGCGGCCCGGATGCCACAAAGGCGACTGATGCGATCGCAGCGGTAAAGGCAGCGCTGGCGGCTGCTTAATCAAGCCAGCCTCGACGCTCAACCTCTGCGCTCGTCGCCCGGCCAAGGCAGGGCATCCCTACGCTTCGTCATCTGAAGCGGAGCGCAAACGCTGACGTCTTCCTCTCCCCGTT
>MKRZ01000108.1 GCA_001897075.1 Mesorhizobium sp. 61-13 | reverse complement strand
AGGCGGTTGCGGTTGAGGCAAGGACAGCCGGCGTCAGACCACCCTGCCGCCAATCATCGCGGTTATTTCCGCTGCCGCCTTGCGCACGGCAGGGCCGATTTCGCCCAGGCGCTCGGGCGTTACGCGAACCGTGGGGCCCGACACGGAGACGCCCCCGACAGGTTCTCCAAACTCGTTGAAAATGGCGGCCGCGACGCAGCGCATGCCGAGGTTGCGTTCCTCGTCATCGACCGACCAGCCGCGCGCCTTTATCTCGGCAAGGTTGCGGGTGAGGGCGGGCATCGTTGAAAGCGTCTTTTCGGTGAAGGCTTCCAGTCCCGCCTTCTTGATGATTGCCGCAACGCGCTCTTCGTCCAGGTGCGCCAGCACTGCCTTGCCGATGCCCGACGCATGAAACGCGGTTCGAGTGCCTGGCCTGAAGAATGCGCGGATTGCCTGGTGGGTTTCGACCTGGCTGACGAAAACCACGCAATCATCCTCAGTGACACCGAGGTTCGACGTTTCCCCGGTCTTTTCCATGAGATCCTGCATGACGATGCGGGCGCGGTCGACCAGCTTGCGGCTGCGCAGGAAGGCCGATCCCATGCGGTAGGTTTCGACGCCGATCGACCAGAGCTGCTCGGTTTTGTCGAACTCGACCATGCCGTGGTTCTCGAGCGTGGTCAGCATCCGGTAGGCGGTGGACGCGGCAATACCGGAACTGTCCGCAATCTCGCTCAGCGAAAGCCCGCTGCCTTCTGCCACGATGGCCAGAATGCGCAGCGCGCGGTCCAGCGCTTGCACCGAACCTGTCTCGGCAGAAGCGTTGAATGAGCGCGGTCGCCCGCGCTGGCGTTTTTCGACCGTATCCATTCCCGCATATTGACCGAGTTTTCCGATCGCGCAATGAAAAAATATTTTATTCTGTTTCCAATAGTGTAAATTGAAAAACGAAAAGACTAGCTTATTCAGTATGTTGGGTTGTTTTTCTAGAAATGAAAAATTATTTTGAAAAAATTGAAAAATCGCGTGACGAATGGCAGAGTCGGGTTCATCAAAATCGTCCGATGGAGGATACTGCCATGGCCCGGATGCGCGCCGTCGATGCCGCCGTTCTCGTTCTCGAAAAGGAAGGCATTTCGTGTGCCTTCGGCGTGCCGGGAGCCGCCATCAACCCGCTCTACTCGGCCTTGAAGGCACGGGGCACGGTCCGTCACGTGCTGGCGCGCCACGTCGAAGGCGCTTCGCACATGGCGGAAGGTTACACTCGGGCCAAGGCCGGCAATATCGGCGTGTGCATCGGCACATCCGGACCGGCCGGAACGGACATGATCACCGGCCTTTATTCGGCCTCCGCAGATTCAATCCCGATCCTGTGCATCACCGGGCAGGCGCCGCGCGCCCGTCTCAACAAGGAAGATTTCCAGGCAGTCGATATCGCGGCCATCGCGGCTCCGGTCAGCAAATGGGCCGTCACCGTCATGGAACCGTATCTGGTTCCGATGGTGCTGCAGAAGGCATTTCACCTGATGCGCTCGTCAAGGCCCGGCCCGGTGCTGGTCGACCTGCCGGTCGATGTCCAGTTGGCCGAGATCGAGTTCGACATCGATGCCTATGAGCCGTTGCAGGTCTTCAAGCCAGCGCTGACGCGCGCGCAGGCCGAAAAGGCATTGTCGATGCTGAACGAGGCGGAAAAGCCGCTGATCGTTGCAGGCGGCGGCATCATAAATGCCGATGCGTCAGACCTTCTCATCGAGTTCGCGGAGATCACCGGCGTTCCGGTCATCCCGACCCTGATGGGTTGGGGCACCATCCCGGACGACCATCGCCTGATGGCCGGCATGTGCGGCCTGCAAACTTCGCACCGCTACGGCAACGCGACGATGCTTGCCTCGGATTTCGTGCTGGGTATCGGCAATCGCTGGGCAAACCGGCATACCGGTTCGGTCGAAAAATACACCCAGGGCAAGAAGTTCGTTCACGTCGATATCGAGCCGACGCAGATTGGCCGCGTCTTCGCACCCGATCTTGGCTTCGTTTCGGATGCAGGCGCGGCTTTGAAGATGCTGCTGGATGTCGCCACGGAGTGGAAGACGGCCGGCAAGTTGCGTGACTGGTCGGGCTGGGCCAAGGAGTGCCAGCAGCGCAAGAAGACTATGAAGCGCAAGACCCACTTCGACCAGGTGCCGCTGAAGCCGCAGCGCGTCTATGAGGAGATGACCAAGGCGTTTGGCCGTGACACAACCTTCGTCACCACCATCGGCCTCAGCCAGATCGCCGGCGCGCAGTTTCTGCACGTCTACAAGCCGCGCAACTGGATCAATTGCGGCCAGGCCGGGCCTCTCGGCTGGACGCTGCCGGCGGCGCTCGGCGTTCGTGCGGCGCGACCCGATGCAAATATCGTTGCCTTGTCGGGTGACTACGATTTCCAGTTCATGATCGAGGAACTGGCAGTCGGCGCCCAGCACAAGCTGCCCTACATCCACATACTGGTGAACAACGCCTATCTCGGCCTGATCCGCCAGGCGCAGCGCGGGTTCTCGATGGACTACGAGGTCAGCCTCGCCTTCGAAAACGTCAATGCCTCCGGCGATGCCGAGGCGGGCTATGGCGTCGATCACGTCGCTGTTGCCGAGGCGATGGGCTGCAAGGCAATCCGCGTTCGCAAGCCGGAGGAGTTCGCCAGCGCCTTTGCCGAAGCCGACCGCCTCATGAAGGAACATCAGGTGCCGGTCGTGCTTGAGTTCAT
>MKRZ01000107.1 GCA_001897075.1 Mesorhizobium sp. 61-13 | reverse complement strand
TCACCAAGGCGGAAAGAAAATATCCTGTTTGGCGGAGCCTTCGATACGCCTCACACCAGAATGGATGAGCCTTTGCCGCCGATCTAAACCTTAGCAAGACGCAGATAAATTGGCACATTGCCTAGGCGCGGAAACGGTTCCAGCGCATGCGGAATGCCGTCGCAAAGTGCCTGAGCAGCGATGGCGCCCCGAACGGGGTTCCCGCCTTCGAACAAGCGAGCCTGGGGCGAGCAATGAATATCTTTCGCGTGACACCGACCGGCCGGTCATTTGGGGCGATGCTCGCCAGTGCGGTGGTGATAGCAAGCGCCTTTTGGCCTGCACAAGCAAATGCCGGCGAACTGGTCGCGCAGACCAAGGTACGCATCACCGTATTGCAATGGATGCCGATAAAGGGCGCCTATGAGCAGTGGGCGGCACTCGGCGGCGACTATGTCGTCACCGAGGAAGGCACGCTGGAACTGCCGGTGATCGGGTCGGTCAAGATCGGCGACCTGGGACCGAACAAGCTGGCGGCGGAGATTGCCAAGCGCATCCAGGCCAAGACCGGGCTTGTCGACAAGCCGGACACGACCGTCTCGGTGGTCGAGTATCCCCCGGTCTATGTGGTAGGCGATGTTGCAAAGCCGGGCGAATACAAATTCCGCGAGGGCATGACGATCCTGCAGGCGCTGGCGCTGGGTGGCGGCGAGCGCCGCGGTACACTGGGCGCAGGCAAGAGCGAGGTTGGACTGGTCGGCGAGTTGCGCGGCCTCGACGCCCAGATATTGCGCAGCATGGCCAAGACCGCGCGGTTGCGCGCAGAGGCGGCCGACGCGGAAACTATCGATTTTCCGGCAATCGCACCGGGAACGGAAAGCAATCTCGCGCAGGACATCTTCAACCAGGAGCAGACGATTTTCGGCACGCGCGCCAAGGAATTGGCGCGGCAGACCAAATCGTTGTCGGAGTTGCAGGACCTGTTCACGGCAGAGATCGGCGCGCTCGAACAGAAGACCGCAACGGCAGATGAGGGCATCGCCGCGGCCGAACGGGACCTCAACGCGGTCAAAGGCTTGGTCAGCAAGGGATTTGCCGTCATGTCGCGGCAGTCGGAGCTGGAGCGCGTCGTGGCGAGCTACAGGGGCGAACGCCTTGACCAGGTAACGGCAATCATGCGTGCAAGGCAGAACCTTGCCGAAGCCAAACGCAACATGGAAGGCATCGAAGACAGGCGCCAGACCGAAGTCGCGAGTGAAATACAGGCCGAGCAGGCCAACCTCGAACAACTCAGGCTGAAGCGCGACGTGTCGCAAAAGATGCTGCTGGACGCATTGTCCTCCTCCAGCGTCTCGGCAAGCGGCGAGCAAGCAACCATCAGCTACTCCATCACCCGCACGCATGACGGCAAGGAAGTCTCCGTTCCAGCCGCCGAGTCCACCGCATTGCTTCCGGGCGACGTGGTGAAGGTCAGTTCGTCGCTGGCTTTGCTGCAAGGGGGCGAGGCTTCACCGGACGCTTCCTCCGCCGATCCGGCTCAGCCCGGAGAAGCCAGCCAGTGAAACCGGACGGCAACGGCAGATCGGCTGCGGCGCGACAGCGCCGGTGCGCTATGACGGTGCAGCCCCTGCCCGCCCACCGGCACGGCGCGTGATGCAATGACCGAGATGGCGATGAACGAGCCGGTTTCGCCGAAATCGAGCAGCTATACGCAGATCCTGAAATCGACGGCGATGATCGGCGGATCGTCGATCGTCAATATCGGTTTCGCCATCATCCGCAACAAGGCCATGGCCCTGATGCTCGGGCCGTCCGGCGTCGGCCTGATGGGTCTCTACAGCTCGATCATCGACCTCACCCAGACACTCGCAGGTCTTGGCATCTCGCCGAGCGGCGTGCGCCAGATCGCCGAGGCGACCGCAACGCAGGACGAGGAGCGTATCGCGCGAACCACCCTGATGCTGCGGCGGGTGTCCATGGTGCTCGGCCTTCTCGGCGCGGCCCTGCTTGGGCTGCTGGCCCTGCCGGTGGCCCGTTTCACCTTTGGTGACGACACACATGTTGTGGCGGTCGCGCTGCTCGGCATCGCCGTCTGCCTCCAGCTCATTTCCGCCGCGCAGATGGCGCTGGTGCAAGGCATGCGGCGCATCTCGCATCTGGCCCAGATAACCATGCTTGGCGCGTTCTTCAGCACCGCCATCGGCATACCGATGGTCTATTTCTTCGGCGAAGCCGGCATCGTGCCGGCGTTCATCGCCATGGCGCTGGCGTCGCTGGCGACATCGTGGTGGTACGCGAGACAGATCAAGATCAAGCCGATAAAGCTCTCGACGCGAGAGGTGAGCCAGGAAGCCGCGACCCTGCTCAAGCTTGGCGTGGTCTTCATGGCAAGCGCCTTCCTGACCACGGGCGCTGCCTATGCAATCCGCCTCATCGTGCTCAAGCATGCAGGCTTCGAAGCTGCCGGGCTATATCAGGCCGCATGGGCACTGGGCGGGCTTTACGCGGGCTTCATTCTGCAAGCCATGGGCACGGATTTCTTCCCACGCCTGACCGCAGTTGCCAACGACAACCAGGAATGCAACCGGCTCGTCAACGAACAGGCGCAGATCAGCATTCTTCTGGCAGGCCCCGGGCTGCTGGCAACGCTGACGGTCGCACCGCTGGTGATGGCCATTTTCTATTCACGGGAATTCGTGCCGGCCGTGGACCTGCTGCGCTGGATCTGCCTTGGCATGATGCTGCGCATCGTCGCCTGGCCGATGGGCTTCATCGTCCTGGCCAAGGGCGACCGCAAAGTTTTCTTCTGGACGGAAGTGGCGGCGACAATCGTCCATGTCGGGCTGGCCTGGCTGCTGGTGCCGCAGATCGGCCTGAAGGGCGCCGGTATTGCCTTCTTCGGCCTCTATGTCTGGCACAGCAGCCTGATCTACGTGATCGTGCGCCGCATGAGCGGATTTCGGTGGTCAGCCGAAAACCTCAGGCTCGGCGCAATTTTCCTGCCTGCCGCAGCCGTTGCGTTTGCTGCGTTGATGTTCCTGCCATTCTGGCCGGCGACGATCATCGGCGTCACCTTGACGGCCGTCACGGGGCTTTATTCGCTGCGGCTGTTGTTGAGGCTGTTCCCGGCAGAAAAGCTGCCGGGATTTGTCAGGCGCTGGACGTAGACGTTTTAGAAAACTTAAGCGGCGGCTGAATTTGCTGCGCCGAGAACCTGTTCGAGGCCATCGGCGACGCGCGAAATTTCCGCCTCGGTCATCTGCGTGAAGAGCGGCAGGATGATGGACCCGCCCTGCGCGGCAACACTGTGCTGCAGGCTCGAACCCTGGCGATAAGCGCCCGGATGCTGATAGGCCGGCTCGAGATGGCTGTTCATGATGCCGCGCCGGGTGGAAATGCCCAGATCAAGCAATGCCTGCATGACGGCGCGCTGGTCGGCCCCACGCGGCAGCGTCACGCAGTAGCTTTGCCAGTTGGTGCGGCCCCATTCAGGTTCCATCGGGACGCCGAGCCCACGGATATGGCCGAGGCGCTCGGCATAGTCCGCCGCGATCTCGCGCCGGCGTTCAACGATCCCCGGCAGCTTGCGCAACTGCTCGCGGCCCATGGCGGCCTGCACGTCGGTCATGCGGTAGTTGTAGCCGACTTCCGGATAGGTCTCGTAGATCACTGAATTCGACGAGTGGCGCACGGTGTCCGCCACGCTCATCGAGTGCTGGCGCCAGAGCCGGAACTTGCGGTCATATTCGGGATTGGCCGTCGTCAGCATGCCGCCGTCGCCGGTGGTGACGACCTTGCGCGGGTGGAAGGAAAAGCAGGCGATATCGCCATGCGGCTTGCCGATCTTTTCCCATTGCCCGTTCCACAGGATTTCCGAACCGATGGCGCAGGCAGCATCCTCGATGACGGGAATGCCGTGGCTCTTGCCGACCTTGACGATGGTGGCCAGATCGCAGGGCACGCCAAGTTGATGCACGCACAGGATCGCCTTGGTGCGCGGCGTGATGGCCGGCTCGATCAGGCTCGCATCGATGTTGTAGCCGGAAGCCGAAATATCGACGAACACCGGCACGGCGCCGCAATAGACGATGGCGTTCGCCGTCGCGATGAAGGAGTGGCTGACGGTGATGACCTCGTCGCCGGGACCAACGCCGACCGCCTTCAATGCCAGATGCAGTGCGGTGGTGCAGTTCGACACGGCAACCGCGTGCGGCGCGCCGACCGTTTCGGCGAACTCGCGCTCGAAGGCCGCAACTTCCGGACCTTGCGTGACCCACCCGGACAGGATGACGCGGCGGGCAGCCTCGGCCTCTTCTTCGCCGAGGACCGGCTTGGCGACAGCGATCTGGGCGAGCGGCTTGTTCATTCTGCAGCGACCTGTGTTGCCTCGCGCTCCTGCCGCCACCAGGCGACGAGATCGCGCAATCCGTCATCGATCCTTGTCGTCGCCTCAAAGCCGAGCATGGTCTTGGCCTTGCTGGTGTCGGCCAGACGGCGGGTGACGCCGTTGACGGTGCGGGCCGGCATATGAACCGGAGCCGCGGTAGACCCCATGACAGCGCTCAGGCGCTGCGCCAATTCAAGCAGGCTGATTTCGGTGCCGCTGGCGACGTTGAAGACTTCGTCAGTGACGTCGGACTTGGCGGCGAGGACGTTAACGCGGGCAATGTCGTGGACATGGACGAAATCCATGGTCTGCAAGCCGTCGCCGTAGATGAGCGGCGCTTCGCCGGCAGCGATGCGCTCCATCCACCGGATCAGCACTTCGGTATAAGCGCCGTAGACGTCCATGCGCGGGCCGTAGACGTTGAAATAGCGCAAGGCGACGTAGCGCAGGCCGTACATCTCGGCGAAGGAGCGCAGCAGGCCTTCGTTGAAAGTCTTGGCGGCGCCATAGATGGTGCGGTTGTTGTAGGGGTGGTGCGCTTCCGTGGTCGGGAAGCTTTCAGCCAGTCCAAGGACGGAGGCCGACGAAGCAGCAACCACCTTCGACACCTTGGCAGCGACGGCCGCCTCAAGCACATTGAACGTGCCGCCGGCCAGAACGTCGAAGGCTAGCCGGGGTTCCTCGGCGCATTGGGTGATGCGGATCGCCGCCTGGTGGAAAACGACATCGACGCCCTGGAACAGGCGAGCCAAAAGATCGCGGTCCTGGATATCGCCATCAACGATGGTCAGCGGGAAATCCGCCATGGCCTGACGCAGGTTCTCACGCCGGCCGCGGACGAAATTATCGAGAATGATGATTTCGCGCGGGCGCTCCCGTGCCACGATGTCGGCGATGTGGGAACCGATCAGACCGGCTCCGCCTGTTATCAATACGCGCTTGTTTTTCATCGCCTATTTCCCCTCTGCACTGCGCACGGCTTCCGATTCCGGACGCCAGCGCAGGAATTTCGCAGGCACCCCGGCCACGATGGCGAAGGGCGGCACGTCTTCTGTGACCACAGCGCCAGCGCCAATGATCGCGCCCTTGCCGATGGTGACACCCGGAAGAATGGTGGCGTTGGTGCCGATATCGACCCAATCGCCAATGCGCACCGGCCTGATTTCCAGATCGGTGCGGATGATCGGCACGTCTGCCGGAATGCCGTTGTGTTCCGAACCCAGTACCTTCGATCCGGGGCCGAAGCCGACGCATTCGCCGATCACCAGATCGCGTGCGTCGAGGAATACCTGCGGGCCAATCCAGGTGTTGTCGCCGATGATGCAGGTGCCGTCGAAACGGCCCTGCACGATGGCTTGCGAACCGATAAACACGCCCGCGCCGATGTCGAAAGTCTCGATATGCTTGAAACCGGCATTGACGCCGATCTGCAATCCGGGCCCGCAGCGCAGCGCCAATGCCCGCCAGATGGTGCGGCGCATGGTGGCATCGATGAAGCCGTCGCCTGCGGAAAAGCGCTGGTAGAGTTCGACCAGACCCTTGATGTCATAGGCCTCGCGCAGCGCATCGGCGAGGCCGGGCACGAATTCGAGCTCGGGCGCCAAGGTCTTGCGACCGTGAACCGCCGCCACAACGCGGCTGGCCTGTTTCGATTTAGCCGACACGGAGGGCAGCCCTCTCCGGCTTGGCAGTGGTCGCCTCTGCGATCGCATCGACCACGGTGGCGATCTGCTCGGACGTCAGTTCGGGGTAGAGCGGAACCGACAGAACTTCAGATGCCACCTGCTCGGAAACGGGGAAATCGCCCTTGTGGTGGCCGAGATCGGCATGGGCTTTTTGCAGATGCACCGGGATCGGATAGTGCAAGCCGGTGGCGATGCCGGCGGCGTCCAGGCTCTGGCGCAGGGCCTCGCGGTCTGACAAACGAACGGCATAGATGTGATAGACGTGACGCCGGCCGGCCGCCTCGGTCGGAGCAGCTACCGCTTCGACGTTTTTCAGCAAGGTCGTGTAATGCCGCGCATTGGTGCGGCGCGCCTCGGTCCACTTCTCCAGATGGCGCAGCTTGACGCGCAGGATCGCGCCCTGGATGCCGTCCATGCGGTAGTTGAAGCCTTTCAGCGTGTGGTGGTAACGCTGCTCCTGACCCCAGTCGCGCAACATGCGGATTTTCGTGGCGGTCGCATCGTCGTTGGTAACGACCAGTCCGCCCTCGCCGCAAGCGCCGAGGTTCTTTCCGGGGTAGAAGCTGAAGCAGCCGGAGATGCCGATGCTGCCGGCGCGCTTGCCGTGATATTCGGCACCGTGGGCCTGGCAGGCATCCTCGATGACCGGGATGCCGTGACGGGCGGCGATTTCCATGATCGGGGTCATGTCCGCCATCTGCCCGTAGAGATGGATCGGCATGATCGCCTTGGTGCGGCTGGTGATCGCGGCTTCGAGCTTTGCCGGGTCCATCGTGTAGGTGGTCGGCTCAATGTCGACGAACACCGGCTTGGCACCCGTGTAGCAAACGGCCGACACGCTGGCAACGAAGGTGAAAGGCACGGTGATGACCTCATCGCCGGGGCCGATGCCGGCGGCGAGCAAGGCCAGATGCAAGGCGCTGGTGCCGGTGTTCACCGCAATGGCATGGCGGGCCTGGCTATAGGTGGCGAATTCCTTTTCAAACGCCGCCACTTCCTCGCCGAGCACGTACTGGGTCGAGGCGAGAACGCGCAACGCGGCGGCATCGACCTCTTCCTTGATACTTGCGTATTGCGCCTTGAGATCGAGAAAAGGGATCATGCCACCCGCCTAATCTTTTCCAGTTCGATGACCCGGCCGCGCTGTGCGAGCGACTGGGTTGCAGCTTCGAGAATGCGCACCACGCGCAGGCCCGCCCTGCCATCGGCGATCGGCGTGCTGCTCTGTTCGATGCACTGCGCGAATTCTCGCAATTCCGTGCTCAAGGCTTCCTTGACGTCGAGATGCGGAGCCCACATGTCGCCGCTGCGGTAGCCGACCAGCGCCTGGTAGACCTTTTCGCCATTGGCTTTCTGGTCGCCGTTGAGCGTGATGCCCTTGTCGTAGACCTTGATCTTTTCGCTGGGCTCGAGATCGTCATAGACAATCATCTTGTTGCTGCCGCCAACCAGCGTGCGGCGCACCTTGACCGGCGCCAACCAGTTGACGTGGATGTGGGCGATCAGGTTGGTTTCGAAGAACAGCGTAAGGTACGCGATGTTTTCCGGCTCACCCGGAACATGGCTGATGCCCGTTGCCGAAACCGCGACCGGCTTGTGCTGGATGACGTAATCCATGATCGAAAGGTCATGGACGGCAAGGTCCCAGATAACGCTGACATCGTGCTGGAACAGGCCGAGATTCACGCGCACCGAGTCGTAGTAGTACATCTCGCCCAGGCCGTTATCGACCAGTTCGCGCATCTTGCGGACGGCACCGGTATGGACGAAAGTGTGATCGACCGCGAGCACAAGGCCACGACGGGCCGCTTCCTCGACAAGGCGTTCGGCTTCCTCGGCAGACGAGGCAATCGGCTTTTCGACGAAGACATGCTTGCCCGCCATCAGCGCAGCCATTGCCAGCTTGAAATGGCTGGAGACGGGCGTTGCGATAGCGACGGCCGAAATGCTCGGATCGCTCAGGATCTCGTCATAATTGTCGGTGATCGCAACGGACGGATACCGCGCCTTGACGGGCGCAAGACGTTCCTTGTTGAGATCGCACACTGCAGCCAGCCGGACGCCCGGCACCTCGGCGAAATTGCGAACGAGGTTCGGCCCCCAATAGCCGTAACCGATGACAGCGACGCCGATCATCGTGCACCTCCTGCAACGCGCGCAACAGGCGGCGCATCCTTGACCCTTCCGGTCACGACTGCCGGCACGCCGGCGACAATGGCGTAGTCGGGAACATCGCGGGTGACGACGGCACCTGCTCCGACAAGCGCGCCCATTCCGATGGTGATGCCGGCGAGGATCGTCGCGTTCGAGCCGATCGACGCGCCGGCCCTGACCAGCGTCGGAACGACCGTCCAATCCGCCTCGGTCTGCAGGCCGCCATCGGCCGCGACCGCGCGCGGATGGATATCGTTGGTGAACATGACGCCGTGACCGACGAAGACGCCATCTTCAATGGTGACGCCTTCGCAGACGAAACTGTGACTGGAGATCTTGCAGTTGCGGCCGATCACGGCGTTTTTCTGGATTTCGACAAAGGTGCCGACACGCGAGCCGTCGCCGACCGTGCAGCCATAGAGATTGACGAGGTCGGGATGATGGATGACCACTCCCTCGCCAAGAACAACACTCGCTGCGATCATGCCATCGACTCCATTGCTGTCGCGGATCGATATTCCGTCGTTCCCGACAGGCTACCGCCCGAACAATGGAGTTTCGGCACCAATGGAGTAAATTCGGCCAATCGCCGAACGGTCATATCCGAAAGAGGTAGCGCCACGCTGCGCCGAATTAAGCTTTGTGCTGGACGGCGAACGCTATGGAATAATTGATTAAATTACCGAACAAATATATACATAATTTCAGCTATCTTTCAGATATGTATTGCCCGAAGCTGGAAAGATAATATTGCGTATTCTTGTTTGCCCGCATGATCTTTCGATCGGCGGAAGCCAAATCAATGCTATAGATCTGGCGGCTGCGGCAAAATCCGCCGGCCATGAGGCACTCATCTACGGTGTTCCGGGGCCTCTCGTCGAATATATCGGAATGCGCGAGCTTCAGTTCTTGCCGGCGCATCCCCTCCAATACCGCCCTGCCCCGACGCGAATTGCGCAGATCGCTTCCATCGTCCGAAGGGAGCGGATCGACATTATCCATACCTACGAATGGTCGACGTGCCTCGACGCCTACTACGGCGCGGTCAGTTTTCTCGGGTCACCCATGGTCTGTACCGTGCTCAGCATGGGCGTGCCGCCCTATGTGCCTGCATCCGTGCCGCTGATCATGGGAACCGAGGAACTTGGCTCCGATGCGCGCAAGGTCCAGCGCGGCAAAGTATGGGTCATCGAGCCGCCGATCGATACGGATCGCGATACGCCTGAAGTGGACGGCTCGGCGTTCAGGCAATTGCACAAGGTCAAGGACACGGACCAGCTGATTGTAACCGTGTCGCGGCTGGCGCTCGACCTCAAGCTCGATGCTCTGGTGCGGGCAATCGATGCCGTTGGCATGCTGGCCGACCGCTATCCGGTGCGACTGGTGCTGGTCGGCGACGGCCCGGCGCGGGAAGCGCTCGAACGGCGGGCCAAGGCTGTGAACACGGCAAGCCAGCGCGAAGTCGTGAGTTTTCACGGCGCCGACCTCGATCCGCGCGCAGCCTATGCTGCGGCCGACGTGGTTCTGGGTATGGGCAGTTCGGCGCTTCGTGCCATGGCTATCGGTCGTCCACTGATCGTGCAGGGAGAACAGGCTTTCTGCGACATCTT
>MKRZ01000106.1:114-4491 GCA_001897075.1 Mesorhizobium sp. 61-13 | reverse complement strand
GTTGTCGGCCTTCAAGGCTGGAGCTGCGGCATGGCCGGTGCACTGGTTGAGGGAAGCCACCGGACGGGCGGTCGCAAGGCCGCACTATCTAACTAAACGAGCGACCGAACGGCCGCCCGTCCTCCCGACCTCTCAATCGGGGTCAGTTCTTTGACAATGGCCAGACGGCAAAAGCCGGGCGTGGCAACGGTAAAGCACGACCTAGCTTGGCCCTCAGCCCATCGCCTTCTGCAGGTTCTCATCCACCTTGTCGAGGAAGCCGGTTGTGGAGAGCCAAGGCTGGTCCGGACCGATCAGCAGTGACAGGTCCTTGGTCATGAAGCCGCTCTCGACGGTGTTGATGCAGACCCGTTCAAGCGTTTCGGAAAAGCGCTTCAAGTCGGCGTTGTCGTCCAGCTTTGCGCGATGTGCCAATCCACGCGTCCAGGCGAAGATCGAGGCGATGGAATTGGTCGAAGTCTCCTGGCCCTTCTGGTGCTGGCGGTAGTGGCGGGTAACGGTGCCGTGCGCTGCCTCTGCTTCCACCGTCTTGCCGTCCGGCGACATCAGCACCGAGGTCATCAGGCCGAGCGATCCGAAGCCCTGAGCCACCGTATCGGACTGCACGTCGCCGTCATAGTTCTTGCAGGCCCAGACATAGCCGCCCGACCACTTCAGCGCGGAAGCCACCATGTCGTCGATCAGCCGGTGTTCGTAGGTGATCTTCTTGTCCTTGAACGCGTCCGCGAATTCCTGCTCGTAGACTTCCTGGAAAATATCCTTGAAGCGGCCGTCATAGGCTTTCAGGATCGTGTTTTTAGTCGACAGATAGACCGGATAGCCGCGCAGCAGGCCGTAGTTCAGCGAAGCGCGGGCGAATTCGCGGATCGACTCGTCCAGATTGTACATGGCCATGGCAACGCCTTCGCCGGGCGCGTCGAACACGTCATGCTCGATCACCTTGCCGTCTTCGCCAACGAACTTGATCGACAGCTTGCCCTTGCCGGGGAAGCGGAAATCGGTGGCCTTGTACTGGTCGCCGAAGGCATGTCGTCCGACGATGATCGGCTTGGTCCAGCCCGGCACCAGGCGCGGCACGTTCTTCATGATGATCGGCTCGCGGAAGATCGTTCCGCCGAGAATGTTGCGGATGGTGCCGTTGGGCGACTTCCACATCTTCTTGAGCTTGAATTCTTCGACGCGGCCCTCATCGGGCGTGATGGTGGCGCATTTCACGCCGGCGCCGTACTTCTGGATTGCGTGGGCGGCGTCGATCGTCACCTGGTCGTTGGTGGCGTCGCGATGTTCGACACCGAGATCGTAGTAATCGAGGGTCAGGTCGAGATAAGGGTGGATCAGCTTGTCTTGATGAACTGCCAGATGATGCGCGTCATCTCGTCGCCGTCGAGTTCGACGACCGGGTTCGCCACCTTGATCTTCGCCATGAAAAGTGCCTCGTTTCTGGAAATCTGGACGGCCGTGCCGAAGGGGTTGGCCGAGGATGAAGCCCGTATATCAAAGCCATTGTAAGCGCGCAAACGACACAACGGGCCCTGTTCTCGGTATTTGGGAGCATGAATGTCCAGATTGGGCGCGTTTGACGGGTCTGACGCAAGGGCAGTTTTCACGGGGTCTTGGAAAAGCCTTCATTTTACCGGCCGGATATGGCAGGGACGGCACCGAAGCCACCCATACCATTCGCTGAACAACATGCCTTCCAGCCAAGACCAGCAGAAATCGCAAACAGCAGGGCCTGTAATCATTCTTGTCGAGCCTCAGCTTGGCGAGAATATCGGCATGGTAGCGCGCGCCATGGCCAATTTCGGCCTTTCGGAACTGAGGCTGGTCAATCCGCGCGACGGCTGGCCGAGTGAGAAGGCCCGTGCTGCGGCAAGCCGGGCCGACCATGTCATCGATGGCACGCGCGTGTTCGACGATCTCGCCTCGGCGATTACCGATCTCAATTTCGTGTTTGCCACCACGGCCCGTCAGCGTGATGGCTTCAAGAGGGTCGCCGGACCTGTTGAGGCGGGTAGGGCGCTTCGAGCCCGCTCGGTTGCAGGACAGCGTACGGGCATCCTGTTCGGTCGCGAGCGCTTCGGCCTCTACAACGAAGAAGTCGGCCTGGCAGATGAGATCGTTACATTCCCGGTCGATCCGAACTTTGCTTCACTCAATATTGCTCAGGCCGTGTTGTTGATGTCCTACGAGTGGATGAAATCCGGCCTTGAAGACGAGACGCAGACGAATTTCTCCGGGCCGGAAATGCCGCCTGCGACCAAGGACCAATTGCACGGCCTGTTTGCCCATCTGGAAGCGGCGTTGGAAGCGCGCGGGTATTTCCGCCCCGCGCCGAAGAAGCCCAAGATGGTGGACAATCTGCGTGCCGTGCTGACGCGCGCCGGCTTTGCCGAGCCCGAACTCAAGGTACTGCGTGGGGTCGTCGCGTCTCTGGATTATTTCTCGCCGAAGGAGCCACGCGGCGCGGGCTATCCGAAGCGCAAGGCTGAGGTCGATCGCGCTTTGCATGCCGAGGATGAGCAGCCCGCCTCACCGGGCGAAGGGTCGGAACGTGACTGAGCAGCCGATCCTGATGTTCGATTCCGGCGTTGGCGGCCTCACCGTGTTACGGGAGGCCCGAGTTCTGATGCCGGATCGTCGCTTCATCTATGTCGCGGACGATGCCGCCTTTCCGTATGGTGCGTGGGAAGAGCCGGCCTTGCGGTCACATGTGCTCGATCTGTTCGGTGTTCTTCTGGACCGGTTTCGCCCGGAAATCTCGGTCATTGCCTGCAATACGGCCTCGACGCTCGTTATCGATGCGTTGCGCGAAAAATTTCCCGGACATCCTTTCGTCGGTACTGTGCCGGCGATCAAGCCGGCAGCGGAACGTACTCGCTCAGGGCTGGTTTCGGTACTGGCGACGCCCGGCACGGTGAAGCGGCAATATACGCGCGACCTCATCCATCAATGGGCGTCGAAATGCCATGTCAGGCTGGTCGGTAGCGACCGCCTTGCGGCACTGGCTGAGCTATACATGCGCGACGGTTTCGTCGACGAAGACGTGGTGCGCGACGAGATTGCGCCCTGCTTCGTGGAACAGGACGGCGCTCGTACCGATATCGTCGTGCTTGCCTGCACGCATTATCCGTTCCTGGTCAACCGCATGCGCAAGACCGCCCCTTGGCCGGTTGATTGGCTGGATCCCGCCGAGGCAATCGCGCGGCGGGCGCTGTCGCTGGTGGGTAAAAGCAGTGCCGAGGATTTTCGCGAGGCCAACGGCGCAGAGCCTGACCTCGCGATGTTCACATCCGGCAGGGCCGAATTTGCGACCCGCAGGCTGATGCAAGGGTTCGGCCTCACAATCTGATTGCCCGGCCGGCTTGGCTTTAGTAGCCCAGCGTAAAGCGCTTTCCCGTATGACGCGCGGTTTCCGCCTCGTCGAGCGTCGCTACTGCGAGGTCTTCCACAGAGATGTGGCTGTCGCCGTTTGCGTCCAGCACTGGTTCATCGCCGCCAAGCCTGAACTTGCCGGTGCGTTCGCCGGGTGCCAGCATCGCCGCGGGCGAAACGAACGACCAGTCTTGCCAGTCGCCCTTGCGCAAGCCGGCCAACGCGTCGCGTGCGGCGCGAGCTCCTTCGCGATAAGCCTCCGGAAAATGCGGCGAATCGACGAACTGGCTGCCGTCTGGGGCGTGCAGGCTGCCGGCCCCACCGATGACGATCAGGCGGACCTTGGCGGCCTTGGCTGCATCGGCAATGGCGTTGGAGCCGCCAAGATGCTTGTTGTAAATATCGGGATCACCCCAGCCACCGTTGAATGCCGAGATAACGACGTCGTGTCCGGCAAGCTGCGCCGTGAGCGCCGTGACGTCGTTGACGTCCACCTGCACGGCTTTGACGTTGGCCGCGGTTTCGACCTTTGCCGGGTTACGGACCAGGGCGGTGACGGAGTGGCCGCGCGCAACGGCTTCTTTCAACAGCGCGGAGCCGACGAAGCCGGTGGCGCCGATCAGGGCAATGTTCATTTCATTCTCCTGTGACTTCCGCTTTTCCTCGGCGGGCAAAATGGATATGTTTCGTAATCTGGTTACGATAGGTAACTACATAGTGCGGGAAATTCGTTGGCGGAAGAACGCATGATTTTGTGCCCAGGTTACGTAGAGGGAACTGCATGAACGCCCGGATGAAAGACGCCCAATCTGCGCCGCTGCTGCATTCTTCGGCGGGGTTCGAATACGATGGCAACGGCAGTTGTCCGGTACGCGACGTTCTGGACAGAGTGGGCGACACATGGAGCCTGCTGGTCATTATCAACCTTCAGGAAAAGCCGGCCCGCTTCAACGCGCTGAAGCGCGGGATTGAAGGCATCTCCCAGCGCATGCTTACGGTTACGCT
>MKRZ01000106.1:0-85 GCA_001897075.1 Mesorhizobium sp. 61-13 | reverse complement strand
GCCGTACCGTGAGGCCGACAACGCCACCCGAGGTGGAATACGCGCTGACCGAGCTTGGCCAGTCGATTGCGGTGCCGATCGGCGC
>MKRZ01000105.1:8857-14781 GCA_001897075.1 Mesorhizobium sp. 61-13 | reverse complement strand
CGGCGGATCACCACCTTGTCCAGCACGATGCCGATGATGCCGACCGCCAGAACCGCTGCCAGAACGGCGATAATCAGCCACACGGGGCCGGATACGCCGACGGCGGTCGCCAGTAGTTGAGCCATTGCCAGCGAGATGAAGGGTGCGGTCATGGCCACGTCGCCATGAGAAAAATGGATGACGTTGAGCACGCCGAAGATCAGGCTGAAGCCGATTGCCAGTAGGGCATAGATGCAGCCAAGGGTTATCCAGTTCACCAATTGCTGGACAAGCAGTTCCGCCATCTGACCCTTCTTTCGATTGGAGCGGCACGATTATCAGTGCCTCCCGGGCGCGCACATAATGAATCTCCGAAGTCACAGATAGCAATTTCCGAATTTCGTGAGCAGTCACGCATAAATACAGTTCACCTCAGCCGACGATCGGGATCGGCCGGGCCGCTACGACGGCGGCAGACAATTCTGTTGAGGTGGAACCAATGTTAAACAGGCGCACAGCGCTCATGCGCGTATCGTCAATCCTGGCCGGGTCACTGCTTGCCGTCGCGCTCGGCGCTGCCCAGGCACAGGCCGACCAGATCAAGCTCGGCTTCATCGGGCCGCTGTCCGGGGGCAACGCGCAACAGGGCCTCGGCGCCCGCAACGGCTTCCTCCTGGCCATCGAACAGGCCAATGCCAGCGGCTATCCGCATCAGGTCGAAGCGGTTGTCTTGGACGATGCTTCCGATCCGGCCGTCGGCGTTTCGGCTGCGCAAAAGCTGATCAACGACCCGGCGGTGATCGCGGCCAGCGGACATTGGAACAGCTCCGTGGCGCTTGCGACCATCCCGGTTTTCAACCGCGCTCAGATGCCGTTCATCGTCTGGGGTGCGGTCAGCCCGAAGATCACAGAACAGAACCTGCCCAACGTCACCCGCGTGACGCCGACGCTGGTCAATGAGAACAAGCCACTGGCCGAGGCGATTGCCAAGGACGGCAAGGTCAAGAAGATCGCCATCATCTCCGACACGACGGACTATGGCGTTGCCAACACCAAGTGGTTCGGCGATTTCTTCAAGGCAGCCGGCGGCGAGATCGTCGCTTCGGACGCGGCTGCTGTCGGTACCACCGACTTCCGCGCCATGCTGACGACGGCAAAGGCCGCATCGCCGGATGCGATCTATTTCGGCGGCGTGGTGACCGAAGCCGCGCTGGTGCGCAGCCAGATGGCCGACCTCGGCATGGGCTCGCTGCCGATGTACGGCATTTCGGGCATCTACGATCCGAAGTTCATCGAGATCGCCGGTGCCGCCGCTGAAGGCACCATCGTCGGCACGCCTTCGGTGCAGAGCAATCCGAAGCTCGAAGAGTTCGACAAGGCCTATGCGGCCAAGGGCTATACCGACCCTGCCGGCTCCTATGCCAAATACGCCTATGAGGCCGCGCAGATCCTTCTCGAGGTCATCAAGGAGAAGGGTACGGAAGACAAGGAAGCGCTGAGCAAGGCGATCCGCGAAATCCACCACAACGGCATTCTGGGCGAAGTTTCCTTCGACGAGAACGGCCAGACCAACATGGCCGTCGATATCGACCTGCACGTCGTTCGCGACGGCAAGTGGGTGGATATGTAAGCATAGACGAGGATCTTACGCGTCGCCCTTTGCCGGGCGGCGCGTTGCCTTTTGGACCGCGGCGTATTTTATTCGAACGACTTCAACGACCCTTCCGGAGCAGCCCATGGATCGCAACAGTCCGCATCGGCAAGGGAAAGCGGTCGAGATCAAGGGTGTCTCGAAAGTTTTCGGCACCTTCCAGGCGCTGAAGCCGGTCACTTTCGACATCTACGAGAACGAGTTTTTCACCCTGCTGGGGCCGAGTGGCTGCGGCAAGACCACGCTATTGCGGATGATCGCCGGCTTCGAGCAGCCGACGACAGGTGAGATCGCGCTGCGTGGCGCGAACATCCAGGGGCTGCCGCCTCACCGCCGTCGCGTCAACACGGTGTTCCAGAGCTATGCGCTGTTTCCGCACATGACGCTGGAACAGAACATCGCCTTCGGGCTGGAAAATGTCGGCTGGGAAAAAGAGCGCCGCGAGGCGCGCGTGGCCGACATGCTGCGGCTGGTGCACATGGAGAAGTTCGCGGCGCGCAGGCCGCAGCAGCTCTCCGGCGGCCAGCGGCAGCGCATCGCGCTTGCGCGCGCGCTGGCACCGGAGCCGGAAGGGCTCTTGCTCGACGAGCCGCTGTCTGCGCTCGACCTCAAGCTCAGGCAAGCGATGCGCGATGAACTGAGGACGCTGCAACGGCAGACCGGCATCACCTTCGTGTTCGTCACGCACGACCAGGAAGAAGCGCTTGATATGTCGGATCATATCTGCGTGTTGGGCGACGGCGAAATCCAGCAGCTGGGAACGCCTGCCGAAATCTACGAGGAGCCGTCGAACCGCTTCGTGGCCGATTTCATCGGCGAGACCAATTTCCTCGATGCCGATGTCGTCTCTGTTGAAGGCGAGCGCGCGACGGTGAAGGTATCGCTCGGGATGACGCTTAACGCGCCGCAGAAGAAGGCGGAAACCGGCCGCCCGGCTGTGATGTCCATCCGCCCGGAAAAGATCAGCATTCCTGCGCAAGACGGGCAGATTCCGATGGAAGGCACCATCGTCGGGGTCAATTATCTCGGCGGCTACACCTACTACATGGTGGAGACGGGCAAGACGAAGCTGCGCGTTTCTCTGCGTAACAGCTTGTCGCGAAGCGGCATGTTCGAGGTCGGCCAGCCGATCAAGGTGAGCTTCGCCGCCGATTCCGCCAGGGTGCTGGGCGCATGACGCCGCGCCACGAAACTTCCGGCTGGAAAAATCCGGGCTGGAATGTGTGGGGGCTGTTGCCGACTCATCTGATCATGCTTTGCACGCTGATCATTCCGATCGGCATCATCATCCTCGTCTCGTTTTCGACGCGCGGTCCTTATGGCGGCTTCGACTATGTGTTCACGACCGCGCCCTACAAGCAGATCCTGTTCAATGAGGGCTGGAGCGGCGAACTGGAGTTCAATCCGCAATATCTGATCGTGGTTGGGCGCACGCTGGTGCTGGCGACGGTGACGACGCTGATCTGCCTGCTGTTGAGTTTCCCGGTTGCCTATTTCATCTCGCTGCAGAAGGCATCGCTGAAGGTGGTGCTGATCTATCTGGTGACGCTGCCCTTCTGGGTTTCGATGATCGTGCGGGTCTATTCGTGGATCATCATTCTGGGCAATGACGGCGTGATCGAGAAGACGTTGCGCTTCCTCGGCGTTATCGACGATATGGACAGCCTGCTGCATGGCGACTTCGCCATGCTGGTCGGGCTGGTCTACAGCTATATCCCGCTGATGATCCTGCCGATCTTCGCTTCGATCGAGAAACTCGATGGCGCCTTGGTGGAAGCCTCGCACGACCTTTACGGCAGCCGGTGGACGACGTTGCGCCGGGTGATCGTGCCGCTCAGCCAGCCCGGCATGCTCGCCGGTTCGATCCTCGTCTTCGTGCCCTGCCTTGGCGCGGTGCTCGAGCCGATGATCCTCGGCGGCGGCAAAACGATGATGATGGGCAATCTGATCCAGTTGCAGTTCGGCCCGGCCCGCAACTGGCCGCTGGGTGCGGCCATCTCCATCGTGCTGATGGCTTCGGTGCTGATCTTCCTGTTGTGGCGCGGCCTGCGGGCGGTGCGCAAGGAAAGCCGGGAGCTCGCGGCATGACGGCAAAAAGCGATGTCAGGCGCTATCCGGGGTTCGGCCTGTTCAGCATCTTGTTCTTTGTCTATCTCTATCTGCCGATCTCGGTGGTGGTGTTCTATTCCTTCAACGCCAACCGGATCGTGTCCAACTGGGGCGGGTTCTCGCTGCACTGGTATACGGCGGCTCTCTCAAACGCGGCGCTGGTCAATGCGGTCAAGACATCGCTGTTCGTCGCCACGATCGCCACCGTGGTCTCGACCATAGTTGCGTTGATGGCGGCGCTTGTGCTGGTGCGCGGCAAGCAGGTGCGCTACCGGCGCGTTTCGGAAACGGTGGTGAACCTGCCGCTTTTGCTGCCCGAAATCGTCGTTGCCGTGGCGGTACTGATCCTGTTTTCGGAACTTGGAATTTCCAACGGCCTGCTGAAGCTGACGATCGCGCACACGACCTTCTGCATTCCGTTCGCCTTCCTTCCGATCCGGGCGCGGCTGCAAGGCATGGACAGCGATCTCGAGGACGCGGCCCGCGACCTCTACGCGTCAAGCTGGACGGCCTTCCGGCGGGTGACCTTTCCGCTGATCCTGCCAGGCGTGTTCAGCGGCGCGATGCTGGCCTTCGTCATCTCGATGGACGACTTCATCACCAGCAATCTTTTGAACTCAGGCGGCGCGACGACCTTGCCGGTCTATATTTTCTCGCTGATCAAGCAGGGCGTCTCGCCCCAGCTCAACGCCATTTCAACGCTGATCATGATCGCGTCGGTCGTGCTGGCGACAGCGGCGTTCCTGGTACAGCGCAAGAAGTAACGCGGGCAGGCAGCCGGATCGGCGTCAGTTCGACGCCGATGCCTGGGAGTAAACCGCCGTGTAGCGGCCGGACGTGCCGGGGAAAAGGGCATATTCGACGCCCTTGCGTGTCTCCGTGGCGAAGGCGATTTCTTCACCGCCACGACGCAGTTCGACAAGTCGTCCGCTTGCCGAATGGATCGGCAACATGCCCTGCAGCATGTTTTCGGTGCGTGTATCGGCTTTCAGATCGAAGGCGAGCACGCCTTCCTGCCAGCTGGCAATGTCGAAGGACGATGCATAGCGGCCGTCGGCCCAATCGAGCATCTGCTGGACCGACACCATGGGAACGCCGTGCCTGGTGGCAATCTCCATCAGCTGCACGTCGAAGTCGTTGTGAAAATCGTAGTGGGTGCCGAACGCACCGTAATAGCCTTCCGGGCCGATGGCGCGGTCGAGCAGAGCGCCGACAGCTTCCGGTGCCGACGCGAAGACTTCGTCGACCAGATGGGTTTCCTGCTGGTAGACGTTGATCAACTCGCCATCGGTATCGCTGAAGCGCATCGGCAGGCCGGAGCCGGTCATGAAACCGGCCTGGCCCTTTATCCAGTCCTTCGGCCAGTAATAGTAGTTCATGTCGTAGCGGATGCCCCAACTGCGGCCGATCTTCGGCTGGCTGGCGTAGTCGCTCCAGACGATGCAATGCAGGCGGCTTCCCTGTTGCGGCGAGAGGCTGGGGAAGGTCTGGCGGAACTTCTCCAGGTCGCGCGAAAAGGCGAGGTTCAGCGACTGCTCCGACCAGTTGTGGCAGTAAGTGCTGACGTGCGAGCCGATGTCGAAGCCCTGCGTTGCGTAGGTGGCGGCCTGGCGATCCTTCATGCCGGATGTTTCATACATCCACGATGTCGCGCGCGGGCATTCCCATTTGACCGGATCGCACCCTTCCGGACTGAGCGCCAGCATGCGGTCGAACGAATCCCGTGTGCCGGACCCGGTGCCGTGATCGTCCGCGGCCATGACCAGCACCGCCTTGGCACCATTCGGGAAGTACCAGAATTTGGGCAGCGGGGTGGCGTCATAGGTCATGTAGCCGATCAGGTTCGACAACAGGCGCATGTTCTCGTCGGCCTGCGGGATGGTGATCCTGGCGAGGTCGACATAGTCGGGCTGCGGATCCCGGGCGGCGGCGCCATAGAAAAGATCGTTGGGCCGAACCGGCTCGAGGCCATCGCGATCCTGGCCTGCCCATTCCGGATTGCCCTGGCGGGTCAGGACCGTCGAGCGGGCCAGATCGAAGGTGAATGCTGCCACCTGTCCGCCGGCGTCGCCCAGAGCGCGCACGGTGACGGCCGGCGCGTCGGCTGGCGAGGCGGCGTCACGGAAGAGTGCGGCAACGGTGCGGACGCCTTCGGATTGCGCAACGATATCGGCGGTGCCGTGAA
>MKRZ01000105.1:0-8776 GCA_001897075.1 Mesorhizobium sp. 61-13 | reverse complement strand
AAGCTCGGCGAGTTCGCCCGACGGTCGCATGGCGATGAGCTTGCCGCCGCCGATAACCCAGGAGCGGAGCATCGCAAGCTTGTCCGCTTCGATGACCGGGCCCGATATGATCGCGACCGTGTGCGCGGCGAGCAACTCGCTGTCCAGTTTGGCAACGTCAAGGCTGAGGAAATTCGTCAACCCTTCTGCCCGCAGAATCTCGCTGTAGAAGGTTTCGAACGTGTTCTGCCCTGTCGTCACCAGCAGTATCGGCCCGCCGTGACCGGTGACCAGCGGCAGTTTCTGCGGCACGTTGAAATGCCACGCCTTGGGCTGGCCCTGGCCGATGGTGACGCCGACCTTGATCTGGCCGGGCCCGAGGGGCTGGTTTGGCGTGAAGGTGGCGGTTGTCAAAAGGTCGTCGAACCTGACCGAGCCGTTGACCGGATTGCCTTCGCTGTCGCTCAGATGAAAGTCGACGGCCTCAGCCGTTCCGCCGAGCTGGCGGTCGAAGCTCACCTGTATCTTGGTTCCTGCCGGCACTTCGGTGGTTCCGTTGGCCGGGAAGACGGCCGTGATCGAGGGCGGGCCGTAATAGGCGTTATGCGCGAAGCGAATGAGGCCTGGCGACACTTTGAAAAGGCCGAATGCAAGAACGCAGATCGTGACGAGACCGGCTGCCTTGCTCCAGCGGCCGGCATTTCGAGCGGATTTCAAAAAACCAAAACCCATCCACCGCGATCCAGACATGAAATCGCCAACCCGATCAGTGAGGCGTTGAAGATGAAATAGAGGCCGAAAGTAACAGCTATGAAGGGTGACGCAACAAAGGCTAAATGCCTGCCGGCGGCCAACTTATGGCTATGTGTCATGCATCATTCGGAAATATCTGGAAGATTCGGTTCAGGCCTAGCCCTGGGCTACTCCTTTTTACGTAGACACATTGTGATCGCGCCCTGTGAACAACGTGAGTTGATTTCCAAGATCGTGCTCGACGCCTTGCCTTTTCGATGAACGTCGATGCCGTCCAACCCTGCGTCGAGGAAGCGCTAGCAGGCGTGGTGGCCACATGCCGCCTGCAGGCGATTGGGAGGTCGAAGTCGGTGTCCGTTCGCCTTCGCCAGGCACTCGTCTAAGACACGGAAACCTTGAGGTTTTTTAGCGCGGGTCAGCCATCGGGAGAGCGCTGCCGGCCGCGTCAGGATTGCACTGCAAAATCGCAAGCCATTGCATTTCAATGGCAAATATGCCTATATTGAATGATTATTCAATAACAGATGAGCTTGCCATGAACCCGCACATTCGTGATGTGGCCGTTCCAAACGATTGGGACCGTAGTGGGTTGCCCGGCTGGAGTTACCATTCCAACGCATTGCTGGAACTGGAGAAAGAGCACGTCTTCCGCAACCATTGGCAGATCATCGGTCATGTCAGCGACATGCCGAATGCCGGCGACTATCTGACCATGGACGTGCTTGGCGAGCGCGCCCTGGTGGTGCGCGGCAAGGACGGCGAGGTGCGCGGCTTCCACAATATCTGCCGGCATCGCGGCTCACGCGTCGTTGCTGATACGCAAGGCACCTGCAAGAACGCGTTGGTGTGCCCGTTCCATGGTTGGGTCTACAATCTCGACGGCACGCTGCGCGGCGCTGCGCGTCCGCGCTCCTTCCCCGATCTCGACAAGACGGAATTCGGCCTGATGCCGATCGATCTCGAGATCTGGATGGGCCTGATCTTCATCCGCTTCCGCAATGAAGGGCCGCAGCCATCGGTGGCTGAACTTTTGAAGCCGATCGAAGCCGAACTGTCGCATTACGGCGTGGCCGACATGGTGCCCTCGTGGGGAATCTGGACGCAGAAGAGCCAGGTCAACTGGAAGTCGGTGCGCGACGTCGACAATGAGGGCTACCATGTTGCCATGGCGCACCCTGCGCTGCAGGACCTCTATGGGGCGACCTACTATGACGAGCCGTTCGTCAACGGCGTTTCGCGTTCGTTTGCCACCTACAACCCGCACGCTGGGCGGCGCTGGAGCGTGAAAAACTATATCAAGATCGCGCCGGAGCCGAAGCGTCTGCCCGAGCATCTGAAGAAGGCATGGATCTATTACGGGATATTCCCGAACGCGGTGATCGCGGCGATGCCCGAATCGGTGCAGTTCTACCAGGAGTTTCCGCTGTCGACCGGCGAGACGCTGCTGCGCGGAGCTATTTATCGCTATCGTGACGAAAGCCGTGAGCAGGCCGCTGCCAGGTATCTGGCCTTCCGGATCGACCGCGACACGATGGCGGAAGATGTGCAGCTTTCAGTGTGGTCGAATGAATCCATGCAGTCTGAAGCGTTTGGCGGCTTCTACCTGTCGGACCTCGAATATGGCGTGCGCACCCATCACGACCATTTGCGCAAGATGCTGCCCGTTCTCGACCTGGCGACCGCCCCGGACGAGAAAGACATGTGGGGCATCAACGACGCATTGCGCTCGAAGAGCTAAAGCGTGCCGCGATCTTTCAGATTCGCTCAATACGCTTTAGCCCTTTGATCTTATGCATGTCTTTATCCCGAAACGAGTTCCTACTTTCGGGAGACATGCACCGGACCGCAAAGGTCTAAGTTCAGGAGCTAGCGAACGAGGTGGCTGAAGGCAGCCACGACCTGTTCGTAGACCTTGCGCTTGAACGGCACGACCAGGCTTGGCAGCTCACGCATCGGCCGCCAGTCCCACTCGTCGAACTCGGCCTTGTGGCCGCCCGGAGGCGGGTTGACCTGGATTTCGCTGTCGTCGCCCTCGAAGCGGAACGCGAACCATTTCTGGGTCTGGCCACGGTAGCGTCCCTTGAAGGCGATGCCGACGAGATGCGGCGGCAGGTCGTAGTTGATCCAGTGCGGCGCTTCGGCCAACAGGGTCAGGCTTTTCATGCCGGTTTCTTCGTAAAGCTCGCGGTGGGCGGCGGGCAGCGGTTCCTCGCCCTCGTCGATGCCGCCCTGCGGCATCTGCCAAAGCAGGCTGGTGCCGGAAAACTCGCTGTCGGGTTCGGCGATGCGGTGTCCGACCCAGACCCGCCCTTCGCCGTTCAGAACCAGCAAGCCGACACATGGCCTGTAGGGCAGCGATTCGGGATCGACGGGCATCTTCTTGGACATGGCTGGATTTCTCTGGCGGCTCAGCGCTTGTTGGGATCAGCGGCGACAGCCGAGATCGGCACGATTTCGATGCCGCGCATCTTGGCTTGGTTGGCCCATGCGGCAACGGCATCGACGGTGACGTCGAAGGCCGAGCCGGTGCCGATGGCGAAGCCCTTGGCGCGGGCGGTGGCTTCCAGCTCGTCGAGCTTCTTCAAGATGGCGGCCTTGTCCTGCGTGGCATCGATCTGGGTGTCGGCGACGGCGAGCGGTACGCCGTCCTGCGTGGCGAGGTCCGGCGCGCGGCTGCGCGACGAGGAACCGTCATCGATATAGCCGAGGCCGCGCTTGGCGAGTTCGGCCATGATCGGGGCCATGGCGCTGTCTTCGGCTGTAAAGCGGGCACCCATGTAGTTCATCACGGCGGTGTAGTTGGTGGTGCGCGAGAGCACGCGGCGCAGGCTTATGAGGTTCTGTTCCGGCGTGGCATCGACAGTCAGCGTGTTGCGGCCCGGATTGATGGTCGGGTAGTCGAACGGCTCCATCGGCATCTGCATGACGATTTCATGGCCGCGCCGGCGCCCTTCCTCCATCCAGCGGCCAATGCTGTTGCCGCCGGACGCAAAGGCCAGCGTCACCTCGGGCGGCAATTTGGCGATCGCCGACTGGGTGCCGGTCTGCGAGACGGCAAGACCGCCGATGACGATGGCGACGCGCGCGCCGCGCGCACCGGACCAAGGCCTGGCGTAGACATCGAAGGGCCGCCTGCCATCGGCGGCGCGGATCGGTAGCGGACCGGTTTCGCTCTGCTCGATAAGCGCCTTGTCGGGGAGATGCGCGACGCGAAGGTCCTGGCCGACGGCGGACGGGTCACGGATGACGATGCCGCCCGAACCGGCTTGGCCCGGATCGGGCTGGAGGTGGATGATCTGCGGGCCGTCCGGCTTCGATGCCGTCTCGACCTTTGGCGTTGCCGGCGGCTGGGTGGCGGCGGGCACTTCCGCCGGCGCAGTCACCTTGGGCGTGGTCGTCGCGACCGGCTGGGGATTGCGCAGGGCAGGTTCGCGCAGCGCAATGGCTGCGGACACGCCGACAAGGGCGATTATGGCGAGCCCCGCACCAATCGAACCGCGGCTGAGGCTGCGCGATCTGGAAGGCGCACGGGGCCCATCCAGGTCCTGTCCCAGCGGCCGTTCGATATCCTTGATGGCGTCAGGCAAGCAGTATCCCCGAATCAAACTGCCGGAACCTTGCGGTCCCGGCAGAATGGCATTGCTTCGATCGGGTCACCAGACCCTGACGGAGCTTCTACTGGTTGAGCACAGCCTTGTCCGGGTTTGGCGGGAAGGAGGCGTCGGTCTTTTCGCCGCGCAGCAACTGCTCGGCATAGATGAGCTGCAGGTCGTCCTTCGGCTCCGGCGGCACATAGGCGGCCGATCCCGAACCGGTATCGCTCTCGTCGGCACCCTTGATGTGGCCCTTGAGATCGGATTCGCCGCGGGTGAGGTCGCGGCCCTGCAATTCAGCCGGCACCGGCTGGTCGACCTTGATGTCGGGCGTGATGCCCTTGCCCTGGATCGATTTGCCGGACGGCGTGTAGTAGAGCGCCGTGGTTAGGCGCAAGGCCCCGTTCTCGCCGAGCGGGATGATGGTCTGCACGGAGCCCTTACCGAAGGATTGCGTGCCGACCACGGTAGCGCGGCGAAGATCCTGCAATGCGCCCGCGACGATTTCGGACGCGCTGGCCGAACCGCCGTTGATGAGCACGATCAGCGGCTTGCCGTCGATGTCGTCGCCGGCCTTGGCGTCGAAGCGGGTCACGTCCTTGGGATCGCGGCCACGGGTGGAGACGATCTCGCCGCGGTCGAGGAATGCATCGGAGACGCTGACCGCCTGATCGAGCAGGCCGCCGGGGTTGAGGCGCAGATCGAGCACGTAGCCCTTCAGCTTGTCCTTCGGAATCTGCTTCTTGATCGTCTGGATGGCCGTTTCCAGATCGTCATAGGTCTTTTCGGTGAAGGAGGTGATCTTCATGTAGCCGATGTCGTTTTCGACCCGGAACTTGACCGCCTTGACCTTGATGATGTCGCGGACGACCTTGATTTCAAGCGGCTTGTCGGCGCCTTCGCGCAGGATGGTCAGCGTGATCGGCGTCGAGACCGGGCCGCGCATCTTCTGCACGGCGTCGTTGAGGGTGAGGCCCCTGACTTCCTCGCCGTCGATCTTGGCAATGAAGTCGCCGGCCATGACGCCGGCCTTGGCGGCTGGCGTGTCGTCGATCGGCGTGATGACCTTGACGAGGTCGTTTTCCATGGTGACCTCGATGCCGAGGCCGCCGAACTCGCCCTTGGTCTGGACGCGCATGTCCTGGGCAGCTTCGGCATTCATGAAGGACGAATGCGGGTCGAGCGAGGTCAGCATGCCGTTGATGGCGTTCTCGACCAGCGACTTGTCGTCAGGCGGGGTCACATATTGCGCCCGCACGCGCTCAAAGATGTCGCCGAAGATGGCCAGCTGCTTGTAGGTCTCGGAACCCGCTGCATTTGCCGCAGAGCCGGGTGCGCCGTAAACCAGGCTCATGGCAGATGCGCCCATCAGCGCACCGGCAAACAGAAGCGAGAATTTCCGCATCATTTCACGTCCTTCCAGAGAAACGGTCCGCCCACCACGGGGTCGGATCGACGGGTTTTCCATCCTTGCGGAACTCTACATAAAGTTCCGGCGTGGCATCTACATTTTGTGTCGCCGAGGTGCTTGCCACCCTTGCTTCACCCATCGCGCCGACCGGCTCTCCCGCGAGCACGGATTGACCCGACGCGACGGTCAACCGGTTCATCCCCGCCAGCACGACATGATAGCCGCCGCCGGCATCGAGGATCAAGAGTTGTCCGTAGGAACGAAACGGCCCCGCATAAAGTACGCTCCCGTCCGCCGGGGCGGTTACAATCGCGCCCGATTGTGTCGCAACCATGTCGCCTTGCATCACCGAACCGTTACCGTCGCCGCCGCCGAACCGGCGCTTGATCTTGCCGGTCACGGGCAAGGCAACCTGGCCGCGCAAGGCCGAAAACGGCACCTGATCGAGCAACTGGTTGGCTTCGGGAATGGGCAAGGCAGCTGTTTCCGACTGGTCGACGGCGGCCTTGCGCTTGGCGTCTGTCTCCAGCGAAGCGATCAGCTCCTTCAGGCTCCTCGCCTTGTCGGCGAGGTCCTTCGCCCGCTCCTGCTCGGCTGCGATGGCTTGCTGGGTTTCGGCCTGGAACTTCTTCTTGGCTTCCAGAAGCAGCGTCAGGCGCTGCTTTTCGGCGATCTGGTCGGTTACCGATTCGGTCAGCTTGACGCGTTCGGCGTCTATCGAGGCGGTGATGCGGGAATGTTCCTTGAGGTCGGCCATGAGGTCGTCGGTCTGCTCACGCAGCTCCGGCACCACGGCGCCGAGCAATATGGCGCTGCGCACGGAAGCAAGCGCATCCTCGGGCTTGACCAGAATTGCCGGCGGCGGGCTGATGCCCATGCGCTGCAGGGCACCCAGCACTTCGGCAAGCACGTCGCGGCGTGAAGCCAAAGAGGCGCGGATCTTGGCGTCCTGCTCCTTCAGGCCTTCAAGCTTGGCACCGATATCCTCGATGTCCTCGCCGAGCTTCTGCTCGGTCTTGGCCGACTGGATGAGGGCTGCGGTGATGCTGGCGTAATCCTTGCGCACGGAGGCGATATCGGCGGCAAGCCTTGCCATGCGCTCCGACGACAGGGTGATTTCCCTGGTGACGCGCTCATATTCGGCCTGGTTGCTTTGCGGGTCGGGCACGCCGTCGGGGATTGCCTGCGCATCGGCGCGCCCGGCGAAAAGCAAAAGCGCCGAAGCCACGGCGAGGTGGCTGGCACTGAAGCGGGCCTGCTTGACGTGTGCGCGATCTGACATCCGGTCCGACACTAGAGCGATTCTGGTTTCGAATGAATCCCGAGAACCGCTTTCTTCCCGCGCAAATTGATGGAGATTGGGGCGAAAATCCGGGCGACGACCAATTCCGCCTTTAGGCGCGGTGGTAAGGGTGGCCGGACAGGATGGTGGCGGCGCGGTAGAGCTGTTCGCCCAGCATCACGCGGACGAGTTGATGCGGCCAGGTGAGTTCCCCGAACGAGACCACCAGATCGGCCTGATCTCGCAAGGACTGGTCGTGACCGTCCGGCCCACCGATGGCAACGACCAAAGCCTTGCGGCCACCGTCGCGAAACAGGCCGAGACGGCCGGCAAACTCTTCCGATGAGAAGTTCTTGCCGCGCTCATCGAGCAGGACAAGCGCGCTGCCGGCCTGCAATTGGCCTTGCAGCTTCTGGCCTTCCTCGCGCCGGCGCTCGCTGGCGGTCTGGCCGCGACCTTCGGGGATTTCGGCAATGCCGGTAAATTCCAGGCCAATCGCCGGCCCAGCCTTGGCGAACCGCTCGAAATAGCGGTCGGCAAGTTCCTTTTCGGGGCCGGTTTTCATACGGCCCACGGCATGCACGGAGATTTTCATTCCACGTCCTGGCCAATGACGATTGCGGAAATTGAAACGCAACCTTCACACGGTGCGAAAACCGGTCCGGTTTTCGACAAGGTTATCCGCGTCCTGCGCTAGAGCGGCTTTGCGAGCGCTTCTAGTGCAGCGTTTCTTCCTCCAGGTCCGGCGCCTGCCACATCTTTTCAAGATTGTAGAAGTCGCGAACCTCTGGCCGGAAGACATGGACGATGATATCGCCGGAATCGATCAGGACCCAGTCGGCGCTGGCCAACCCCTCGACGCGCGCATTGCCGTAGCCGGCATCCTTGAGCGCCTTGAGCAGGTGATCGGCAACAGCCGCGACATGGCGGTTCGACCGGCCCGAGGCGATGACCATATAGTCGCCCAGGCTCGATTTTCCCTGAATGTCGATTGAGACGATATTTTCGGCCTTGGAGTCTTCCAGACTGACAAGGACTGTATCGAGGGCGCGGGTATCGCTTGCGCTGATCCCGGCCGGCGAAGGCACGATATCGGCCTTCTTCCGCAGTGCTGTTCTCAGTGTCTTTCCTTTCGCAGCAAGAACAACCAAATCACCAATCAAATCAGGTGACACTGCTTAGATAGGCAGAGTTCCAATACAGTTTCAAGACGCAGATCACATCCCTTTGAACAGTTGATCGTGACGGTTACTTCGTCCTTACGGCGAAGCGCCCGACCAGGCGCTGCTCGGCGATGTCATAGATGAAGATGGCGCGGCCGCCTTCGGCAAGCTCGACGTCCAGCGAAATGCGGTTCCCGGAGATCGATTGCGAGACGATCCTTGCGCCGAGCGGCAAAACGATGTCGCCTTCAATGGGCTGGCCGGCCGGCACCTGGATGTCGCCGGCGAGCACCGGGACGGGTGTCTCGGCGGTACGCGATTTGTAGACAAGGGCGACGATCACCACCATAAGGGCGAGGAACAGAAGGCCGAGATTGATGCCCATGAAGCGGATGAGCTTCTTGCGCACCTTTTCGACCGACGGATCGAGCGGCTTTTCTTCCTCTTCATCGGCATAAGGCCGGGTCATGGCAACGTCCGGAACGGTTTGAACAGATGAGCGCTCATAGCGAACAGGCCAAAAGATTGATAGGGGGCGCTTCGATCGAACTGGAAGCCGGTGCCGATGCGGCCGGGCAGCGCCTCGACCAATGGC
>MKRZ01000104.1:4515-13320 GCA_001897075.1 Mesorhizobium sp. 61-13 | reverse complement strand
TTCATCGCTTGCAGTCAGGGGAAACGGTTTCCGCAGAAACTGGTAATCGCGAGATCTGCCTGGTCTTCGTTTCGGGAAAGGGAACAGTCGAAGCCGACGGCCGCAATCTTGGACTGCTCGGCGAGCGCATGTCGCCGTTCGAAGGCAAGCCCTGGTCAGTCTACGTGCCGCAAGGCTTGCGCTGGCACGTACGTGCCGAGACAGAAGTCGAGCTTGCCGTATGCTCAGCGCCCGGCCTCGGTGGCGGCCTGCCGGTCCGTGTCATCGGCCACGACGAACTCGGCCAGGAGACACGTGGCAAGGGCACCAACACCCGCTACGTGACCAACATCCTGCCTGAAGGACAACCCGCCGATTCCCTTTTGGTCGTCGAAGTGATCACCCCCGGTGGACACACGTCCAGTTATCCTCCGCACAAGCACGACCAGGACAATCTGCCGGCGGAATCTTATCTGGAAGAGACCTACTACCACAGGCTCAACCCGCCGCAGGGCTTTGCCTTCCAGCGCGTCTATACGGATGACCGGTCGCTGGATGAAGCGATCGCCGTCGAGGATGGCGACGTGGTGCTGGTGCCCAAAGGCTACCACCCTTGCGCAGCCTGCCACGGCTACGACCTTTACTATCTCAATGTCATGGCAGGGCCGAAGCGCACCTGGAAATTCAACAACGCCGCCGAACATGAGTGGCTGCTGAAAGCCTAAGCCCTGTTCTCAGGCCTCTATACGCAGCATGTGATTGTCCCAGACATGGTCGGGATCGGTCGAGGTCTGGCCGTCCGGCCTCACAATCGCGCCGCCGCCTGTGGTCGCAATGAAGCCTGTCCTATCCGGAGCCAGACCGCAAACCTCGACGAGGCTTCCGGTCGAAACGACATTGCCGGTCGCAGCTTCGATCACGGCAAGCGAATTGCCCTGCGGCGAGGATACCGCAATCGTTCCGGCATCGGGGTTCGTCGCCACCGAACCGATATAGTTGCGGAAGCCATTCAGCACTCCGTCCGGCATTTCGAGAAGCGACAGGTCCCTGCCGCGTGCCGCGCGGCCTACCAATAGCGGCCTGTCGGTTACCGGGCCGCGATATTGGCATCCGAACCACACTGTGTTGTTGCCATCCGCGGCCATATGCCGGATCGAAAGCTGGTGCAGTTCGGCCGGCAGTTCGTGCTTTTCAATCAGGTCGCCGCTGACGCGGTCGATGAGCACATAAGAGGGCTTCATGGTGGCCAGATTCAACTCGGCACGGCCGTAGTCGGGGTGGGTTTCGATGCCGCCATTGGCTACGGCAATGGTCCGGCCATCATTGAGCAGAAGCAGTTCATGCGGACCGGTGCCGTAGGTGGGAAATTCGCCTACGCGCTCGAAATTCGAACGCGCATCGTAGACGCCGACAACACCGGCTGCGTTGTCGAAATCGTTCTCGGTAGCGTAGAGCAGCGCGCCGTCCGGAGAAAAGACGCCGTGGCCGAAAAAGTGCCTGCCCGTGATGCTGGAAATGGTGAGCGGCTTTTCGCGGCCTGAATGGTCGAACGCCATGGCGAAAGTGCCGGGCTGCCGAGCAAACACCACCGAGCGGCGGGAAACCGGATCGAAGGTGACGTCATGGCCGCGGTCGGGCAAGTCTATGGCATGTAGCACCTTGCCTGCTTCGGACAGCACGGCCGCACCATAGCTTCCGTCACGCCGCACGAAGGCAGTCGCGAAGACCGCGTCCGCAGCCAGTGTACTTGCCCATGCGCCGGGCGCCACGGCTGCAGCGAAACTTGCGCCCGCAGCACGCAGGAAGTCACGGCGGTCGATCAGAACCCGCTTCACCGTTCAATCTCCGTCGAGCGACGAGAACCCAGCCGTTAGCCCAAATTCGCCGCTGAGCCGCGTGCCGAACAGGTTGGACAGACTGCTCGTCACCAAGGCGAAATGCTCGAGTTGCTTGCGTCGCCCGGTATCAGCCAGAACCTTGTCGATCGGCCCGGAAGCGGACGTGGCCGCAGCCACTCCGTTCGTCAACTGGATGTGGATCGACTCGCCGATCCAGCGTGCATCGGGTTCCAGAGCGTCGATGAGATGGGAGCTTTGGAACAGGCGATCGATCCCATCCAGATTGGCAGCGAGCGAAGCACCGGTGCCTTGCGAACGCCAATAGATCGCCTGCTTCGGCTTGTCCGTATCGGGGCTGTTTCCGAGGAACCCTTTGAGCCGGACATCGCGGATCATTTCCAGCCCGTTGATGAACACACCCATGAGTTCGGTCACGGCCTCGGAACCTGTCCGGTAGACGGGATTATCGCCAGCCGGATTGGACCACGTCTTGGCAAACCCGTCCGGATCATCCCATTCGGCCTTAACCTCACCACTCATCGTTTCGATGTTGCCGGCAATGGCTGCGCCAAACGAGCACCTGTAAGCCCCGTCCTGGCCGGCAAGCGTCTCGGCATCAGCACCGAAAAGCACATATTCCAAAGCGCCAAAACCCTGCATGGCAACGCTTTTGCCCGCCATCTGCGCCGGGTCGGCGGCCGCCGGATCCTTTGCAGCGAGCGCCGCCTGCACCTGCTTCAGCCCTATCGACTTGCGATCGGGCCAGAACAGCATGCGCTCGAAGCGATTGCCCACGCGGATCGGGCCGAAAGCAATTATTTCGACCGAGGACCACGCCTTTGCGGCTTCCGAAAACCCGGAGCGCGCCGCAGTGAGATTGGCATCGCTCGGTGCCGCACACAGCGTCTTGACGGACGTGGTCAAGGCGGCTGCGCGGTCATGCAACTGCGCATATGCAGGTCGGATGAAGCCGTCGATCGATCGGCCAATGACATCGGACGCCTTGACCGCCGCGTGAGCTGGCAAGGTCAGCAGCAAGGCCACTGGAAGGGCCAAGGCAATTGTCAAACGCTTCAGCATCACAAGGATTCCAGAAATTTGACCAGGGCATCACGTTCGGCAGCGCTCGCTGCCGCAAAACGGTCGCGCGCGCCTTGCGCCTCACCACCATGCCAGACAATGGCCTCCGTGAGATTGCGGGCGCGGCCGTCATGCAGAAAGAAGGTGTGGCCGTTGACGCGCTGGGTCAGCCCGATACCCCACAAGGGCTGTGTGCGCCATTCGCTGCCGGAAGCTTCGCCAACCTTTTGGCCATCGGCAAGGCTTTCGCCCATGTCATGCAACAGGAAATCGGAATATGGCCAGATCAACTGGAATGACTGCGCCTTGTTGGGCGCATCACGCCGGGTAACGAACTTCGGGGTGTGACATGCAACGCACCCCATTTCGTAGAACGCCTTCTTGCCAGCTAAGACATCAGGCTTGTCGAGGTCGCGCCGCGCCGGCACTGCAAGGTTTTGCGAATAAAAGGTGACCAGATCCATCACCGGGACCGGAGCCTCGGTGTCGCCAAGACGCTGCTGGACGCCCGTCGGCATGGCGCGGCATTTTACCTGGGCTTCGGTGCAATCACCCCAGTTCCGTGGCGCTTCGGGTGAAGACACGCCGATATCGCCGGCCAGCGCGTCCGCCGATTGCTGGCGTATGGTCGCCGCCTGTGCCTTCCAGCCGAAACGGCCGAGCGTCAGTTCGCCGGTAACCGGATCGCGCACGATGGCGGCCTTGCCGTAAATGCCGTCGCCGTTCTTGTCGTCGGGGTCGGCATGGGCAAGGATATCCGCGGGATGGATTTGCTCGACAAGGCCAAGCCCGATCATGGGATTGGCGATGCGCGGCGACAGCGTGATACGCGGATCGAGCGGACCGTAAGCGGGATCATCCACGGAATAAGTCGGCTTGCGCAGCGAAACGAGGGTGCCGTCGCCAAGGGTAACCGGCTGTTCCTGATAGGTAATCTTCATACGACCTTCGCCGGCAAGGCCAGGTACGGCAAGGTCCTGCAACTGGCTGCCATAGGTCGGGTCCGGAAAGTTCAGAACCCTGTGCTCCGCAACTGCGGCCTTTTCTTCCGCAGTGCCCGCTTCACGCGCCAAGCGCAGGAACATCGACGTGGCATCAAGGCTGCCTTCCGGCGGATGACCGCGCCCGTCCTTCAGATGGCAGCTTTGGCACGCGCGGGCATTGAACAGCGGCCCCAAGCCATCCGACGCCTGCGTCGAGGAAGGAGAAGACACCCAGTTCTTGCGAAAGATGGCGTTGCCGAGCTTGAAGGTGCCCTCTTCCTCGAAAGTGATGTTTGCCGAAAAGTGCGAGAATGAATCGGCGTTGACCCGACGCTTCGACGTGCCGGCGCCGCCCTGCATCAATTCGAATTGCTCGGGCTTGGAAAAGTCCGTGGTCGGCTTGGTGACGGATTCGACGCGCCGCTGATCCTTGGGCGTCACGTCCTTGCGGACAGGCGAGAGTCCAGCGGGCTCCTGCGAACTGGCCGGGCCGGCCAGCAAAACAAGAACGGCGGCGCTCAGGCATGCGAACTTGAGCCCGGGTTCCTGGAGGGAGGGCAGGCCCGCAAAGGCCCGCCGCGCGCGGCGCACAAGCTTCAGTATGCGCCGCATTCCCGCATGTCCTATTCGGCCTCGTTGGCCGACGCAGCGTTGAGCAGTCCGTATTTTTCCTCGCCAATCGAGGCAAGGAGGTCAAGTTGCGTCTCGAGGAAGTCGATATGACCCTCCTCATCAGACAACAGCTCTTCGAACAGCTTCATGGTGACGTAGTCGCCCAACTCATTGCAGATTTCGCGCGACCTCTTGTAGGAGGTTCGTGCGTCATATTCGCCGGCCAGGTCCGATTCCAGTACTTCCTTCACGTTCTGCCCGATGCGAAGAGGTGCTACGGATTGCAGATTCGGATGGCCTTCGAGGAAAATTATGCGCGCGACTAGCTTGTCGGCATGCTGCATTTCCTCGATCGATTCCTCACGTTCCTTCTTGGCAAGCTTTATGTATCCCCAGTCTTCGAGAAGGCGGTAGTGCACCCAGTACTGGTTGACGGCGCCCAACTCTAAAAAGAGAGCTTCATTAAGCCGCTCGATGATCTGACTTTCGCCTTTCATGGGTCATGCTCCCGTATTGGACGCGCAATCCTCGTACGCGATCCAAGTGTGAAACGATGTCCACGGCGCCCGCCTCCGAGCGCGCGTGGTATTGCTCGGTTACCCGAATTATCGTTTCGACCACATTTGGGAAGCAGCCGCAACAGCGACCGCGCTTCTTCATCGAATGATAGACCTTTGCAGGCACAATCAACTGCCACGGATCCTGGTCGAGCAGGTCGATGATCGCCTGCTCGATTTCCTTTTCCGTGATGATGTTGCAATGGCAGATAAGCATTTTCTATCGGTCTGGCTTGGCGGCGCGCCTTGCGCGCCGCGTAGCTGGAAATGACGACTTCCCGTTACTGGAATACCTTGTCCGGCGCGTCGAGGCTGTCCGACCCTTCAAAGGCGATGGCATCCAGCTTCAAAGCAGCCACCGCGCGCTCGATCGACTTGGTCTGGTCGACCAGTCCGTCGATTGCCGCCTGGACGGTCGCGTTGCCTTCCGTATTGCCTTCGGCGATCTGCTGGTCGTAGGCCTCGCCGCCAACAGCGCGCGCCTCTATTGCCTCCATCTTGGAGACAGTGGTGTCCAGCTTACCGGAAAGCTCGGTGTCGAGCGCCGGATCGGCTTCCTTGACCAGATTGGCGAGCGAAGGACCTTCGACGACCGATCCGTCCAAGCGCTTGTAGCTGCCGCGATAGGCGTCACGGATACCGACGGCGTCATAGAGATGCGAGATGTAGGTATTGTCCGAGAAGCAATCATGCTCCTCTTCCGGATCGTGCAGCAGAAGACCAAGCTTCATGCGTTCACCAGCCAGTTCGCCGTAGGAGAGCGAGCCCATGCCGGTCAGGATCGTGGCAAGGCCAGCCTTGGCATCTTCACCCTCAAGCACCTTGCGTGCTTCGCCGCCTTCCTTCCAGTTGCCGACCATTTCTTGAAGATCTGAAACCAGGAGCGTGCTGGCCGACTTGAGATATTCGGCGCGACGGTCGCAATTGCCGCCGGTGCAGTTGGCGGTGTCATAGTCCGTATAGGGGCGGTTGCCGGCACCGGGACCGGTGCCGTTCAGGTCCTGACCCCACAGGAGAAATTCAATGGCGTGATAGCCGGTGGCGACGTTGGCTTCGATGTCGCCTGCCTCCTGCAGCGTACCCGACAAGAATTCCGGCGTCAGCTTGGAAGCGTCGATCTCCTTGCCGTCGATCTCGATCTTCTTGTTGGCGATGACGTTGGCGGTATAGAGCGAGTTCTCGTCTGATTCCGTGCCGTAGCTGCCGTCAACATAGTCGATCAGGCCTTCGTCCAGCGGCCAAGCGTTCACGCGACCTTCCCAATCGTCGACGATGGCGTTGCCGAAGCGATAGACTTCCGTCTGCTGGTAGGGCATGCGCGATGCCTTCCACGCGTCGCGCGCCGCTTTGAGCGTTTCCTCCGAGGGCTTGGCGATCAGCGCATCAACCGCAGCGTCGAGCGCCTGGGCCGTCGTCAGCGAATCCTCATACTTGGCAAGCGCGATGTCGGCATACGTCTTGACGACCGCCTTGGCGTCCGTTTCGGCCCTGGCGGGCAGCACGAATGCCGCTGCTGTCAGCAACGCCGTCGCGCCGATTGCGGCCAGCCTGCCCCTGTTGCGGACCATAACCCTGGATTTGACCATCGTTCTCATCTCCTCGAAGACACTAAAAACCATTCAACCGCGCCAACGTGGTCTCCTGGCCTGCCTGACCGATTTCTTCGACAAGGTGGACCGACGTCGTCGCGAAACCCGCACCATGTGCGGACAAGACCAGATTGGCGCGATACCGCCCAGCCGGCCAAGCAAGACACCGATTACCTCCAATCGAAAGGGTTAAAGGCCCAGACATCAAAGGACGAGCGCCGGAGCGCCTCTCTCTCCATAAAACGACGACGATTGCCAAAGTCAACCGGAATCGTCAGGAAAAGATAATTGAAACAATAGTTTAGAACTATTCTAAACTGATAAGGTCAAGTTTTGAGGCGCCCGCGCAGCACTGCCTTCGATAGCCATCAGTTGACACGAGGCCGTTCGGGGTGCGACCCGATGTGGATACTTGTGGCGTAACCAGGAAATCGCCACTTGGCTGGAAATTCTACCTTCTTACTTCGGGAAGCTGATTGCTATGAAGAACGGTGTCGTCATTGTCGGAGCCGGCCATGCCGGAGTGCAGGCTGCAGCGAGCTTGCGTGAAGAGGGTTTCGACGGGCCGGTCGTGCTGATTGGCGACGAGAACGAACTGCCCTATCACAAGCCGCCTCTGTCCAAGACGTTCATCAAGGATAGTGAAGCAAAGCCGCAACCGATGCGCGGCGAGGCCTTCTACAGCGGCAATGCAATCGACTATCGGCCCGGTCTGTGGATCGACCGCATCGATCTGGCCGGACGGAAGCTCGAGCTTGCCGGGGCAGCGTCGCTTGCCTTCGATCATTTGATCCTTGCGACCGGATCGAGACCACGCAAATTGCCTATAGCCGGGATAGAGTTGCAGGGAGTGGTCTCGTTGCGCTCCATTGCGGACGCGCGCTTGATCCGCGACCTAAGCTCAAACTGTACAGACGTCGTCATTCTCGGCGGCGGCTTCATTGGGCTGGAAATCGCGGCCACCTTGAGAGCCGGTGGGCGCAACGTCACCGTCGTCGAAGCCGCCGACCGCTTGCTTGGCCGGGTGGTTGCCCCGGCAATCGGCAGCCATGTCAGGCAACGGCTTGAGGCAACGGGCGTACGGATCCTGACCGGCACCACCGTATCGCGGCTGGACGGCAATGACGGCAGGGTATCGGCTGCGGTAACTCAGGATGGAGAGCGTCTGCCGGCACAACTCGTCATCGTGGGTATCGGCGTGATCCCCAATGTGGAATTGGCCGAGGCCGCCGGCGTTACTACCAGCAACGGTATCTGCGTTGACGCGCAGATGCGCACCTCTCAACCGCAAATACTGTCAATCGGTGACGTCGCGTCCTATCGGCACTGGTTCACCGGCAACGATGTGAGGCTGGAGTCGGTGCAGAACGCCACCGACCAGGCTCGCCTTGCCGCCCGCACCATTGTCGGTCACGGGGACGCTTACTCTGCAGTACCCTGGTTCTGGTCGGACATAGGCGACATGAAGCTTCAGATGGTCGGCCTGACAACCGGCGCGGACAATCATATTGCGGTTGGTGAGACCAGCGAGAACAAATTCTCGATCTACCATTTCATCGGCGACCGGCTGGTGGCAATCGAATCCGTCAACCGACCGACCGACCACATGATGGGCCGCAAAATGATGGCGGCAGGATTCTCGCCGACCAAGGCCGCGGTCACAGCCGGCGCCGATGCGCTCAAGGCCGATCTCGCCGCCTACCAGGCCGTTCCAGCTACGACCTGATAAGTAAAAATTACGCAGTTCCGGACGAAAAACCGGGTTCCACTTTTGCTGGAATTGCTTTCTACGCTCTTGCTTCCCTGATCGAGGCTTCCAGCTTGTCGAGGGCCTCAGTCATCACATTGTCCTGGATGGTGATCGGGGCAAGGAAGCGCACGACATTGCCGTAGACGCCACAGGTCAGCAGGATCAGACCCTTGTCGAGCGCCTTCAGGCGCACGGCATTGGCAAAATCGGCAGACGGCATCTTCTTTTTGACGTCATTGAACTCGATGGCGTTCATGAAGCCGGGGCCGCGAATGTCCACGATCTCGGGAACATCGCCGCGCAGGGATTCCAGCCGCTGCTTCAGCCGGTTGCCAAGCATATTGGCGCGGTCGCAAAGCTTTTCCTCCTCGATCACGTCGAGTACGGCGTGGGCAGCTGCGATTCCCATAGGGTTGC
>MKRZ01000104.1:4123-4490 GCA_001897075.1 Mesorhizobium sp. 61-13 | reverse complement strand
ATCTCGGCTCGACCCGTCACGGCGGAAAGCGGGAAACCGCCAGCAAGGCTCTTGGCCATTGTGGTGAGGTCGGGTGCGACTTCATGGTGGTCCATGGCAAACATCTTGCCGGTGCGGGCAAAGCCGGTTTGCACTTCGTCGGCGATGAGGAGGATGCCGTGCTGGTCGCAAACCTTGCGCAGAACGCTCATCAATTCGCGCGGGGCCTCGTAGAAACCACCCTCGCCCTGCACGGGCTCGACTATGATGGCCGCAACGCGAGCCGGATCGACATCGGCCTTGAACAGGCGGTCGAGTGCGGCAAGCGAATCCGCGACGGATACGCCATGCAGTTCAACCGGGAACGGCAGATGGAACACGTCGCCCG
>MKRZ01000104.1:0-4088 GCA_001897075.1 Mesorhizobium sp. 61-13 | reverse complement strand
CATGAAGGTACGACCATGAAACCCGCCGGCAAAGGCGATGACGGCCTGGCGGCCAGTGGCATTGCGCGCAATCTTGACTGCATTCTCCACCGCCTCTGCGCCGGTGGTGACGAAAATCGTCTTCTTGTCGAATTTACCGGGCAGCATGCCGTTCAGTCGCTCGGCAAGATGGACATAGCTCTCGTAGGGAACGACCTGGTGGCAGGTATGCGTGAAGCGGTCGAGCTGCGCCTTCACCGCCGCCATCACCTTGGGATGACGGTGGCCGGTGTTCAGCACCGCGATGCCCGATGAGAAATCGATGTAGCGGTTGCCCTCGACGTCCCATATCTCCGAATTCTCGGCGCGATCGGCATAAATCTGCGTCGTCATGCCGACACCGCGCGAAATAGATGCATTCTTGCGGGCAGAGATAGTCGAATTGGTCATGGATGCCTCCGGGCGAATGGCTATTGTGGTTGGACGATGTCGATATGTCTTCTGATCTTATCGCACAATTTGCACAATCCGGCACCGCTTGCCGGCTGTTGGGCCTGCCGTCGAGGCCGCGCCCCTTGTGCCCGCCAAATTGTAGGTGCCGCTGAAACCGTGCCGCCCGGCTGCCTGCCAAGCGCTGGCAAGGTGATCGCTGACGAGCAGCCGATTTTCTGAGTAAATCGTAGAGAGTTCCGGCAATCGGCCTTGCTTAGGCCGAGACTTCCTTGACGAGCCGGACGAACTCCCGCTCGGCAGCGGTCACATGGTGCTGGTTGTGGTGCAGCATGTAGAACTGCCGGCGCGGCACAGCACAATCCACCGCCATAAGGCTTCCCGTCTGCAGCGCGCTGTTGACGACCAGCTTAGACAGGACCGTCGCGCCCGCGCCCGATTCAACTGCGGCACGCACGGCTTCGTTGGAGGGCAGCACGATGTCGATTTCGATATCGCGCAAACCATAGCCGCGTTCCCGAAGCATCGCATCGACGATGGAGCGGGTGCCGGACCCATGCTCGCGCAACACCCAGCGGCTCGATCTCAAATCAATCTCCGCACCGCGCCTCGCCTTCGCCCAAGGGTGGCCCACAGGCACAACCAGCATCATCTCGTCATCGGCAACTGCAGTGACCTGCAGCGCGTTTTCCTCAACGAGGCCCTCGACAAAGCCCAGGTTGGCGACGCCCTCCCGAACCAGTGCGGCAACCGTTTCCGTATTTCCCATTGTGAGTTCGACGGAGAGGCCAGGATAGGCGGCGCGGAAAGCATGGATAACCTTTGGCAACCAGTAATTGCCGACGGTCTGGCTGGCAGCGAGGTTGAGCGATCCCACTTTCAATCCGGCAAGGTCTGCCAGCACGAGTTCTGCCGTGGCGGCGCGCGCAAGCACTGCCTTGGCCTCGACAAGGAATATCCTGCCGGCATCGGTCAGAGCGATGCGGCGGCCAACACGGTCGAACAATTTCGTTGCATAACGTGATTCAAGGGCCGCCACGGCGGCACTGGTTGCGGACTGCGTCAGATTGAGGTCGGCGGCAGCGCGCGTTACGTGTTCGCGTTCGGCCACAGCAACGAAAATCCGCAACTGTTCAAGCGTCATCCCGCTTCCTTCAACCCGCCAGCTTCACCAGCATCAGACTGAAACCAGCGATAAACACAAATGCGGAAAGCGCAAGAAAGAGCGGCTTGACGCCTCGGGACCTGATCTCGGAAACATTGGTGTGAAGTCCCATTGCTGCCAGGCCCATCGACAGCATCAGTGTCGTAACAAAGGAGACAGTTGGGCGGATCGTGTCGGGAATGCCGACGAAACTGTTGAACAAGACCACCGCAACGAAGCCCGCGACGAACAAGGGCAAAGGCGGCCGCGACGCGGCATCCTGACCCCCGTTGCGACGGCGAACCACAAGGCCTAGTGCGACAACCATCGGCGCGAGCAGCGCCACCCTGGTCAACTTCGCAACGGTTCCGATTTCGCCTGCGTCCGCCCCATTCTGGAATGCAGCACCGATGACCTGCGCGACTTCGTGGATCGACGCTCCTGCCCAGAGCCCGAAGTGATGCTGGTCGAGGCCCAATGCAGGCGCCAGCATTGGATAGCCCAGCATGGCGACAGTTCCAAATAAAGTGATGCAGGCTACGGCGTAAGCCACATCCTCGTCACGTGCAGATGTAACCGCGTTCGTGGCGACAATGGCCGAGGCGCCGCATATCGACGTTCCCGCGGCGATCAGTTCAGCCAGGCGCCGCTCGACGCCAAGAAAACGACCCAGAGTAATCGTGAAAACGAATGTGGCCGCAAGGGTGAGCGCGACAATACCGAACCCGCTTGCTCCTATTGAAAGCACCTGGCCAATCGTGAGCTGGAAACCCAACATGACGATGGCGAAGCGAAGCAGGCCCTTCTGGGAAAAGCCGATGCCGGCCTTGGTGTTCGGCGCCACGCCGACGACATTGGCAAAGACCATTCCGATAATCACCGCCAGGATCATCGGGCTGAAAATGGCCAGCCCCGGAAACTCACGCAGTGAGTAAGCTGCCCCCACCACAATCGCGACCAGGACGATACCAGGCCACAGCACCAGCGACCGGTCGAACATCGAAGAGTGCATCGCCTTGCCTGCGGATTCAGACGGCAAAGGATCGGCCACACGGCTGACTGAGGAAACGGAAGACAATTCATTCTCCATACTTCGCAGTCTGAGGAATGACATTCTTCATATAGCGATTCCAACGCATTGTTTTTGTCGGAATGTTCGCTTTTTTCGATTGATTTGACCTCGTGCCGGTCCCCCTCATCAATTCGGCTCTGGACACGATTGGTTCCGCGCGTGATAGGAATGCCGGCAAACTTGGTGTTGCAATGGATCGCTTGGCGAACAGCTTCGTAGGCAGTTGGCAGGTGCGACGTACGGTCGTCGATCACCTCAACCGCGCCAAGCATCGATTTGCCGGTACGGCGACAGTCACCGAGACATTGATTTCCGAGCGCGGAGAACTGCAGATCGGAACTGCCACCGTCGAGGCAAATCGAAGCTATCAACTTGCGATGGACGATGATGGCATCAGCGTGCGCTTTCTCACCGGACTGGAATTCGTGAGGCTCGGACTGGCACCGAACCAGATCGCTCATCATCACTGCGGCAGCGATATGTACCGCGGCAAGCTCCTGTTTAGAAACACGAACTTCTGGATCGAATTCTGGCGTGTAAACGGCCCGCGGAAACGCTATTCGAGCCTGACGAGTTATCGGCGCATGGGTTAGCAGGCCCCGGCCTGAGTTCCTCTACATGCCGCACCGGGCGGGAGCATCTTTATGGCATCTAAAACCCTGCAACGCGTCTAGACAGGCGGGATTCTCGTGCTATAACCCACGCGCTTTCGCAGGTGCCCAAGCATGTTGCGAAAGCCGGAGGCGCGACCAATTTGGTCCTTCCGATAGATGCCCAGGTAGCTCAGTTGGTAGAGCAGCGGACTGAAAATCCGCGTGTCGGTGGTTCGATTCCGCCCCTGGGCACCATCCGGCCCCACAGACCGATTTCTTCTCACATTGCCCTGCTACGCGCGGGCAATGCGACCTGCGTCATGGCACGGCAATGCACGCAACAATGATGCGCGAATGTGAGGCGTTTCACAGAACGGGTATTGTCATTGTCAGAATCTTGCCGCGCAGGGGCTGACGCATATAACCCGACTGTTGCACATTCAGTCGCGTCGGCCCTTGCAACCGGCCGACAAGCGCTGACAATACATCTCGCCAATCTGCAGTTGGCGTATCGCGTCGCGCCCCGGCCTGCCCAAAGCTTTTTTAGAACCGACGGAACAAAGTCCGCCCAACACCATTGTTCTCCTGGAAAAAACAGGAGGGCTAAATGCTTCGAGGTTTCATTCTCTGGCTGCTTGGTGTCCCGCTGATCGGCATCATCATTCTCTATTTTCTCGGCTATCTCTGATCAGGTGACGCTTTGGCAGAGTTGAGAACTGCGCACATAGCGACACTCCAGCGCAGAAGCGCTCTCGACTTGTTGAGCACAATTCCGCGCAGCTACGCTTGACTGACGTATCTCGTCAGATAGGCTGACTAACAAATACCGGCCTTGGATGCCGGACGGCAA